>NZ_JBVIBK010000005.1:0-322893 GCF_055573455.1 Streptomyces sp. NPDC030183
TGCACGCGCTCTCGACGCACCGGGCCCCGACCCGAGTACGTCCAGTACTCGGGTCAGGGCCCGGCACGCCGAGAGCACGCACCTGACGCCGCGGGCCGCCCTTCGGGCGACGGCGGGATTTTGACGACAGGGCCTAGCGACCGGCTCCGCGCCCGTGGCCGCCCCCAGACCCGTGCCCGCCCTCGTGCCCGCCCTCGTCGTGCTCGTGCACGGAGTTCGTCGCCGCGATCTTCTTCCAGGACTTCGGTGCCTTCACGACCCCGGCCCCCCGCACGGTGACCCCCGTCCGCTCGGCCGCCGCGGCACTCGGCTTCACCGGCTGGTACAGCCACGTGTCGAACAGCGCGTCCAGGCGCCGACCCGACACCTCCTCCGCGTACGCGACGAAGTCGCCCACCGTCGCGTTGCCGTACGCGTACCTCGCCGGCCACCCCTTCAGGATCTCGAAGAAGGCCGCGTCCCCGATCTCGTTGCGCAGGGCCTGCAACGCCAGGGCGCCCCGGTCGTAGACGGCGATGTGGAACTGGTTCTCCGGCCCCGGGTCGCCGGGCCTGACCGTCCAGAAGGGGTCGCCGGCCGCGCGGGAGGCGTACACATGGTCGGCGATCTCCTGCGCCGTGCCCTCGTTCTCGTGCTCGGACCACAGCCACTGCGCGTACCGGGCGAAGCCCTCGTTGATCCAGATGTCCTTCCACCCGGCGACGGAGACGAGGTCGCCGTACCACTGGTGGGCCAGCTCGTGCACGACCACCGACACGTTCGACCCGCTCGCGAACTGGCGGGGACTGTAGAACGGCCGGGTCTGTGTCTCCAGGGCGTACCCCACCTGCGGGGTGGCGGGCACGTACCCGCCGAGCGCGTTGTACGGATACGGCCCGAAGTACTCGGTCAGCCAGGCCGCGACCTCGCCGGTGCGCTCCACACTCGCGCGGGCCGCGCCGGCGTCGTCGCCGAGGTCCTTGCTGTAGGCGTTGACGATCGGGATGCCGTTCTCGGTCCGCCCGGTCGTGATGTCGAACCTCCCGACGGCGAGCGTGGCGAGATACGTGGCCTGGGGCTTGTTGGAGCGCCAGTTGTAGCGGGTCCAGCCCGCGCGGGACGAGGTCGACTGGAGCGTGCCGTTGGAGAGGGCCTGCGTGCCGTCCGGGACGAGGACCGACACGTCGTACGTGGCCTTGTCGAGCGGGTGGTCGTTGCTGGGGAACCACCACCAGGCCGCCTCGGGCTCGCCCGCCGCGACACCGCCGTCGGGGGTGCGGAGCCAGCCGGTGAAGCCGTACGCCTCCTCGGTGGACGGCACCCCGGCGTAGCGCACGACGACGGTGGCCTCCGTGCCCTTCGGCAGCGGGTTCCTCGGCGTGATCTCCAGCTCGTGCTCGCCGGAAGTGGTGAAGGCCGCCTTGGTGCCGTTGACCCGTACCTCGCTCACGTCGAGGAGGAAGTCCAGGTTGAGGCGGGAGAGGTTCTCGGTGGTGCGGGCCAGCAGGGTCGCCGTGCCCTCCAACCGGTCCGTGCCCGGCTGGTACTTGAGCCGGAGGTCGTAGTGGGAGACGTCGTATCCGCCGTTGCCGTAGGCCGGGTAGTAGGGGTCGCCGATCCCCGGCGCACCGGGCTCGTAGGAGGCCGCCGATGCCGGGATCGCCAGCAGGAGGGAGGCCGCGAACGCGCCCGGGGCGATGAGTCTGCGGTGCACGAATCACTCCAAGTCGTCGGTGAAGGTGCCGCTTGTCTGCGCGGAGCCTATTGAGTCCCTGGGCGCCCAGCCGTGTCCATGACCACCGCTGTCACGCGATCGCCATTCGGCCGACATGAGTCACCCTCTCGACGCTCCTTTCGAGCCAACCCCGTGGCCGAACTCCCGCCCGCCCCAATGGGCCCTCTTTTGAACGGGAGTTGACAGCAGTACCGTCCGGCGCATGCCGATACCTGTGTGCCGTACACGCCTTTCGACCTGGAGATCGCTCGCGACGGTCGCCACGTCCGCCGCCCTGCTGGCCACCTTCGTCACCCCGGCGCTCGCCGACAGCGCGACACCCCGCGAGAGCCGGCCCGTCTACGCCTACGACAAGGCCATCCGCGAGGCCGTCTGGGTGGACACCGGGCTCGACGGCGACCGCGACGGGAGGAACGACCGCGTCGCCGTGGACATCGTCCGCCCGAGCGAACCGGCCCAGCGGGGCCGCAAGATCCCCGTGATCATGGACGCCAGCCCGTACTACTCCTGTTGTGGACGCGGCAACGAGAGCCAGCGCAAGACGTACGACGCGAACGGCGACGTCGTCCAGATGCCGCTGTTCTACGACAACTACTTCGTGCCCCGCGGCTACGCCTTCGTCGCCGTCGACCTGGCCGGAACCAACCGCTCCGACGGCTGTGTGGACGTCGGCGGCCGCTCCGACATCCAGTCCGCCAAGGCGGTCGTCGACTGGCTGGGCGGCCGCGCCAAGGCGTACACCACCCGCACGGGCTCCACGCGGGCCAAGGCCGACTGGACCAACGGCAGAACCGGCATGATCGGCAAGAGCTACGACGGCACCATCGCCAACGGCGTCGCCGCCACCGGGGTGAAGGGTCTGAAGACCATCGTCCCGATCGGTGCCATCTCCTCCTGGTACGACTACTACTTCGCCAAGGGCGCCCCCCTCTACGACTCGGGCCCCGACTGGCTGTCCGACGCCGTCGAGAGTCCCGAGGCCCGCGCCAAGTGCGCCCATGTGCAGCAGGCCCTCGTGGACGGCGCCCCGCGCACCGGCGACTGGACGCGGCTGTGGACCGAGCGCGACTACGTCAAGGACGTCCGCAAGATCCGCGCCAGTGTCTTCGTCATCCACGGGCAGCAGGACCTCAACGTCCGCCCCAAGCACTTCGGCCAGTGGTGGGACGCCCTCGCGAAGCACGGTGTGGAGCGCAAGATCTGGCTCTCCCAGACCGGCCACGTCGACCCCTTCGACTTCCGCCGCGCCGCCTGGGTCGACACCCTGCACCGCTGGTTCGACCACGAACTCCTCGGCTACGACAACGGCATCGACGACGAGCCCATGGCCGACATCGAACGCCACCCCGGCCAGTGGGTGAGGACGAAGGTCTGGCCGCCGCGCACGACGAAGCCCACCACCCTGCGCCCCGGCAAGGGCTCCCGGCCCGGCGTCGGCACCCTCGGCCTGCGCAAGCGGTCCGGCACCGAGACCTTCACCGACAACCCCGCCCTGAACGAGACCGACTGGGCCGCGCACATCGACCGGTCCACCCCCGACAAGGCGGGCTTCGTCACCGCGCCGCTCACCAAGAACCTGCGGCTGTCCGGCTCGGCCCGGGTGACCGTCACCGCCACGCCCACCACCTCCACCGCCCACCTCTCGGCGATCCTGGTGGACCTCGGCCCGGACACGATCCGCGACTACTCCGCCGAGGGCGAGGGCATCACCACCCTCACCGACCGCACCTGCTGGGGCGCGAGCACCCCCGGTGACAGCTCCTGCTACCTGAAGACCCGGGCGAAGACCGCCGCCGTCGACTACACCATCTTCAGCCGCGGCTGGGCCGACCTCGGCAACCACTCCGCTGACACCGGCGCCCCGCTCACCCCCGGCACCCCGTACACCCTCACCCTCGACCTGCACGCGAGCGACCACGTCGTTCCGGCCGGTCACCGGCTCGCCCTCATCGTCGCGGGCACCGACCAGGGCCTCATCGACCCGCCGTCGACCACCCCCACCCTGACCCTCGACCTCAAGCGCACCTCCGCCACGGTGCCGCTGGTCGGCGGACCCGCCGCCTTCGCCAGGGCGACCTCGGGCGCCACCGTCGCACCGACGGGCTCCGTCCTCGACGGCGTCGGCGACCCGCGCGAGGCCGCCCGCGTCCCCGGCGACGGCGTACGGGGTCCCGGATCGCGGCGCTGACCGCCACCGCCCGCGGACGAGCATTGCCGAAAACCACCACCGTGCTCGTCGTACCCACCGCCCGTCCCGACGGCAGGGCCGCCGGCACCCGGGGCGGCAGCGACGGCGTGGACAGCGACGGCGACCATCTGGGCCTGCGCACCGCCGAGGCCAGAGCGCTCGCCGCAGTCGTCTGCGATCGCAAATCCGACATTGTCCCCCATCCAGCGGTGACGGTGTCCTCGTTCCGTTGCGCCAGCAACTGCGCCCGCTCGTCCCCTTGCTCCTGGACGAGCGGGCGCAGTACCGCTGGACGGCGGCGGGACCCGACACCACCTGTTGAAGAAGAAAGGACCGGGGTCACATGTGGTAGGGCTCGCTGGGCAGGAGTAGCTCAGTTCCAGCCACTCGCGGAAAGGTTCCACCTGTGACGCACGATCACACCACCACCCACCACGGGGGAGGCGTGCTTCCCGGCTCGGAGGCGGGTCTCCCCGGCGGCGGGCGGCCCAGAACCGATCGCGTCGTGTTCGGCGTGACGGCAGCACTCACCTTGGCCTTCGTGCTCTGGGGCGCCCTCGCCACCGACTCGCTGGAGAGCGTCTCCGGCGCGATGCTGAGCGGCCTCATCCACAACGGCGGTTGGGCTTTCATGCTGGCCGCCTCCTGCTTCGTGGTCTTCGCCCTGTGGCTCGCCGCCAGCCGCTACGGCCGTATCCACCTCGGCGTGGAGGGGGAGAAGCCCGAGTTCCGCACGGTGTCGTGGGTCGCCATGATGTTCAGCGCCGGCATGGGCATCGGTCTGATGTTCTACGGCGTCAGCGAGCCCCTCGCGCACTTCACCACGCCTCCGCCGGGCACCGACCCGCAGGGGGCCGGTGAGCGCATGGAGACGGCGATGGCGACCACGCTGTTCCACTGGACGCTCCACCCCTGGGCGATCTACGGGGTGGTCGGCCTCGCCATCGCCTACAGCACGTTCCGCAAGCGCCGCCGCCAGACGATCAGCGCCGTCTTCACCCCGCTGATCGGCGAGAAGCACGCCAACGGCGCCGGCGGCCGGGTCATCGACATCCTCGCCATCGTCGCCACCATCTTCGGCTCGGCGGCCTCCCTCGGCCTGGGAGCGCTTCAGATCGCCTCCGGCGCGCAGGAGCTGGACTGGATGGACAAGGTGAGCACCGGGCTGCTCGTCGGCATCATCGCCGTACTGACCCTGGCCTTCGTCGCCTCCGCGGTGTCCGGCGTGGAGAAGGGCATCCAGTGGCTGTCCAACACCAACATGGTGCTGGCCCTGGTCCTGCTCGTCTTCGTCTTCGTGGCCGGCCCGACGATCCTCGCCCTCGACCTCCTGCCCACCTCGGTCTTCTCCTACCTCGGCGACCTGCCGCAGCTCGGCGGCCGCACCGAGGCGTCCGGCGGCAAGGGCGTGGCCGACTGGCTCAGCAGCTGGACGGTCTTCTACTGGGCGTGGTGGATGTCCTGGACACCCTTCGTCGGCATGTTCATCGCGCGCATCAGCCGGGGCCGCACCATCCGCCAGTTCATCGGCGGCGTCATCCTCGTGCCTAGCTCGGTCAGCCTCGTCTGGTTCGCGGTGTTCGGCGGCACGGCCATGAAGCTCCAGGACCAGGGGCGGCTCGGCGAGGAGTCCACGCCCGAGGGCCAGCTGTTCGCGGTCCTCAACCAGTTCCCGGCGGCCACCGTCACCTGTCTGCTGGTGATGGTCCTGGTCGGCATCTTCTTCGTCTCCGGCGCCGACGCCGCCTCCATCGTCATGGGCACGCTCTCCCAGCGCGGCGCCCTCGAACCGGGGCGCTTCGTCGTCGTCTTCTGGGGCGTCCTCACCGGAGCCGTGGCCGCGATCATGCTCCTCGTCGGCAGCGGCCAGGGCGACGCCCTCACCGGCCTGCAGAACCTCACGATCCTGGCGGCCGCCCCGTTCGTCCTGGTCATGATCGGCATGTGCGTGGCGCTGATGCGCGATCTGCGCCGTGACTCGGTGATCGTGCGGGAGGAGATGGCCTCCGAGGCCGTCGAACTCGCCGTCATCGAGGGCCACAAGCGCTACGACGGCGAGTTCGAGATCAGGGTCGGCCCCGGAGAGGGAACGGGGGTCGAGGGCGACCCCATCGGCCACCGCAAGGAATGACCTGCGCGGGGGAGCCGCGAACGTCCGCCCGGACGTGCGCGGGGGAGCCGCGAACGTCCGCCCGGACCCCCGCTCCGACGCCGCGCCCTCGCACTTACCCGCCCGCGAGTCGCGCCGCCTCTCGGGCGCAGCCCCAGGCGACCGTCACCCCCGCTCCGCCGTGCCCGTAGTTGTGCACCAACAGCCGCCCGCCCGCTCGCCGTTCACGCCCCAGCCGTACGGCGGGCCGGGTCGGCCGCAGTCCCACCCGGTGTTCGAGCACCCGCGCGCCGGCGATCTCCGGCCGTACGGCCGCGCACCGCCGCACGATCTGCTCGGCGATCAGGGGATCGGGCGTCAAGGACCACGCGTCCTCCTCCGCCGTCCCCCCGAGGATCAGTCCGCCCGGCTGCGGAATGAAGTACGTGCTCGTGGCGTCCCCGTGATCCACCGACGTCATCCACGTGGTGACACCCGGGTTCTCCACCACGACCAACTGCCCCCGTACCGGCCGCACCGACGGGTCCGGCACCAGATCGCGGGCGTCGAGCCCGGTGCAGTTGACGACCACACGGGCGTCGACCGCCGCGAGGTCCGTGACCGCGCGTTCCTCGACCGTCCCGCCCGCCGCGAGGAACCGCTCGCGCAGCCACCGCAGATGGACCGGCATGTCGATCACCGGCAGCCGCGCCCACAACCCGGTCCCCGCGTACTCCTCCGCCGTGGCCGCCCGCAGACCCGCCACCCGCGAGGCCCACGCACCGAGTCCGTCCAGCGCGGTCTCGCGATGTACGCCCTCGACCATGCGTACGCCCGTCTCGTCCGGCCGCGCCGCCAACTCCTCGTACACCGCGAGCGTGACGAGCGCCCACTCGCCGACGAGCGCCTCCGGCTCGATGCGATACGGCCACCACAGCCCGCCCGCGACGGCGGACGTGGTCCGCTCCACGGGCTCCCGTGCCCAGACCTCGACCCGTCTGCCGCTCTCCGCCAGCACGACTGCGGTCGTCAGACCGATGACGCCCCCACCGACCACGATCACATCGCTGTTCGATTCCTTGGTCACGAGGGGACGTTAACGGAATATGTCATGCCGTGCTCACAAGTCTGCCTTTGTGGGGATACTCACACCATGTCTGCCGAGTACGCGACCTTCGGCCTGGCACCGGCGATCCGAGCCGGTGGCGTCCTCGCCGACGGTGCCTACCAAGCCCACCGGGACTTCGTGGACTTCATCGTCGACGGACGCCCGCTGCTCTTCCAGCTCTCCGACCTCGACGCCGTCTCCCCGCTCGCCTCCGACGTCCCGCCCTCGATCTTCACCGCCCAGGTGCGCAGTCTGCTCCTGGAGGCCGACGCGCCCCTGACCGGCGGCCGGTACGTCATCTACGGCTGCCCCGAGTGCGCCGACCTCGCCTGCGGAGCCGTGACCGCGGTGATAGAGCGGGACGGCGACGACTACGTGTGGCGCGACTTCGCCTGGCAGACGGGGGAGGAGGCCGACCTCAAGCTGAACGGCTACACCGGCATCGGCCCCTTCCGGTTCCACGGCTCCGAGTACCGGAGCGCCCTGCAGTCGCTGCTGCGCGAGTCCGGCGACGAGGCGCCGCCCCGCCGACGGGTCCTCCTCATCGGTGCCCGGGTCGCCGTCCTCGCCAAACTCGCCGCCGCCCTGCGGGCCATCGGGATCGGCGCCGACATAGCGCACGACGCCGCAGGTGTGCCCGAGGAGGAACTGCGCGGCTACGGCGCGGTCGCCTTCGGCCGGGCCGTCGGCGAGGCGGACCGGGCCGCGGTACGGCGGGCCTTCGACCGGGCGGGGGTGACGGTCGCGTACGTCGACGGCTTCGCCCCGATCATTCCGCTCCTCGTCGCGCAGATCGAGAACGCGCTCGACCGCAGCCCGGCCGAACAGCGCCGGCTCACGCGGCTGATCGCGGCGGACGGGCAGGCCGGTGTCGAGATCACCTCCACCTGCCGGGTGGAGCTGACCGCGTACCGCCTCGACCGGCTGTACCGGACGCACACCTTCAAGTTCTTCGACGGGATCCTCCCGGCGGGCCGGCACCGGATCGGGCTGGACGCGAAGTCCGTGAAGGGCGAGTCGTTCATCGTGGCCCGGACCGCGGGGACGGTGCTGGTCGAGCCGATGGGGCGGTGACCGGAGGCGACGGTGACCGGAGGTGAGGGGGCACGTGGGGTGCTGGCCGGAGGTGAGGGGGCCCGCGGGGCGGTGACGGGCCGCGGTCGACGGCCGGCCGGGGGTCGTTAGGATCGCACCCTGTGACCGCCACCCTCGTCGTCAAGAACCTCGCCGCCGGCCACGGCGACCGCGCGCTCTTCTCCGGACTCGACCTCGTCGTCGCGCCCGGAGACGTGATCGGGCTGGTCGGCGCCAACGGCGCGGGCAAGTCCACCCTGCTGCGACTGCTCGCGGGCCTGCTCCCACCGGAACAGGGCGAGCTGCGGCTGTCCCCGCCCACGGCCACCGTCGGGCACCTCCCGCAGGAGCCGGAGCGCCGCGAGGGCGAGACGGTCCGGGAGTTCCTCGCCCGGCGCACCGGCGTCGCGGAGGCCCAGCGCGTGATGGACGACGCCACCCAGGCGCTCGTGGACGGGGCGCCGGGCGCGGACGACGCGTACTCGGCCGCCCTGGAGCGCTGGCTCGACCTCGGCGGCGCCGACCTCGACGAGCGGGCGGCGGAGGTCGTCGACTCCCTCGGCCTGGCCGTCGACCTGGACCAGCCGATGACCGGCCTCTCCGGCGGCCAGGCCGCCCGCGCCGGCCTCGCCTCCCTCCTCCTCTCCCGCTACGACGTCTTCCTCCTCGACGAACCCACCAACGACCTCGACCTCGACGGCCTGGAACGCCTCGAACGCTTCGTGGGCGGCCTGCGCGCCGGCACGGTCGTCGTCAGCCACGACCGCGAATTTCTCACCCGCACCGTCACCAAGGTCCTCGAACTCGACCTGGCGCAGCAGCAGATCAACCTCTACGGCGGCGGCTACGAGGCGTACCTGGAGGAGCGCGACACGGCCCGGCGGCACGCACGCGAGGACTACGAGGAGTACGCCGACAAGCGGGCCGCGCTCCAGGACCGGGCCCAGATGCAGCGCTCGTGGATGGACAAGGGCGTCAAGAACGCCCGGCGCAAGGCGGGCAACGACAACGACAAGATCGGCCGCAAGTTCCGCAGTGAGGCGAGCGAGAAGCAGGCCGCCAAGGCCCGGCAGACGCAGCGCATGATCGAGCGGCTCGACGTCGTTGAGGAGCCGCGCAAGGAGTGGGAGCTGCGCATGGAGATCGCGGCGGCCCCCCGCTCCGGCGCCGTCGTCGCGACCCTGCGCGACGCGCAGGTCCAGCGGGGCGACTTCGCCTTCGGCCCGGTGTCCCTGCAGATCGACTGGGCCGACCGCGTCGCCATCACCGGCGCGAACGGCGCGGGCAAGTCCACGCTCCTCGGCGCCCTGCTGGGCCGGATCCCGCTGGACTCGGGCGACGCCTCCCTCGGCTCCGGTGTCCTCGTCGGCGAGGTCGACCAGGCCCGCGCGCTCTTCCACGGCCCCGAGTCCCTCCTCGACGCCTTCTGCGCGGCCGTGCCCGACACCGAGCCGGTCGAGGTCCGCACCCTCCTGGCCAAGTTCGGCCTGAAGTCCCACCACGTCCTGCGCCCGGCCGTGACCCTCTCACCCGGAGAACGCACCCGCGCCGCCCTCGCCCTCCTCCAGGGCCGGGGCGTGAACCTCCTGGTCCTGGACGAGCCCACCAACCACCTCGACCTGCCCGCCATCGAGCAGCTGGAGTCCGCCCTCGACGCCTACGAGGGCACCCTGCTCCTGGTCACCCACGACCGCCGCATGCTGGACGCGGTGCGGGTGACCAGGCGCTTCGAGGTGACCTCGGGCAAGGTCACGGAGAGCTGAGCGACGGGGCGCACGGCACCGACGCGCCGGCTCAGCGCCGCTTCGGGTCCACCAGCCCGGCCTTGCGCAGCGCGTCGGCCATCGCGCTGTTCGCCGGAGCCGGCGCGGAGCCCCCCTGCCGGGAACCGCCCCCGCCGCCACCACCACGGCCCTGCCGCTGCTGAGGAGCCCGTGCCCCCCGCTGCGGCCGGGCGCCCCCGCCGGACTGCCCCTGCGGCGCGGCCTCGTCGTCCAACCGCAGGGTCAGCGAGATCCGCTTGCGCGGGATGTCGACGTCGAGCACCTTCACCTTGACGATGTCGCCGGGCTTGACCACATCGCGCGGGTCCTTCACGAACGTCTTGGACATCGCGGACACATGCACGAGCCCGTCCTGGTGCACCCCGACGTCCACGAAGGCACCGAAGGCCGCCACGTTCGTCACGACCCCCTCCAGCACCATCCCGGAGGCCAGGTCGGAGATCTTCTCCACGCCCTCCTTGAACGTGGCCGTCTTGAAGGCGGGCCGCGGGTCGCGCCCCGGCTTCTCCAGCTCCCTCAGGATGTCCGTCACCGTCGGCAGACCGAACGTCTCGTCCACGAAGTCACCCGGCCTCAGCGACCGCAGCACGCCCGTGTTGCCGATCAGCGCCGCGACCTCGCTGCCCGCCGCCTTCACCATCCGCCGTACCACGGGGTACGCCTCCGGGTGCACGCTGGAGGCGTCCAGCGGGTCGTCGCCGCCCCGGATGCGCAGGAAGCCCGCGCACTGCTCGTACGCCTTCGGGCCGAGCCGCGCCACGCCCTTCAGCTGGGAGCGGGAGGTGAACGGACCGTTGGCGTCCCGGTGGGCCACGATGTTCTCGGCGAGGCCGGAGGAGATGCCCGACACCCGCGCGAGCAGCGGCGCGGAGGCCGTGTTCACGTCGACGCCGACGCCGTTCACACAGTCCTCGACGACCGCGTCCAGCGAGCGCGACAGCTTCACCTCGGACAGGTCGTGCTGGTACTGGCCGACGCCGATCGACTTCGGGTCGATCTTCACCAGCTCGGCGAGCGGGTCCTGCAGCCGCCGCGCGATCGAGACGGCGCCGCGCAGCGAGACGTCCATCCCGGGCAGCTCCTGCGAGGCGAACGCCGACGCCGAGTACACCGACGCGCCCGCCTCGGACACCATCACCTTGGTGAGCTTCAGCTCCGGGTGCCTGGTGATCAGTTCACCGGCGAGCTTGTCGGTCTCGCGGGACGCCGTGCCGTTGCCGATGGCGATCAGCTCGACCGCGTGCTCCTTGGCGAGCCGGGCCAGCTTGGCGATGGCCTCGTCCCACTTGTTGGCCGGAACGTGCGGGTAGACGACGTCGGTCGCGACCACCTTGCCCGTCGCGTCGACCACGGCGACCTTCACGCCCGTACGGAAACCGGGGTCGAGGCCCAGCGTCGCGCGCGTCCCGGCGGGGGCGGCGAGCAGCAGGTCGCGCAGGTTCGCCGCGAACACGTTCACCGCCTCGTCCTCGGCGGCCGTGCGCAGCCGCAGCCGCAGGTCGATGCCGAGGTGCACCAGGATGCGGGTCCGCCAGGCCCAGCGGACGGTGTCCGTGAGCCACTTGTCGGCCGGCCGCCCACGATCGGCGATGCCGAACTTGTGGGCGACGATCCCCTCGTACGACGACGGGCCGTCCGTGGGCTCCTCCGGTTCCAGGACGAGGTCGAGGACGTCCTCCTTCTCGCCCCGGAGCATCGCGAGGACGCGGTGGGAGGGCAGCTCGGTGAACGGCTCGGAGAAGTCGAAGTAGTCGGCGAACTTGGCGCCCGCCTCCTCCTTGCCCTCCTTCACCTTGGCCGCCAGCCGGCCCCGCACCCACATGCGCTCGCGCAGCTCGCCGATCAGGTCGGCGTCCTCGGAGAACCGCTCGGTGAGGATCGCCCGCGCCCCGTCCAGCGCGGCCTGCGCGTCGGCGACGCCCTTGCCGGCGTCGACGAAGGCCGCGGCGGCGGCCAGCGGCTCCACGGTGGGGTCGCCCAGCAGGCCCTCGGCGAGGGGTTCGAGGCCCGCCTCGCGCGCGATCTGCGCCTTGGTGCGCCGCTTCGGCTTGAACGGCAGGTAGATGTCCTCCAGCCGCGCCTTGGTCTCGGCGCCGCGGATCTGCGCCTCCACCTCCGGCGTGAGCTTGCCCTGTTCGCGCACCGAGTCGAGGATCGCCGCGCGGCGATCCTCCAGCTCGCGCAGATACCGCAGCCGCTCCTCGATCGTGCGCAGCTGCGCGTCGTCGAGCATCTCGGTCGCTTCCTTGCGGTAGCGGGCGATGAAGGGAACGGTCGAACCGCCGTCGAGCAGTTCCACCGCGGCCTTCACCTGCCGCTCCCGTACGCCGAGTTCCTCGGCGATCCTGCCTTCGATGGACCCTACTTCGATGGATCCGGGTGTCGTCACGATCCCGTACCGCCTTCTCCACTGAGGTTGCGCGGCAATTGTGGCAGGTGACGCCGACAACGGGGGATCAGGGCGGCGCGTGCCGGTCACCCGGCCCGGAGGGACCGGGGAGCGGGTCCCGGACACGCCGGGAGCCGGACGCGTACGCGCGTCCGGCTCCCTCGGTCAGCGGCTCGGCCGGGATCAGGCCCGGCGGGCGCGTCCGGTGCGGCGCGTGGAGCTGGAGGCGCCGCCGAACAGTCGGGCCACAGCCCGGAACGGCAGGGTCACCACCGTGGCGACGGCCCCTCCGATCTGCCGCAACACATCTGCGATCGCACGGAACACGTACTTCCCCTTTCCTCTCCCGGCCGACCGGGCCGGGAGAGCACGGGTACCGCGTCGGGCGTCCTTCATGCGTGAACGGCGCGGGTCGGCCTGGGCAGGTCCCGGCCGGCGTGCCGGTCACTCCTTGCCGATCAACCCCGCCGGGAAGGCTCCCGCGTCGAGCATGGTCGTCACGATGCCGCTCATCAGTTCGGTGAGTCGTTCCACGCCGGCCGCGCCCAGGTGCTCGTACGGGGCCCGGTCGAGGCGGTCCGTCGCGGTCTCGATCTCCCCGCGCAGCGCGAGGCCCGCCTGCGTCAACTCGCCCTCCGCGTCGACCAGCCCGCGCTCCCGGAGCCGCCCGCGCGCCGCCTCCCAGTCGTCCTGCGTCCAGCCGCGGGTGCGGAGCAACCACTTCGGGGACATGCCCTTGCCGGTCGCGGTGTGGCTGACCAGGGCCTCGACCGGGTCGAGGCCGGCGCCGAGGAGGACCGTGAGATGCCCGTCCCCGCGGTGCTCGCGCAGCAGCGTGGCCGCGTGCCACAGGGCGAGGTGGGGGCGCTCGGGCACCGCGAGGTCGGCGTGCGCGGCGTAGAGGGGGCGGGCGGTCCGCTCGCACGCCTCGGTGGCGCGCAGGGCCAGCTCGGCCGCCTCCGCGACCTGCTCGGAGCCGATCAGCTCCTCGCCGAGCAGCCGCCGCAGCGTCGCGTCGGCGACCCGCTCACGGGCCGCCAGCACCACCGAGGGCGAGGCGGTCTCCCAGACGGCGGGCACGTGCTTCGCCACCAGCTCGTGCCGGAAGTTGAAGAACGTCGCCGTCACCACGCCCGCTCCGACCGGACCCATGGCGGCGGCCCGCACCGCGAAGTAGGCCGCGCTCGGATGCTCGATCCCCACGACCCCGAGCTCCCGCCCGAGTTCCGGGGAGAAGTAGTGCGCGGAGTGGAACGGATTGAGCAGGTGGTGGCAGCGCCGCTCGGCGCGCTCCGGCAGGGAGGAAGTCGTCATGCCCGGCAGGTTACCGACTGGTCGGTTCGTGGTGAGGGCGGCCCCGCGTGCCCCTGCTCACAGCGGCCGGGCCGGGCGGGGCCGGATGGCAGGAAAGGTGGGGTGCTCGTCATTGCGGCCATCGCCCGCGCTGCCAAGAATCGAGACATGCGCACAGTCCTGGTCGTCCTCTTCGACGGCGTGCAGAGCCTCGACGTCACGGGCCCCCTGGAGGTCTTCCAGGGCGGCGAGCAGCACGCCCCGGGCTCGTACCGCATCCGCACGGCCTCCCTGGACGGCGCCCCGGTGCGCACTTCCAGCGGCCTCACCCTCGTCCCCGACCAGGCGCTGACCGCCTCGGCCGCCCCGCACACCCTGCTCGTCCCCGGCGGCCAGGGCACCCGGCACCCGGCCGCGGACGTCGTCGCCTGGCTGCGCGAGCACGCCCCGCGCGCGGCGCGCCTGGTGTCGGTGTGCACCGGCGCGATCCTGCTCGCCGAAGCGGGCCTCCTGGACGGCCGCCGGGTGACGACCCACTGGGCGTACTGCGACAAGCTGGCCCGCGACCACCCCTCGGTGGAGGTCGACCCGGACCCCATCTACGTCCGCGACGGCCATGTCGCCACCTCCGCCGGGGTCACCGCCGGCATCGACCTGGCCCTGGCCCTCGTCGAGGAGGACCTCGGCCGCGAGGTCGCCCTCGGCATAGCCCGCCACCTGGTCGTCTTTCTGCGCCGCCCCGGTAACCAGGCCCAGTTCAGCGCCCAGCTCGCCGCGCAGACCGCACGCCGCGAGCCGCTGCGCGAGGTCCAGCAGTGGATCACCGAGCACCCCGGCGGCGATCTCAGCGTCGAGACCCTGGCCGCCCGGGCCCGGCTCTCGCCCCGCCACTTCGCCCGCGCCTTCCAGGCCGAGACCGGCACCACCCCGGGCCGCTACGTCGACCGGGTCCGCCTCGAACACGCCCGCCGGCTTCTGGAGGACACCTCCGACGGCGTCGAGGAGATCTCGCGCGCCTGCGGCTACGGCACCTCCGAGGCCATGCGCCGGGCCTTCGTCAAGGCCCTCGGCACGGCCCCGGCGGAGTACCGCCGCCGCTTCCGGCCGGCATCCGCCCCCACCCCCTGAAGGGAACCCCATGCAGATCGCCATCGTCCTCTTCGACCGCTTCACCGCCCTCGACGCCGTCGGCCCCTACGAGACCCTCGGCCGTCTCCCGGACGCCGAACTCGTCTTCGTCGCCGAGGAGACCGGTCCCGTCCGCAGCGACACCGGCGCCCTCGCCCTCACGGCGGACCGGACGCTCGCCGAGGTCCCGGCCCCGGACGTCGTCGTGGTGCCGGGCGGCCCCGGCCAGTTCGCGCAGATGGAGAACGAGACCCTGTTCGCCTGGCTGCGCGCGGCCGACCGCACGAGCGCCTGGACCACCTCCGTGTGCACCGGCTCCCTGATCCTGGCGGGCGCCGGCCTCCTCGAAGGCCGCCGGGCCACCTCGCACTGGCTGGCGCTGGACTTCCTCAAGCAGTACGGCGCCGAACCGACGGGGGAACGGGTCGTGTTCGACGGCAAGTACGTCACCGCGGCCGGCGTCTCCTCCGGCATCGACATGGGCCTCGCCCTGATCGGCCGGATCGCGGGCGACGAGCACGCCCAGGCCGTCCAGCTGATGACCGAGTACGACCCGCGGCCGCCGTACGACGCGGGCGCCCCGCACAAGGCGCCCGCCCACCTCGTGGAGGAGTTCCGCACCAACAGCCGCTTCGCCCTGATGTGACCCCCCGGGTCGCCCCGGCTTCTCACACCGTCCAGGTGAACCGGGGCGCCCTGCGCTCCAGGAACGCGGCGACACCCTCCGCGGCGTCGCCGCTGCCGCGCGCCTGCTCGGCCCAGTGGGCGTCCCGGTCCGTCCGGCCGTCGGCGAACTCCTTGGCCGCCGCCTGGGTCAGCCGGGAGCGCGAGACCAGCACCCGGGTGAACTGCGCGACCCGCTCGGCGAGCCCTCCCCCGGGCAGCACCTCGTCCACCAGTCCCGTACGCAGCGCCCGCTCGCTGTCGATCAACTCACCGGAGAACAGCAGGTACTTGGCGGTACCGGGTCCGACCAGCGACACCAGCCGCCGGGTGGAGGAGGACGGATAGACGAGCCCCAGCTTCGCCGGGGTGATCCCGAACAGCGCTCCCTCCTCCGCGAACCGCAGATCACAGGCCGCCGCGAGCTGCGAACCCCCGCCCACGCAGTGCCCCCGGATCGCCGCGAGCGTCGGCTTGGGAAAGGCCGCGAGGGCCTCCTCCGCGCGCACCGCCAGCCCTTGGGCCTCGCCCGGGGACTGCCGTAGCGTGGAGATGTCGGCCCCCGCACAGAACGTCCCGCCCTCCCCGGTCAGCACCAGTGCCCGCACGGAGGGGTCGGTGGCCAGCCGGTCGAGCAGCGGCGGCAGCGACCGCCACATCCCGGCCGTCATGGCGTTGCGCTTGGCCGGGTGGTGGATCACGACCGTCGCGACCCCGTCGGCGGTGGAATGCAGCAGCTGAGGGTCCATGCACGGGATGCTAGCCACCCCCCGCGTCCCTACGATCAAGAAGGGGCCCGAACGCGAGGGAGGCCCCGCATGCACGGATCCCGGCACACCAAGGACACACACACCCGGCACACCCACACGCCGCGCGGCACGAACCCGGCCACGGGCCGGAGGATCACCAGGGAAGCCGAGGCGGACACCGCCCGACTCGGCCGGGACTTCGGCTGGATCGCCGCGCTCGGCGTGATCCTGGTGATCGCGGGGCTCGTCGGCCTGTTCTACGTGGGGTTCGCCACCCTGACCTCGATGATCCTCTTCGGCTGGCTGCTGCTGATCGGCGGTGTGGTCGGCCTCCTGCACGCGGTGCAGGCCCGCGGCACCCATTTCTTCTGGCTCGGTGTGGTGGTCGCCGCGCTGAACATCGCGGCCGGCGTGGTCGTCCTCAAGACCCCGGAGGCGGCGGCCGAGGCGCTCACCATGTTCGCCGCGCTGCTGTTCCTCACCGGCGGGCTGTTCCGGCTGGTCGGCAGCCTCGTGGTGCGCGGCCCCCAGTTCGGCTGGACGCTGCTCCAGGGAGCCTTCGACCTGCTCCTCGGCATCCTGGTGCTCGCCACCTGGCCGAGCAGCAGCAAGTACGTCATCGGCACCTTCTTCTCGCTCGCCCTGCTGTTCGACGGTCTCGGGCTGATCGCCACCGGGTTCGGCGGGCGGCGCATCGTGGGCATGGTCTCCGAGAAACTCACGGAGAGTCACCATGTGACCGACGGGACGCGCGGGCACGGCACCGAACCCGTACAACCCGAATAGTTCCAAAAGCGGCATGCGGCCGACAGGATCGGTCATTCCGCTGGTCACTTCGAACGCGATCGGTCGGGAAAGCGTCGATACGCGCTGACTTGTGTTCAGTCATTTGTGGATGGCGTCGAGTCGCCAACACTTAACCCGTGGTGACAATCGAGCGCAAGGGCGGCGACCGGACCATGGACGACCGAGGGCGCGGGGGCGACCCACGCCCTGGAGGCGGCGGGCACGCTCCCGACGACCGGAGGCCGCCGGGACCGCTGCCGTACGAAGGGGTCTGGCGGTTCACCGCGGCCGCCGTCGACGCCTCGGTGCCGCAAGCGCGGCGCGCCGTCCGGGACCTGCTCGCCCGACAGGGCGTGCCGATCTCGGACGACCTCGTCCAGGGTTTACTGGTGATCGTCTCCGAGCTGGTGACCAACGCCGTCAAACACGCGGCGGTGCTCTCGCCGACCCTCGCCGTGGAGGTCGGGGTCGGAGCGGAGTGGGTGCGGGTCGCGGTGGAGGACAACCACCCCTACCGCCCGACCGCCCTGGAGACCGACCACGGTCGGCTGGGCGGCCGCGGGCTGCTGCTGGTGCGTGAGATCACCAGGGAGGCCGGCGGGGTGTGCGACGTCGAGCACACCGCGAGCGGCGGCAAGGTGATCTGGGCCGCCCTGCCGCTCAAACCCTCGCAGCTCCTCTGACGGGCGCGCCTCACCAGCCCGCGGACGGGCCCGTCAGCTCCCTGACCGCGGGACGGGCCGCGTCCAGCACCGTCATGAACCAGGCCGAGAAGGTGTCCTTCGCGTGCCGCTCGGCCAGCTCCTGGGGGGTCACGAAGGCCGTGGCCCCGACCTCCTCCGGGTCCGGCCGCAGCGGGGAGCGCACCAGCCCGACGAAGAGATGGTTGAACTCCTGCTCCACCAGGCCCGAGTCCGGGTCGGGGTGGTTGTAGCGGACCGTGCCCGCCTCACCGAGCAGCACCGGGGACACGCCGAGCTCCTCGTACGTCCGCCGCGCGGCCGCCGCGAACGGGGACTCGCCGGGGTAGGGGTGGCCGCAGCAGGTGTTCGACCAGACCCCGGGGGAGTGGTACTTGCCGAGCGCACGCTGCTGGAGCAGCAGGCGGCCCCGCTCGTCGAAGAGGAACACGGAGAACGCCCGGTGCAGCCGCCCGGGCGGCTGGTGCGCGGAGAGCTTCTCCGCCGTGCCGATCGTCGTGCCCTCCTCGTCGACCAGCTCCAGCAGGATCGCTTCCGTGGTGCTGTCCGGTGAATCGTGCACCGCGGTGGCAGGTGTGATCGGCATGCCCATCCTTCGCTTCGTTCCTCGAGCCCCAAGTCTGCCGTAGGGAACCGGCACTCCTGGCACTTCACGCCAACCCGCATGTCCTACCCCCGCACCCCCCACGGGGACACCCATGGATCGCGCGCCGCCCGGACGGGGTACCCGGATGCACGCACGAGGCGTGCCCGCGCCGCACCCGCGCGGGGACCGGTGGCGGGATCAGCGGCGGGGATCAATGGCAGAGCTTGGCCTCGTGCTCCGCGTGTCCGCCGGGCTCCAGCTGGAACGTGCAGTGCTCGACGTCGAAGTGGTCGCCGATGCAGCCCTGGAGCTCGTGGAGCATCTTCTCGTTGCCGATGGCGTCGAGCGTCTCGGAGCTGACCACGACATGGGCGGAGAGGACGGGCATCCCGGAGGTGATGGTCCAGGCATGCAGGTCGTGGACGTCCTCGACGCCCGGCAGGGCCAGGATGTGGGCCCGGACCTCCGCCATGTCGACGTTCTTCGGCGCCGCCTCCAGCAGGACGTCCAGGGTCTCGCGCAGCAGCTTCACCGTGCGCGGCACGATCATCACACCGATGATCAGCGAGGCGATCGGATCGGCGGCCTGCCAGCCAGTGAGCAGGATGATCAGGGCGGAGACGATCACCGCCAGCGAGCCGAGCGCGTCGGCGGCCACCTCCAGGAAGGCGCCCCGTACGTTCAGGCTCTCCTTCTGGCCCCGCATCAGCAGCGTCAGCGAGATCATGTTGGCGACCAGGCCGATCGCGCCGAACACGGCGGTCAGACCGCCCTCGGTGCCGACCGGGGTGAGGAAACGCTGGATCGCCTCGAAGAGCACATAGCCGCCGACGCCGAGCAGCAGCAGGCAGTTGGCGAGCGCCGCGAGTATCTCGGCGCGGGCGTAACCGAAGGTGCGGTTGCCGCTCGGCGGGCGGTTGGCGAAGTGGATCGCGAGGAGCGCCATACCGAGGCCCACCGCGTCCGTCGCCATGTGCGCCGCGTCCGCGACCAGCGCGAGGGAGTCGGCGAGGACACCGCCGACGATCTCGACCACCATGACGGTGAGCGTGATCGACAGCGCGATCCGCAGCCTGCCGCGGTACGCCGCTGCCGCCGTACCACTGGTCGGCGCGTGATGCGCGTGCCCGTGATCGTGCCCAGCCCCCATGGAATCCGCCCTTCCGCGTCCGTGTCTCGTGGTGTCTCCGGCTCCGGGATCACAGTCAACTACGGGTGGGGGGTATACGGCAACGCGGCATTGAACACCGTTGTCATATGCCCTGACCTGCGGAAACGATCCGCAGGTCAGGGCGGTGTCATGATCGGGAACCGGGTCGGAGGCCGTGGTGCAGGCACCAGCCCGCCCAGGCCGACTCGACCATCTCGCGCACCCCGCGCCGGGCCGTCCAGCCCAGCTCCCGCTCGGCCAGCGCCGCCGAGGCGACGGCCCGCGGCGCGTCACCGGGGCGGCGCGGTTCGACGAGCGCGGGCCGGTGGTCACCGGTCACCTCGCCGATGAGCGTGACCAGTTCGCGCACCGAGACGCCCTCGCCCCGGCCGATGTTCACGGTCAGGTCGCCGGACGCGTCCGCCGCACCGAGCCGCCGGACCGCGGCGAGGTGCGCCTCGGCGAGATCGGCGACATGGATGTAGTCGCGGACACAGGTGCCGTCCGGGGTGGGGTAGTCGTCACCGAAGACACGGGGCGCCTCGCCACGGGTGAGACGGTCGAAGACCATCGGGATCACATTGAAGACGCCGGTGTCGGCGAGCGCGGGCTCGGCCGCGCCGGCCACGTTGAAGTACCGCAGGCACACGGTGGCGATCCCGTGCGCCCGGCCCGCGGCGCGGACGAGCCACTCCCCGGCGAGCTTGGTCTCGCCGTACGGGCTCATCGGGGCGCATGGGGTGTCCTCGGTGATGAGGTCCGCATCCGGGTTGCCGTACACGGCCGCGGAGGAGGAGAACAGGAACCGCTTGACCCCCGCGCCCGCCGCCGCGTCCAGGAGCGTGGCCAGTCCGCCGACGTTCTCCTGGTAGTAGCGCGTCGGCTGGGCCACGGACTCGCCGACCTGCTTGCGGGCCGCCAGGTGCACCACACCGGTCACGGCGTGCTCGGCGAAGGTCCGCTTGAGGAGGTCGCCGTCCAGGGCCGAGCCGTGGACGAGCGGGATGCGGTCGGGGAGGCGGGCGGGAACGCCGGCCGAGAGGTCGTCCAGCGCGACCACCCGTTCTCCGGCGTCGGCCAGGGCCCTCGCCACGTGTGCGCCGATGTATCCGGCTCCGCCTGTGATCAGCCAAGTCATGGGCACCTACCTTAACCGGGTTCCCCGAGGTGTGCTGATTGTTTCTGTTGAGTAATGTTGATAACTGTTGGATCCAGCGAGGTGGGGGCGCCGACTTCGCCGCATATCGCCTATGAGCCGATATGCGAACCGGAGTTTGTGGCCCGGCCCCCGGATCCCCGATGATGATCGCGGCGGAGCCCCAGCAGCCCCACTTGATCGGGCCGTGAACGGGCGGTGAATCCTCGTTTCCCTTCATCCGATAACCTCTGCCGACACGCCGCCGGACCGTAGCGGGCCGGGGCGTCCCCACCACGCACATGCCCGGCGCGGTCGCGTCGGCACCCAGGGAGTGAGTTCGTCTGTCGACCGCCATCCTCACCGGTCAGCCGGTCCCCGGATCGTCGCTGGAGGGCGATCTGCGGTCGCTCGGCTTCGACGTGCGGGTCGCCTCCGACGCCGGTGACGCCGAGACGCTCCTGGCCACCGTTCCCGCCGGTCAGCGGGTCGCGATCGTCGACGCCCGGTTCGTGGGCCATGTGCACGCGCTGCGCCTCGGCCTCACCGACCCCCGCTTCGACGCCGCCGCCCTGCCCGGCGCCGTGACCGTCAGGCCCGCCGCCCGCCAGGCCCTCACCCGCGCCCTGGCCCGCGAGAACTCCGCCGCGAGCGGCAGCACCGCCGTCACCGTCGACAGCGTCGCCGACCGGATCGTCGCCGCGCTCGAGGCCGACGGCGTCCCCCTGCACCGGCCCGACCTCGGCACCCTGGTCGCCGTGGTCCCCGCCGACCCGCAGACCCGCAACGAGGCCCGCCAGGCGGTCGCCGCCGTCGACGACGAGGCCATACGGCTGCGGACGGCCGTGAAGTCCCGCGACGGCTTCTTCACCACGCACTTCATCAGCCCCTACTCCCGCTACATCGCCCGCTGGTGCGCCCGCCGCGGTCTCACCCCGAACCAGGTCACCACTGCCTCGCTGATCACCGCCCTGATCGCGGCGGGCTGCGCGGCCACCGGCACCCGCGGCGGGTTCGTCGCCGCCGGCCTGCTCCTGATCCTCTCCTTCGTCCTGGACTGCACGGACGGCCAGCTGGCCCGCTACTCGCTGCAGTACTCGACCCTCGGCGCCTGGCTCGACGCCACCTTCGACCGCGCCAAGGAGTACGCCTACTACGCGGGCCTCGCGCTCGGTGCCGCCCGCGGCGGCGACGACGTATGGACGCTCGCGCTCGGCGCGATGGTCCTCCAGACCTGCCGCCACGTCGTCGACTTCTCCTTCAACGAGGCGAACCACGACGCCACCGCCAACACCAGCCCCACCGCCGCCCTCTCCGACAAGCTCGACAGCGTCGGCTGGACGGTGTGGGTGCGCCGGATGATCGTGCTGCCCATCGGTGAGCGCTGGGCGATGATCGCCGTCCTCACGGCGGTCACCACCCCCCGGATCACCTTCTACGCGCTGCTCATCGGCTGCGCGTTCGCCGCGACCTACACCACGGCGGGCCGGGTGCTGCGCTCGCTGACCCGCAAGGCGCAGCGCACGGACCGGGCGGCGCAGGCGCTGGCGGACCTCGCGGACTCCGGTGGGCTGGCCGAACTGGTGGCCCGGGCCGGACGGCGACCGCGGGTCCGTCCGTTCTCCCGTTCGCCGGTGGTGATCGCGGCAGTCGGGGTGACGCTCATGCTGGTCTGCGCGGCGCTGGAGCCCTTCGGCAGCCCGCTCACGATCGTGGCCGCCGTCCTCTACGTGATCTTCGCGGGCGGTGCAGTCGCACGCCCCCTCAAGGGCGCCCTGGACTGGCTGGTTCCCCCGCTGTTCCGCGCCGCCGAATACGGCACCGTACTGGTACTGGCGGCCGAAGCCGACGTGAACGGAGCCCTTCCCGCGGCTTTCGGGCTGGTGGCGGCCGTCGCCTACCATCACTACGACACGGTGTACCGCATCCGCGGTGACGCCGGCGCGCCACCGCGGTGGCTGGTACGGGTGATCGGCGGTCATGAAGGCAGGACGCTGCTGGTCACCGTCCTGGCCGCGCTGCTCGCGCCCACAGATTTCAAGGTCGCGCTCACGGTTCTCGCCGTGGCCGTGGCGCTCGTGGTGCTCCTCGAGAGCATCCGCTTCTGGGTGATCGCCCACACAACCGGCGCACCCGCCGTACACGATGAAGGAGAACCCGCATGATCGGCCTCGTGCTGGCGGCCGGCGCCGGACGGCGTCTTCGCCCCTACACCGACACCCTGCCCAAGGCTCTGGTGCCGGTCGGCCCCGAGGGCAACGAGGAGAGCCTCACCGTTCTCGACCTCACGCTCGGCAACTTCGCCGAGATCGGCCTGACCGAGGTCGCGATCATCGTCGGGTACCGCAAGGAGGCCGTCTACGAGCGCCGCGAGGCGCTGGAGCAGAAGTACGGCCTGAAGATCACCCTGATCGACAACGACAAGGCCGAGGAGTGGAACAACGCCTACTCCCTGTGGTGCGGCCGTGACGCCATCAAGCACTCGGTGATCCTCGCCAACGGCGACACCGTCCACCCGGTCTCCGTCGAGAAGACCCTGCTCGCCGCCCGCGGCGACGGCAAGAAGATCATCCTCGCCATCGACACCGTGAAGTCGCTGGCCGACGAGGAGATGAAGGTCGTCGTCGACGCCGAGAAGGGCATGACGAAGATCACCAAGCTGATGGACCCGGCGGAGGCGTCCGGCGAGTACATCGGCGTCACCCTCATCGAGGGCGAGGCCGCCGACGAGCTGGCCGACGCGCTGAAGACCGTCTTCGAGACGGACCCGCAGCAGTTCTACGAGCACGGCTACCAGGAGCTCGTCAACCGCGGCTTCAAGATCGACGTGGCGCCGATCGGTGACGTCAAGTGGGTCGAGATCGACAACCACGACGACCTCGCCAAGGGACGTGAGATCGCGTGCCAGTACTGACGAGGCTCATCCCCTCGCCGGTCGTCGTGGACATCCGTCCCGGCGCGCTCGATGACCTGGCGACGATCCTGTCGGACCAGCGCATCGCGCCGTCGGGCCGGATGGCCTTCGCCATCAGCGGCGGCTCCGGTCAGGCGCTGCGCGAGCGGTTCGCGCCCGCGCTGCCGGAGGCGGACTGGTTCTGCGACGCCGACGGCACCATCGACGGCGCCGTACGGCTCGCCGACTCGATCAAGAAGGGCGGTCACTACGACGCCGTGATCGGTCTCGGCGGCGGCAAGGTCATCGACTGCGCCAAGTACGCCGCGGCCCGGGTGGGCCTGCCGCTGGTCGCCGTCGCCACCAACCTCGCCAACGACGGTCTGTGCTCCCCGGTCGCCACGCTCGACAACGACGCGGGCCGCGGCTCCTACGGTGTGCCGAACCCCATCGGGATCGTCATCGACCTCGATGTCATCCGTGAGGCCCCGGTGCGCTTCGTGCGGGCCGGCATCGGCGATGTGATCTGCAAGATCTCCGCCGTGGCCGACTGGGAGCTGTCCAGCCGCGAGACCGGCGAGAAGGTCGACGGACTGGCCGCCGCGATGGCCCGCCAGGCCGCCGAGGCCGTGCTCCGCCACCCCGGCGGCATCGGCGACGACGACTTCCTGACGACCCTCTCCGAGTCCCTCGTGCTGTGCGGGATCTCCATGTCCGTGGCCGGCGACAGCCGTCCCGCCTCGGGCGCCTGCCACGAGATCAGCCACGCCTTCGACCTCAGCTTCCCCAAGCGCAACGCCCTCCACGGCGAGCAGTGCGGACTGGGCGGCGCCTTCGCCACGTTCCTGCGGGGCGACAAGGAGATCGCCGGGCAGATGACCGAGGTCCTCAGGCACCACGGACTGCCCGTCCTCCCGGAGGAGATCGGCTTCACCATCGACGAGTTCGTCAAGGTCGTGGAGTTCGCGCCGCAGACCCGGCCGGGCCGGTACACCATCCTCGAGCACCTCGAACTGAGCACCGAACAGATCAAGGACGCATACGCCGACTATGCCAAAGCCATCGGTAGCTGAGCTCCGACCGGTCGTCCACCCCCCGGGTGTGAAGGACCGGCGGAGCGGTGAGCACTGGGCCGGCCGGCTCTACATGCGCGAAATCTCCCTGCGCATAGACCGGCACCTGGTGAACACCCGGGTCACGCCCAACCAGCTGACCTACCTGATGACCGTCTTCGGCGTCCTCGCCGCCCCGGCCCTGCTGGTGCCGGGCATCTGGGGCGCCGTCCTCGGTGTGCTGATGGTCCAGCTGTACCTGCTGTTCGACTGCGTCGACGGGGAGATCGCCCGCTGGCGCAAGCAGTACTCGATCGCCGGCGTCTACGTCGACCGGGTCGGCGCGTACCTGTGCGACGCGGCCGTGCTCGTCGGCTTCGGTCTGCGCGCCGCCGACCTGTGGGGCACCGGCCGGATCGACTGGCTGTGGGCCTTCCTGGGCACCCTCGCCGCCCTCGGCGCCATCCTGATCAAGGCGGAGACCGACCTCGTCGGGGTCGCCCGGCACCAGACCGGGAAGCCGCCGGTCCAGGAGTCGGCCTCGGTGCCCCGCTCCTCCGGCATGGCCCTGGCCCGCCGGGCCGCCGCCGCGCTCAAGTTCCACCGGCTGATCCTCGGGGTCGAGGCGTCCCTGCTGGTCCTGGTCCTCGCGATCGTCGACCAGGTCCGGGGCGACCTCTTCTACTCCCGGCTCGGTGTCGCCGTCCTCGCGGGCATCGCCCTGCTGCAGACCCTGCTGCACCTGGTGTCCATCCTCGCCTCCAGCAGGCTGAAGTGAGCGGCGGCATGAAGGTCGGCGCGGTCATCATCACCATGGGCAACCGCCCCGACGAACTCCGCGCCCTCCTCGACTCGGTCGCCAAGCAGGAGGGCGACCGGGTCGAGGTGGTCGTCGTCGGCAACGGCTCACCCGTCCCGGACGTCCCCGAGGGCGTCCGGACCGTCGAGCTGCCCGAGAACCTCGGCATCCCCGGCGGCCGCAACGTCGGCATCGAGGCGTTCGGCCCCGGCGGCGGGGACGTCGACATCCTGCTCTTCCTGGACGACGACGGCCTGCTCGCCCACCACGACACCGCCGAACTGTGCCGCGCGGCCTTCGCCTCCGACCCCCGGCTCGGCATCATCAGCTTCCGCATCGCCGACCCCGAGACCGGCGAGACCCAGCGGCGCCACGTGCCCCGGCTGCGCGCCTCCGACCCGATGCGCTCCTCCCGGGTCACCACGTTCCTCGGCGGCGCCAACGCCGTACGCACCCGGGTCTTCGCCGAAGTCGGCGGGCTCCCGGACGAGTTCTTCTACGCCCACGAGGAAACCGACCTGGCGTGGCGGGCCCTCGACGCGGGCTGGATGATCGACTACCGGTCCGACATGGTGCTGTACCACCCCACGACCGCGCCCTCCCGGCACGCGGTCTACCACCGCATGGTCGCCCGCAACCGCGTCTGGCTCGCGCGCCGCAACCTGCCCGCACTGCTCGTCCCCGTCTACCTGGGCGTCTGGCTGCTGCTCACCCTGCTCCGCAAGCCCTCGGGCCCGGCCCTGAAAGCGTGGTTCGGCGGTTTCAAGGAGGGCTGGACGAGCGCCTGCGGTCCCCGCCGGCCCATGAAGTGGCGTACGGTGTGGCGGCTGACCCGACTGGGCCGACCTCCCGTCATCTGACAAGCTCGATATCTGAGAGCATGCGGCGGTACCCGGTCCCAGGTTTCCGCCTCGGCCCGACCAGGCTGCGCACTTTGAGGACGAAAGTATCCATTTGTGAGTGAGACAACGCATGACGGCAGGCTCGCGGTGAGCGACCGTCCGTCGCCCGACGACGGGCTCTCAGCGGCGGAACTGGCCGCCAAGTACGGGCTGTCCGTGAGCGGTGCCCGGCCCGGACTCGCCGAGTACGTCCGCCAGATGTGGGGGCGGCGCCACTTCATCCTCGCCTTCTCCCAGGCGAAGCTCACCGCGCAGTACAGCCAGGCCAAGCTCGGCCAGCTGTGGCAGGTGGCCACCCCGCTGCTCAACGCGCTGGTGTACTTCCTGATCTTCGGCCTGATCCTCGACGCCGACCGCGGCATGTCCCGCGAGGTCTACATCCCGTTCCTGGTCACGGGTGTCTTCGTGTTCACCTTCACCCAGAGCTCGGTGATGGCGGGCGTCCGCGCGATCTCCGGCAACCTGGGACTGGTGCGCGCACTGCACTTCCCCCGGGCCTCGCTGCCGATCTCCTTCGCGCTCCAGCAGCTCCAGCAACTGCTGTTCTCGATGATCGTGATGTTCGCCGTGGCGATCGGCTTCGGCAGCTACCCGTCGCTGTCCTGGTTGCTGATCCTCCCGGCGCTGGCGCTCCAGTTCTGCTTCAACACCGGCCTGGCCCTCGTCTTCGCCCGGATGGGAGCCAAGACCCCCGACCTCGCGCAGCTGATGCCGTTCGTGATGCGGACCTGGATGTACGCCTCGGGCGTCATGTTCTCCATCCCGGTGATGCTCGCCGACCACCCCAAGTGGATCAGCGACGTCCTCCAGTGGAACCCGGCCGCCATCTACATGGACCTCATGCGCTTCGCGCTCATCGACGGCTACGGCTCCGAGAACCTGCCCCCGCACGTGTGGGCGGTCGCGGGGGGCTGGGCCGTTCTGGTCGCGCTCGGCGGCTTCGTGTACTTCTGGAAGGCGGAGGAGAGGTACGGCCGTGGCTGAGACCCGAGTCCCCACCGTCATCGCGGACGAGCTGCACATCGTCTACCGCGTCAACGGCGCCAAGACCGGCAAGGGCAGCGCCACCGCCGCGCTCAGCCGCATCCTGAAGCGCGGCGAGGAGCGAGGCGTCCGCAAGGTGCACGCCGTCAAGGGCGTCTCCTTCATCGCCTACCGCGGCGAGGCCATCGGCCTCATCGGCTCCAACGGCTCCGGCAAGTCCACCCTGCTGCGCGCCATCGCCGGTCTGCTCCCGGCGGAGAAGGGCAAGGTCTACACCGACGGCCAGCCCTCCCTCCTCGGCGTCAACGCCGCCCTGATGAACGACCTCACGGGCGAGCGGAACGTCATATTGGGCGGCCTCGCGATGGGCATGTCCCGCGAGCAGATCAAGGAGCGCTACCAGGAGATCGTCGACTTCTCCGGCATCAACGAGAAGGGCGACTTCATCACCCTGCCGATGCGCACCTACTCCTCCGGCATGGCGGCGCGACTGCGCTTCTCCATCGCGGCGGCCAAGGACCACGACGTCCTGATGATCGACGAGGCCCTCGCCACGGGTGACCGCAAGTTCCAGAAGCGCTCCGAGGCCCGCATCCGCGAGCTGCGCAAGGAGGCCGGCACGGTCTTCCTCGTCAGCCACAACAACAAGTCCATCCGGGACACCTGCGACCGGGTCCTGTGGCTGGAACGCGGCGAGCTGCGCATGGACGGACCGACCGAAGAGGTCCTGAAGGAGTACGAGAAGTTCACGGGCAAGTAGTCCGCCTCCACCCGGGCCCCGCCGGAACTGCTCCGGTGGGGCCCGGCGTCTGCGGAGGAGACGGGGACACGGCGTCCGCAAAGGAACCGCCAACTCCGGCAAGGAACAGTCAACTCCGGCCACCGGTAGGAATCTTGGGGGCAATCGGTGCGTTCCTGTGATGTGCCGGACACCCCGACGGAGCGTGGTGCGTTGTAGAACGTAAGCTGTACCGGTGCCGAATCGCGGCAAGTGGGTCCATAATGCGCGACACCCGGCATCCGCCGCAGACGCTGACGATTGGGCGGCGTGTCCGAAATAGTGCGTATTGGGTCGGCAGTGTAGAACGGGAGATGTGACGGCCATGGCTACGGAAACTCCCCAGCTCAACAACGCTGCCGCCGTCCCCGTGCCGGGTGACGGGCGGTGACCGAAACCGGGACGGCGCGCACCGGTGACCCGGAGCGCGACACCCTCGACAAGGCCGCGGCCGAGAACTTCCCCGTCGCGCCGTTCTTCCTGCCCCGGACCTGGCGCGACGACCTGACCGCGCTCTACGGCTTCGCCCGCCTCGTCGACGACATCGGCGACGGCGACCTCGCCCCCGGCGGCGCCGACGCCCGCCTCCTCGGCGTCTCCCCTAAGGACACCGACGACCGGCTCCTCCTCCTCGACGCCTTCGAGGCCGACCTCCGCAAGGTCTTCGACGCCACCCCGGCCCACCCGCTGCTCCGCGCCCTCCAGCGCACCGTACGTCGCCACTCCCTCGGCCCCGGCCCCTTCCTCGACCTGATCGCGGCCAACCGCCAGGACCAGCTCGTCACGCGGTACGAGACCTACGACGACCTGCTCGCCTACTGCGAACTGTCCGCCAACCCCGTGGGCCGCCTGGTGCTCGCCGTCACCGGCACCAGCACCCCCGAGCGGATCCGTCTCTCGGACGCGATCTGCACGGCGCTCCAGATCGTCGAACACCTTCAGGACGTGGCCGAGGACCTCCGCCGCGACCGCGTCTACCTGCCCGCCGAGGACCTGAAGCGCTTCCACGTCCAGGAGGCGGACCTCGCCGCCCCCTCCGCGGGCGCGTCGGTGCGCGCGCTGATCGCGTACGAGGCGGACCGCGCCCTGAAGCTCCTGGACGAGGGCACTGCGCTGGTGGGAAGCGTCCACGGCAGGCTGAGGCTGCTCCTCGCGGGGTTCGTGGCGGGAGGACGGGCGGCCGTCCACGCGATCGCCGCCGCCGAATACGACGTACTTCCCGGCCCACCCAAGCCCGGCAGGCTCCGGTTGCTGCGGGAAGTGGGCGCGACCCTGCGAGGAGAGAGGTGATCCGGACCGTGGAGTCGGACCCACACGCGTCCGCGCCGGTACTCGCCGCCTACAGCTACTGCGAGACCGTCACCGGACAGCAGGCCCGCAACTTCGCCTACGGCATCCGGCTGCTGCCGACGCCCAAGCGCCGCGCCATGTCCGCGCTGTACGCGTTCTCGCGGCGCGTCGACGACATCGGTGACGGCGCGCTCACGGCCGAGGTCAAGACGGCCCGGCTGGAGGAGACCCGGTCGCTGCTCGCCCGTATCCGCGCGGGCACCGTCGACGAGGACGACACCGACCCGGTGGTCGTGGCCCTCGCCCACACCGCGAGCCGCTTCTCCGTCCCGCTCGACGCCCTCGACGAACTCATCGACGGCGTCCTGATGGACGTTCGCGGCGAGACCTACGAGACCTGGGACGACCTGAAGGGCTACTGCCGCTGTGTCGCCGGGGCCATCGGACGCCTCTCGCTCGGCGTCTTCGGTACCGAACCGGGGGCGCGGGGAGCGGAGCGCGCGCCCGAGTACGCCGACACCCTCGGCCTCGCCCTGCAACTCACCAACATCCTCAGGGACGTTCGTGAGGACGCCCAGGGCGGCAGGACCTATCTGCCGAGCGACGACCTCGCGAAGTTCGGCTGCTCGGCGGGGTTCGCCGGGCCGCTCCCGCCGACGGACGCCGACTTCGCGGGTCTGGTGCACTTCGAGGTGCGCCGGGCCCGCGCCCTCTTCGCCGAGGGCTACCGCCTGCTGCCGATGCTGGACCGGCGCAGCGGCGCCTGCGTCGCGGCCATGGCCGGCATCTACCGGCGGCTGCTCGACCGTATCGAGCGCGAGCCGGAGGCCGTGCTGCGTGGCCGGGTCTCGCTGCCCGGACGCGAGAAGGCATATGTCGCCGTGCGCGGACTGTCCGGTCTGGACAGTCGGCATGTGTCCCGGCGTACCGTCAGGAGGCGTGTCTGATGGACAATCCGGTCCAAGGTCATCCCATCGGGGATAAGTGGTACGCAACCCTCCGCGACGCGGACGCGTCCCTGACTGCGACGGCCTGCCGCGGACCGATCCCTCGTACCGGCGGCCCGGCAGGGGAGGGGGCGCGATGACCGACGGAGCACACTCCGGGGGGCTGCCGGACGCGAACCGGACGGGACGGCCCGGCAGTACGGCCGTGGTGGTCGGCGGGGGACTGGCGGGCATCACCACGGCGCTCGCACTCGCCGACGCCGGTGTCCGGGTCACCCTGCTGGAGGGACGTCCGCGCCTCGGCGGCCTGGCCTTCTCCTTCCGACGCGGCACCCTGACCGTCGACAACGGACAGCATGTGTACCTGCGCTGCTGCACCGCCTACCGCTGGTTCCTCGACCGGATCGACGCCGCCGCGCTGGCCCCCCTGCAGAACCGTCTCGACGTGCCGGTCCTCGACGCCCTGGGCAGGCCCGGCCGACGGCTCGGCCGCCTGCGGCGCGACGCGCTGCCCGTCCCCCTGCACCTCGGGCGCAGCCTGGCCACGTACCCGCACCTCTCCCTCGCCGAGCGCGCCAAGGTGGGCCGTGCCGCGCTGGCGCTCAAGGCGCTCGACCTCGACGACCCGGCGCTGGACGAGCGCGACTTCGCCGGCTGGCTCGCCGCACACGGCCAGTCCGCGCGTGCCGTCGAGGCGCTGTGGGACCTCGTGGGCGTCGCCACCCTCAACGCGGTGGCCCGGGACGCCTCCCTCGGCCTCGCCGCGATGGTCTTCAAGACGGGGCTGCTGTCCGACCCCGGTGCGGCCGACATCGGCTGGGCCCACGTCCCGTTGGGCGAACTCCACGACCGGCTGGCCCGCAAGGCCCTGGACTCGGCGGGCGTCCGCACCGAACCGCGGACCCGCGTCACCTCCCTCACCGCCGCCGAGCACGGAGGCTGGCGTGTCGAGGTGCCCGGCGAGAGCCTGGACGCCGACACGGTCGTCCTCGCCGTACCCCAACGCGAGGCGTACGACCTGCTCCCCGAGGGCGCGCTCGACCGCCCCGAGCGGTTGCTGGAGATCGGCACCGCGCCGATCCTCAACGTCCATGTGGTGTACGACCGCAAGGTGCTGAGCCGCCCGTTCTTCGCGGCGCTCGGCTCGCCCGTCCAGTGGGTCTTCGACCGGACCGAGGCGTCCGGGCTGAGCGAGGGTCAGTACCTGGCGCTGTCGCAGTCGGCCGCGCACCACGAGATCGACGAGCCCGTGGCCGTGCTTCGCGAGCGCTATCTGCCCGAGCTGGAGCGGCTGCTGCCCGGCGCGCGCGGCGCGCGGGTGAAGGACTTCTTCGTGACCCGGGAGCGCACCGCGACGTTCGCTCCCACCCCCGGCGTCGGACGGCTCAGGCCCGGCGCCCGCACCAAGGCACCCGGCCTGTACCTGGCCGGAGCGTGGACCGCCACCGGGTGGCCCGCGACCATGGAGAGTGCGGTCCGCAGCGGCGTGAGCGCGGCGGACGCCGCCCTCGCCGCCCTGGGCCGGCCCCGGGACCACCTCTTCGCCTACGAGGAGGCAGCGTGACGCTCGAAGCGCACTCGAACGGTTCCCGCACTCTCGGCACCGCAACTAGAGGAGAGACTGTGCCCACTGTGCCCCCGGCCGCGACGGCAGCCGACGCGGTGGACGTGACCGCGCTCCTGGAGCGCGGGCGGACCCTGGCCACGCCCGTGCTGCGGGCGGCGATCGAGCGGCTGGCGCCCCCCATGAACACCGTCGCGGCCTATCACTTCGGCTGGATCGACACCCACGGCAACCCGGCCGCCGGGGACGGCGGCAAGGCCGTGCGCCCCGCGCTGGCCGTCATGTCCGCCGAGGTCACCGGCGCCGCCCCCGAGGTCGGCATCCCCGGCGCGGTCGCGGTGGAACTGGTGCACAACTTCTCGCTGCTGCACGACGACCTGATGGACGGCGACGAACAGCGCCGCCACCGCGACACCGTCTGGAAGGCGTACGACCCGGCCCAGGCCATCCTGGTCGGCGACGCCCTGATGGTCCTCGCCAACGAGATCCTCCTCGAACTCGGCACCGCCGAGGCGGCCCGCGCCACCCGCCGCGTCACCACGGCGACCCGCGCGCTCATCGACGGCCAGGCCCAGGACATCTCCTACGAGCACCGCGAGCGGGTCACCGTCGAGGAGTGCCTGGAGATGGAGGGCAACAAGACCGGCGCCCTGCTCGCCTGCGCCTGCTCCATCGGTGCCGTCCTCGGCGGAGCGGACGACCACACCGCCGACACGCTGGAGAAGTACGGCTACCACCTCGGGCTCGCCTTCCAGGCCGTCGACGACCTGCTGGGCATCTGGGGCGACCCGGTCTCCACGGGCAAGCAGACCTGGAGCGACCTGCGCCAGCGCAAGAAGTCCCTGCCCGTGGTGGCCGCGCTCGCGGCGGGCGGCCCCGCCTCCGAACGGCTCGGCGAACTCCTCGCCGCCGACGCCAAGAGCAGTGACTTCGAGAGCTTCTCCGAGGAGGAGTTCGCCGCCCGCGCCGCCCTCATCGAGCAGGCCGGCGGCCGGGAGTGGACCGCCGACGAGGCGCGCCGCCAGCACGCCGTCGCCATCGAGGCGCTCGACTCGATCCGGATGCCCGAGCACGTACGGGACCAGTTCACGGCGCTCGCCGACTTCGTCGTCGTACGGAAGAGATGACCGCCATCGGCCGAGCGCCGACCGTCATCGGTCGAATAGCCCTCGCGTAGTCGCCGGCCGGTGCCCGTTCACCGGAGACGCACCGGCCGACGGCTGACCCACCGCAGAGATCCGTCCACTGCACGAAGGGGAAGCCATGACAGCGACGACCGACGGAAGCGCCGGGGCCCTGCCGCCCCGCGCTGCCTCGGCCAGCGACACCACCACCGACACCCCGGTGGCGGCGGGGGTGGAGGACGCCGCCGAGCGCGCCCTGGGGCGTGCCACCGCGTTCCTCCTCGCACGTCAGGACGCCCAGGGCTGGTGGAAGGGCGACCTGGAGACCAACGTCACCATGGACGCCGAGGACCTGTTGCTCCGCCAGTTCCTGGGCATCCGCGACGAGGCCACGACCCGGGCCGCCGCCCTGTTCATCAGGGGCGAGCAGCGAGCGGATGGCACCTGGGCGACCTTCTACGGCGGTCCGCCCGAACTCTCCGCGACGATCGAGGCGTATGTCGCGCTGCGGCTGGCCGGTGACGATCCGTCGGAGCCGCACATGGCGATGGCGTCCGCCTGGATCCGGGGGCGCGGGGGGATCGCCGCGGCCCGTGTCTTCACCCGGATCTGGCTCGCCCTGTTCGGCTGGTGGAAGTGGGACGACCTGCCGGAGATGCCGCCGGAGCTGATCTACTTCCCGACGTGGATGCCGCTGAACATCTACGACTTCGGGTGCTGGGCGCGGCAGACCATCGTGCCGCTCACCATCGTCTCCGCCAAGCGCCCGGTGCGGCCCGCGCCGTTCCCGCTCGACGAACTGCACACCGACCCCGGCCGGCCCAACCCGCCCCGGCCGCTCGACCCGGTGGGCACCTGGGAGGGCGCCTTCCAGCGGCTCGACAAGGTGCTGCACGGCTACCACAAGGTGGCGCTGAAGCGGCTGCGCAGGGCGGCGATGAACAGCGCGGCCCGCTGGATCATCGAGCGGCAGGAGAACGACGGCTGCTGGGGCGGCATCCAGCCCCCGGCCGTGTACTCGATCATCGCGCTCCATCTGCTCGGCTACGACCTCCGCCATCCCGTGATGCGGGCCGGACTGGAGTCGCTGGACCGGTTCGCCGTGTGGCGCGAGGACGGCGCCCGCATGATCGAGGCGTGCCAGTCACCGGTGTGGGACACCTGCCTCGCCACCATCGCGCTCGCCGACGCCGGGCTGCCCGCCGACCATCCCCAACTGGTCAGGGCCGCCGACTGGATGCTCGGCGAGGAGATCGTCCGTCCCGGCGACTGGTCGGTCAGACGCCCCCACCTCCCGCCGGGCGGCTGGGCGTTCGAGTTCCACAACGACAACTACCCCGACATCGACGACACCGCCGAGGTGGTGCTCGCCCTGCGCAGGGTCAGACATCCCGACCCCGAACGCGTCGAGCGGGCCATCGCCCGCGGCGTGCGCTGGAACCTCGGGATGCAGTCGAGGAACGGCGCCTGGGGCGCCTTCGACGTCGACAACACCAGCACGTTCCCCAACAAGCTGCCCTTCTGCGACTTCGGCGAGGTCATCGACCCGCCCTCCGCCGACGTCACCGCCCACGTGGTGGAGATGCTCGCGGTCGAGGGCCTCGCCCACGATCCCCGCACCCGGCGCGGCATCGCCTGGCTGCTCGCCGAACAGGAGCCGAGCGGCGCGTGGTTCGGCCGCTGGGGCGTCAACTACCTCTACGGGACGGGGTCCGTGGTCCCCGCGCTGGTCGCCGCCGGCCTGCCCGCCGCACACCCCGCGATCCGCCGGGCCGTGGCCTGGCTGGAGACCGTCCAGAACGACGACGGCGGCTGGGGCGAGGACCTGCGCTCCTACCCCGACCCCGCCGAGTGGGGCGGCAAGGGTGCCTCCACCGCCTCCCAGACCGCCTGGGCGCTCCTCGCGCTGCTCGCCGCGGGGGAGCGCGACTCCAAGGCCGTGGAGCGCGGCGTCGCGTGGCTCGCACAGACCCAGCGCGACGACGGCGGCTGGGACGAGCCCCAGTTCACGGGGACCGGCTTCCCGTGGGACTTCTCCATCAACTACCACCTCTACCGGCAGGTCTTCCCGCTCACCGCGCTCGGCCGGTACGTCCACGGCGAACCGGCCGTCCTGAAGGCCGGGGCGAGCTGATGGACACGGCCGCCGTCCCCGCGCCGCTGCTGATCGCCTGCGCGCTCGGCATCGAGCAGTTCGCCCTGCGCAGCGGGGACCGGGGCGGCGCCGGGGGCCCGGTCACCGTCCTGCGGACCGGTATGGGGCCCAAGGCCGCCGAGCGTGCCGTCACCCGACTGCTCGCCGACCGGACGCTGGACGGGGCCGCCGTGCTGGCCACCGGGTTCTGCGCCGGACTCGCCCCCGGTATGCACCCCGGTGACCTCGTCGTCGCCGAGGAGACCTGGGGCCCCGGCGGCGCCGTCACGCCCTGTGTGGGTGTGGAACGGCTGGTCAAGGAGCTGGGACGGGCCGTGCCCGGACGCACGATCCACACCGGTCCGCTCATCGGATCCGGTCACGTCGTACGCGGCCAGGAACGGTCGGACCTGTTCGCCACCGGAGCGATCGCGGTCGACATGGAATCCGCGGTCACGCTCCACTGCGCCGTGCGATCGGGCGCGCGCCCGGTTGCGGCCGTCCGGGTGGTCGTGGACGCTCCAGAACATGAACTGGTCCGGATCGGCACGGTACGCGGTGGAATATCGGCTTTCCGCGTTCTTCGTGCCGTCCTCCCCGCTTACTACGAATGGCACCGTTCCTTGCTGCTCCCCAGGAGGTGAGCCAGATGGCCATGCCGCTCCGCCAGTCCATCAAGGTGGCGACGTATCTCGCTGAACAGAGGCTCCGCAAGCGCGACAAGTTTCCGCTGATCGTCGAGTTGGAACCGCTCTACGCCTGCAATCTGAAGTGCGAGGGCTGCGGCAAGATCCAGCATCCGGCGGGAGTGCTCAAGCAGCGGATGCCGGTGGCGCAGGCCGTCGGCGCCGTCCTCGAATCGGGTGCGCCGATGGTGTCCATCGCCGGTGGCGAGCCCTTGATGCATCCGCAGATCGACGAGATCGTGCGGCAGTTGGTGGCCCGGCGGAAGTACGTCTTCCTGTGCACCAACGCCCTGCTGCTGCGCAAGAAGATGGACAGGTTCAAGCCCTCGCCGTACTTCGCGTTCGCCGTGCACATCGACGGGCTGCGGGAGCGGCACGACGAGTCGGTGGCCAAGGAGGGCGTGTTCGACGAGGCCGTCGCCGCCATCAAGGAGGCCAAGCGGCGGGGCTTCAGGGTGACCACCAACTCGACCTTCTTCAACACCGACACCCCGCAGACCGTCATCGAGGTCCTCAACTTCCTCAACGACGACCTGAAGGTCGACGAGATGATGATCTCTCCCGCGTACGCCTACGAGAAGGCACCCGACCAGGAGCACTTCCTCGGTGTGGAGCAGACCCGCGAACTGTTCAGGAAGGCATTCGCGGGCGGCAACCGGCGCCGCTGGCGCCTGAACCACTCGCCCCTGTTCCTCGACTTCCTGGAGGGCCGGGTCGACTTCCCGTGCACGGCGTGGGCCATCCCCAACTACTCGCTGTTCGGCTGGCAGAGGCCCTGCTACCTGATGAGCGACGGCTATGTCCCGACCTACCGGGAGCTGATCGAGGACACCGACTGGGACGCGTACGGCCGCGGCAAGGACCCGCGGTGCGCCAACTGCATGGCGCACTGCGGCTACGAGCCCACCGCCGTCCTCGCCACCATGGGATCGCTGAAGGAGTCGCTGCGCGCCCTGCGCGAGACGGTCTCCGGGAACCAGGGGTGAGGCCATGACCGCCGTGTCCCTCGGGGTGCCGGAGATGCCCGTCCGGCCGATCGCCGAGCGCCGCAGGAGCCGGCAGATCCAGGTCGGGCCGGTCGCCGTGGGCGGCGGGGCCCCGGTGTCCGTGCAGTCGATGACGACCACCCGTACCTCGGACATCGGCGCCACCCTGCAGCAGATCGCCGAACTCACCGCGTCCGGCTGCCAGATCGTACGGGTCGCCTGCCCCACGCAGGACGACGCGGACGCCCTCGCCACCATCGCCCGCAAATCGCAGATCCCGGTGATCGCGGACATCCACTTCCAGCCGAAGTACGTGTTCGCCGCGATCGAGGCCGGGTGCGCGGCCGTCCGGGTCAACCCGGGCAACATCAAGCAGTTCGACGACAAGGTGAAGGAGATCGCGCGGGCGGCGAAGGACCACGGGACGCCGATCCGTATCGGGGTCAACGCCGGGTCGCTCGACCGGCGCCTCCTGCGGAAGTACGGCAGGGCGACACCCGAGGCGCTGGTGGAGTCCGCGCTGTGGGAGGCGTCGCTGTTCGAGGAGCACGACTTCCGGGATCTCAAGATCTCCGTCAAGCACAACGACCCGGTCGTGATGATCGAGGCGTACCGGCAGCTCGCCGCCCGCTGCGACTACCCGCTGCACCTGGGTGTGACCGAGGCCGGACCGGCGTTCCAGGGGACCATCAAGTCGGCCGTCGCCTTCGGGGCGCTGCTCGCCGAGGGCATCGGGGACACGATCCGCGTCTCGCTGAGCGCGCCGCCGGCCGAGGAGGTCAAGGTCGGCATCCAGATCCTGGAGTCGCTGAACCTGCGGGCGCGGCGGCTGGAGATCGTGTCCTGCCCGTCGTGCGGACGGGCGCAGGTCGACGTCTACCGGCTGGCGGACGAGGTGACCGCCGGACTGGAGGGCATGGAGGTGCCGCTGCGCGTCGCCGTCATGGGCTGCGTCGTCAACGGGCCAGGGGAGGCACGCGAGGCGGACCTGGGTGTCGCCTCCGGCAACGGCAAGGGACAGATCTTCGTCAAGGGCGAGGTCATCAAGACCGTGCCCGAGTCGAAGATCGTGGAGACCCTCATCGACGAGGCGATGAAGATCGCCGCGCAGATGGAGAAGGACGGCGTCGCGTCGGGGGAGCCGGCGGTCACCGTGAGTTGACGACACGGGCTGAAGAGCACGGATCGAGAGGGGGCCCGACGTGACGATTCTGGAGAACATCCGGCAACCGCGCGATGTGAAGGCGCTGACCGAGGCGGAACTCGGTGCACTGGCCGAGGAGATCCGGGAGTTCCTGGTGCACGCGGTCGCGAGGACCGGTGGTCACCTGGGGCCCAACCTGGGGGTGGTGGAGCTGACCATCGCGCTCCACCGGGTCTTCGAGTCACCCGTCGACCGCATCCTGTGGGACACCGGTCACCAGAGCTATGTCCACAAGCTGCTGACAGGACGTCAGGACTTCTCCAAGCTGCGCGGCAAGGGCGGCCTGTCCGGCTATCCCTCGCGTGAGGAGTCCGAGCACGACGTCATCGAGAACAGCCACGCCTCCACCGCCCTCGGCTGGGCCGACGGCCTTGCCAAGGCCCGCCAGGTGCGGGGGGAGAGCGGCCATGTCGTCGCCGTCATCGGCGACGGCGCCCTGACCGGCGGCATGGCCTGGGAGGCCCTCAACAACATCGCGGCCGCCAAGGACCGGCCGCTGATCATCGTCGTCAACGACAACGAGCGTTCCTACGCGCCGACCATCGGCGGCCTCGCGAACCACCTCGCCGCCCTCCGCACCACCGACGGCTACGAGCAGTTCCTCGCCTGGGGCAAGGACGTCCTGCTGCGCACCCCCGTCGTGGGCCACCAGGTCTACGAGGCGCTGCACGGGGCGAAGAAGGGCTTCAAGGACGCGTTCGCGCCCCAGGGCATGTTCGAGGACCTGGGGCTGAAGTACGTCGGACCGATCGACGGGCACGACGTCCAGGCGGTCGAGTCGGCGCTGCGCCGCGCCAAACGGTTCCACGGGCCCGTCCTCGTCCACTGCCTCACCCAGAAGGGCCGGGGCTTCGAGCCCGCCCTCGCCGACGAGGAGGACCACTTCCACACGGTCGGCGTGATGGACCCGCTCACCTGCGAGCCGCTCGGGCCCCCCGGAGGGCCGTCCTGGACATCGGTCTTCGGTGACGAGATCGTCCGGATCGCCGACGAGCGGGAGGACGTCGTCGCGATCACTGCCGCCATGCTGCACCCGGTGGGCCTCGGGAAGTTCGCCGAGAAGTTCCCCGACCGGGTCTGGGACGTCGGGATCGCCGAGCAGCACGCGGCGGTGTCGGCGGCCGGCCTGGCCACCGGCGGGCTGCACCCGGTGGTCGCCGTCTACGCCACCTTCCTCAACCGGGCCTTCGACCAGTTGCTGATGGATGTGGCCCTGCACCGGTGCGGGGTGACCTTCGTCCTGGACCGGGCCGGCGTCACGGGTGTCGACGGTGCCTCGCACAACGGCATGTGGGACATGTCCGTCCTCCAGGTCGTACCCGGGCTGCGGATCGCCGCTCCGCGTGACGCCGAACAGCTGCGGGCACAGCTGCGGGAGGCGGTCGCCGTGGACGACGCACCGACCCTGATCCGGTTCCCGAAGGAGTCGGTGGGCCCCGAGATCCCGTCCCTGGAACGGGTCGGCGGCATGGACGTCCTGCATCGCCCCCCGGCCTGCGCGGACCCCGAGGTGCTGCTGGTCGCCGTCGGCGTCATGGCGCCGGTGTGCCTGAAGGCCGCCGAGCTGCTGGAGGCGCGCGGCATCCGCTGCACCGTCGTCGACCCTCGCTGGGTCAAGCCGGTCGACCCGGCGCTGCCCCGGCTCGCCGACGAGCACCGGCTGGTGGCGGTCGTGGAGGACAACAGCCGGGCGGCCGGGGTCGGTTCGGCGGTCGCCCTGGCCCTGGGGGACGCCGACGTGGACGTACCCGTACGGCGGTTCGGCATCCCCGAGCAGTTCCTCGCCCACGCCAGACGGGGCGAGGTGCTGGCGGACATCGGGCTGACACCGGTCGACATCGCCGGGCGGATCAGCGCCTGCCTGGCCGCGAAGGAGAAGGAGCCCGGGTGGGGGACGCAGGCGACGGGCGCGCCGTCGCAGGGGGGTCCGACCGAGGCCGAGCCCGCCAAGGAGACACCACGATGACCACCGGCGAACCCGCCACCGCGACCGGGGAGTTCGACCTCGGCAGACTGCTCGCCGAGCGCGGAGCCGAGCGTTACGAACTCCATGCCCGGCACCTCAACCACCAACTGCCGCGCATGCTGCACACCATCGGCTTCGACAAGGTCTACGAACGGGCCGAGGGCGCGTACTTCTGGGACGCCGAGGGGCAGGACTACCTGGACATGCTCGCCGGGTTCGGGGTGATGGGCCTCGGCCGCCACCACCCCGTCGTCCGCAAGGCGCTGCACGACGTGCTGGACGCGCAGCTCGCCGACCTCACCCGCTTCGACTGCCAGCCCCTGCCCGGACTGCTCGCCGAACGGCTCCTCGCCCACAGCCCGCACCTGGACCGGGTGTTCTTCGGCAACAGCGGTACCGAGGCCGTCGAGACGGCGCTGAAGTTCGCCCGGTACGCCACCGGCCGCCCCCGCGTGCTCTACTGCGACCACGCCTTCCACGGGCTCACCACCGGCTCGCTGTCCGTCAACGGGGAGAACGGCTTCCGGGACGGCTTCGCCCCGCTGCTGCCCGACACCGCCGTACCGCTCGGTGATCTCGACGCACTGGCCAGCGAACTGGAGAAGGACGACGTCGCCGCGCTGATCCTGGAACCCATCCAGGGCAAGGGGGTGCACGAGGCGCCGCCCGGCTATCTCCGCGCCGCCCAGGAACTCCTGCGCCGGCACAAGGCGCTGCTCATCGTCGACGAGGTGCAGACCGGGCTCGGGCGGACCGGGGACTTCTACGCCTACCAGCACGAGGAGGGCGTGGAGCCGGACCTGGTGTGCGTCGCCAAGGCGCTCTCCGGCGGGTACGTGCCGGTCGGGGCGACCCTCGGCAAGGAGTGGATCTTCAAGAAGGTCTACTCGTCGATGGACCGTGTCCTCGTTCACTCGGCGAGCTTCGGCTCCAACGCCCAGGCCATGGCCGCCGGGCTCGCCGTCCTGTCGGTGATGGAGAACGAGGAGATCGTGGCGAACGCCCGCGCCACGGGCGAACTGCTCAAGAGCCGGCTGGGCGCGCTGGTCGACAAGTACGAGCTGCTCAGTGAGGTGCGTGGCCGGGGCCTGATGATCGGCATCGAGTTCGGACGGCCCAGGTCGCTGAAGCTGCGCGGCCGGTGGACGATGCTCCAGGCGGCGCGCAAGGGGCTGTTCGCGCAGATGGTCGTCGTACCGCTGCTGCAACGGCACCGCATCCTCACCCAGGTCTCCGGCGACCACTTGGAGGTGATCAAGCTGATCCCGCCGCTGATCATCGGGGAACGCGAGGTGGACCGCTTCGTCGAGGCGTTCACCGAGGTGATGGACGACGCGCACAACGGCGGCGGGCTGATGTGGGACTTCGGCAGGACCCTGGTGAAGCAGGCGGTGGCCAACAGGTAGCGCGTCCCGAGCGGCTTTTGCCTCTGAGACAAGAAATTTGCCCCGCAGGCAAAGCTGCGGCTGAATTGAGGGCATGAGCCCTTCCCAGGGTACGGACCCTCCCGAGCCCGTGGCCGAGGCGGATCTGCCCGTCGTCGCCCCGCAGCTGCGCGCCCTGCGCCGCCGGGCCTCCCTCACGCTGGAGGCGGCGGCCCGGGCCGCCGGGCTGTCGCCCGCACATCTCTCCCGGTTGGAGACCGGGCAGCGCCAGCCCTCGCTGCCGATGCTGCTCGCACTGGCCCGCGTCTACGGTACGACCGTCTCCGAGCTGCTCGGCGAGACCGTCGCCGAACGGGACGCCGTCCTGCGCGCCGACGACATGGAGCCCACCCGGGCCGGCGGCTGGACGTACTGGCAGGCGGGCGCCCCCGGTCGCGGGATGCAGGCGCTGCGCGTCCATGTGCCCTACGGCTCACAGGGCGACATCGTGCGCGTGCACCCCGGCGAGGAGTGGCTGTACGTCCTGAAGGGACGCCTGCGGCTGCGCCTCGGGGACACCGCGCAGCTGCTGGCCCCCGGGGACAGCGCGCACTTCGACTCGCTGACCCCGCACCGCATCGCCGCCGCCGATCACGACGGCGCCGATCTGCTCTTCGTCCACACCCTGCTGCAGAGCCCGACCGCCGCGCTGTGCCTCGGGCCGACCACCCCGGAGACCCCCCATGGCTGACATGGAAGAGAAGTTCCCCCGCGCCCTGTGGGTGCGGCTGATCATCTACATCGCCGTCGGCCATGTCTTCGCGGCCTTCATCTATCTGCTGTTCGAGGTGGGCGCCAAGCAGTGACCGGAGGCGGGAGTGCGGCAGACAGGCCCTAGTCGAGCAGGCGCTCGCGCAGCCGCTCGCGGTTGCCGGGGGTCAGCTTCAGGCCCTGCTCCAGATACGTGTCCACGTCGCCCCAGGTCTCCTCGATCGTGTCGAAGGCCGCCTGGAGGTACTCGGCGCGGGCGTCGAACAGGGGGCTCAGCAGCTCCATGATCTCCGGGGAGTAGGCGCTGGGGGAGTTGCTGCTGCGGCGCACCTTGTAGCGGCGGTGCTTGGCGTTCGACTCCAGGTAGTCGGCCACGATGGCCTCGCGCTCCACGCCGAGGGCGAGAAGGGTCACCGCTATGGACAGGCCCGCGCGGTCCTTGCCCGCCGCGCAGTGCATCAGCGCGGGCACGCTGTCCTCCGCCAGCGCGTGCAGCACTCGGGAGTGCTCGGCCGTGCGGTGCTTGATGATCATGCGGTAGGAGGCGATCATCCGGCCGGCCGCCTTGCCGTCGTCCAGCAGGGCGCGCAGCTGGTCCACGTCGCCGTCGCGGACCATCTTCCAGAACTCGGCGCCGTCCGCCGGGTCGGACAGCGGGAGGTTGACGTTCCGCACGCCGGGGAGTTCGACGTCCGGGCCCTCCAGCTTCTGGTCGGCCGCATTGCGGAAGTCGAAGATCGTGTGCAGTCCGAGGGAGCCGAGGAACGCGGCGTCCTCGTCGGTGGCGTGCGCGAGATGCCCGCTGCGGAACAGCACTCCGTGACGCACCCGGCGGCCGTCCACGGTGGGCAGGCCGCCCACGTCGCGGAAATTGCGCACCGCGGCCAACTCGGGCTCGGTCGACGGGATCTGCTGCGTCACGGGGGCTCCTCCCATCCGGCCGTCGGCGCCGATCGTCGACGGGCACGCGCTCGGCATCGAGGCGCCTCTCGACGATACGACACGCGTGGGCACCGCAATGAGTTGTCCACAGGCGTCCGCGGCGGTCCGGCGCGGGTTTTCCACAGGGGGCGGAGCGCTCCCACGACGACCTGCCATGATGTTGAAGCACGATCGCACCTGTTCGAATTTGTGAGGCCATGATGTTGGACATCGCCACGGACGGCCGGACCTGGCTTCTCACGGGCCCCCGGAGCAGTTACGCCCTGCGGCTCACCGAGAACGACGAGCTGCTGCACCTGCACTGGGGCCCGCGGATCGCCCTCGCCGACGCCGAGGAGCTGGTCGCCCGCCAGGAGTTGCCCTACTGGCCCTTCGAGGCCCCCCTGGACGGCCACGAGGAGTACCCCGTCGAGGGCGGGCCCCGTTTCACCCGCCCCGCTCTCTCGGTCCGCACCGAGGAGCGGCGCGGCACCGAGTGGACCTTCCAGGGGCACGAGGCGGACGGTGACGAGCTGCGTCTGCGCTTCCTCGACGACGGTCTGCGGATCACGCTGCACTACCGGATGCGCGACGACATCGTGGAGCGCTGGGTGACCCTCGCCAACGAGGGGCCCGCCGTGGAGCTGCTGCGGGCCGACTCGGCGACCTGGACCCTGCCCCGCCGCGAGGAGAGCTGGCGCCTGTCCCAGCTGCACGGCCGGTGGGCGGCCGAGTCCCGGCTGGTGCGCGGTGAGCTGACCTACGGGGAGAAGGTCATCGGCAGCCGCCGCGGGCACACCGGACACCAGCACCTGCCCTGGGTCGCTCTCGACACCGACGCCACCGAGGAGCGGGGCGAGGTCTACGGCTGCGCCCTCGGCTGGTCGGGCTCCTGGCGGATCGCCGTGGCCCAGCTGCCGGACGCGCGGGTGCAGATCACCGGCGGCGCCGGGTACGACGAGTCGGGCCTGCTCCGGCTGGAGACGGGTGAGACGTTCACCACGCCCGTCTTCGCCGGACTGTGGACCGACGCCGGCCACGGCGGGGCGAGCCGCGCCTGGCACGCCTACCAGCGGGCGTACATCATCCCGGACGCCGACCAGGACCGGCCGGTGCTGTTCAACTCCTGGGAGGCCACGGAGTTCGACATCTCGGAGGAGCAGCAGCGGGCGCTCGCCGAGCGGGCGGCGGCCATCGGGGTCGAGCTGTTCGTGGTCGACGACGGCTGGTTCGGGGCGCGCACCAGCGACCGGGCCGGCCTCGGCGACTGGACGCCCAACCCGGACCGCTTCCCCGAGGGGCTGAAGCCGCTCGCCGACCAGGTGCACGCCCTCGGGATGCAGTTCGGCATCTGGGTCGAGCCCGAGATGGTCAACCCCGACAGCGAGCTGTACCGGGCGCACCCCGACTGGGCGCAGTTCCAACCGGGACGAAAGCGGACGGAACTCCGCAATCAGCTCGTGCTCAACCTCGCACGGCCGGACGTCCAGGAGTACCTGTGGGAGAAGCTGGACGCCCTGCTCTCCAGTGCCCCGATCGACTATGTGAAGTGGGACTTCAACCGCTGCTTCACGGACGCCGGCTGGCCCGGTGAGCCCTACCCGCAGAAGCTGTGGGTCGAGCACGTGCACGCCTTCTACGCCCTGCTGGACCGGCTGCGGGCCGCGCACCCGGGCGTCGCCTTCGAGTCGTGCTCGGGCGGCGGCGGCCGGATCGACCTTGGGGTGATGTCCCGGACCGACCAGGTGTGGACCTCCGACAACACCGACCCGCTGGACCGGCTCGCCATCCAGCACGGGTTCAGTCACCTCCACCCGGCGCGGGTCATGGCCGCCTGGGTGACCGACAGTCCGAACAACCAGCTCAACGGCCGCGTCAGCTCCCTGCGGTTCCGCTTCGTCAGCGCCATGGCGGGCGTGCTCGGCGTCGGCGGCGACCTCACGAAGTGGAGCGACGAGGAGCTGGCCGAGGCGCGGGAGTGGGTGGAGCTGTACAAGGAGATCAAGCCCGTCGTGCAGCGCGGCGACCAGTACCGGCTGCGCCCGCCGGGCGGAGGCCTGAGCGCCGTGCAGTACGTCCACGGTGACGAGGTGGTCGTCCTCGCCTGCCTCCAGGCCCAGCACTACGGCGAGCCGCTCCCGCCGCTGCGGCTGCGCGGCCTCGACCCCGCGAAGACCTATGAATGCCGCGAAACGGGCGAAGTGCACCGAGGGGCTGTGCTGTTGCACCACGGCCTGCGGACCGGGCTGCGCGGCGACTTCGATGCGACGGTTATCCGCCTGCGTCGCATCTGAGCGTTCTGTCCGAAATGGAGCCATTAATCCAACTGGCCCTGGAATAAAGACTACTGAGGCGTAGGCGCGTGAGCAGCGTCATATCCGTGACGCACCGTCGCCGTCATGCTCACGTAATTCTTGGTCTTTTCCAGGGCGGTTGGAAATAGAAAGACGGCGCTCCATTACGGAGCGTAATCGGGATTCGTTGTATGGATCACGTAGGGAGACGCACGGGAAATCCCGATGGTTGTCTCTGTGGGGACAAGTCGCTTACGTTCACCCTCGATCCGGACGGACGCCCAATCCTGCCGCCGACCGGAGCCGCGTACCGACCCGATCCATGGCAGGAGCGGGGGACCCACAGGTAGTACCGCCTGTTCCGGTCTCCGGAACGGCTAGGGGTAAAGCCGAGCGCAAGCCCGGCCGGACATCTCCAGTCCGCACCCGACAGCTCACCTCGCAGGCGCCGGAGAGGAATTCGCCATGCCCGCGAAGGGTAAGCACCGCCGTCCGAAGTCCCAGCGTCTCACCCGCTCCATCGCCGCCGCCGGAACCGGTGGCGCCGCGCTCGCGCTGCCCCTGATGGGCGCCGCCGGCGCCCACGCCGCGACCCCCACGGCCGCCGTTTCCGGGCCTTCCGGGAAGACCGTCACGGCCACCCCCGAGAAGGGTGCCGTCGAACAGGTCGCCGCCAAGAAGAAGGCGACGAAGACCTACACGGTCAAGGCCGGCGACTATCTCGCGAAGATCGCGGACGAGCAGGACGTCCAGGGCGGCTGGAAGCGGCTCTACTCGGACAACCGCTCCGTGATCGGCTCCGACCCCTCGCTCATCCACCCGGGCCTGAAGCTCGCCATCGGCGGCAAGGCCACGTCCGCCGGGCTGACGCACACCTCGACGAAGACCCGGTCGCCGCAGCCGGCGAAGCCCTCCCAGCCGTCCAAGGCCTCCGGGTCCGCGGCCAAGGAGACGACCGCCGCGCCCGCCGGTCAGGCCGCCCAGACCAGCGGTTCCGGCTTCACCCTGCCCATCCAGGGCGCCACCGTCGGCACCGCGTACAAGACCGCCGGCAGCATGTGGTCCAGCGGCTACCACACCGGCGTCGACTTCGTGGCCCCGACCGGCACCAGCCTCAAGGCCGTGGGCGCGGGCACCGTCGTCTCGGCCGGCTGGGGCGGCGCGTACGGCAACCAGGTCGTCATCAAGCTCGCCGACGGCTACTACGCCCAGTACGCCCACCTCTCCTCGATCGGCGTCTCGGCGGGCCAGTCCGTCAGCGGCGGCCAGGAGATCGGCCTCTCGGGCGCCACCGGCAACGTTACCGGCCCGCACCTGCACTTCGAGATCCGGACGACCCCCGACTACGGCTCGGACATCGACCCGCTGGCCTACCTGCGGTCGAAGGGCGTCACCGTCTGACGTGCCGCCGACGGCGGACTGAGCGCGGCGCAGGCCGGACCCCGATCCCCGGGGTCCGGCCTGCGGCGTATTCCCTGGTTGAACGAATCTTGAAGCGTGGTCTATCTCACCGCCCGTCAACCCCTTATTACGGTCGCGTAGGTCACATCGGAAGGTGAATCATGACCCGATGTGGCAGACGATTCGAAGAACAGCAGATCAGTGATCGGGTCGTACGTGGCGGTGGGGGACAGCTTCACCGAGGGCGTCGGCGACCCCGGCCCCGACGGGGCGTTCGTCGGTTGGGCGGACCGGTTCGCGGTGCTCCTCGCGGACCGGGTGCCCGAAGGCGACTTCAGGTACACCAATCTCGCGGTACGGGGGAAGCTCCTCGACCAGATCGTCGAGGACCAGGTGCCGAGGGCTCTCGAACTCGCCCCGGATCTCCTTTCCTTCTGTGCCGGCGGGAACGACATCATCCGGCCCGGCACCGACCCCGACGAGGTCGCGGAGCGGTTCGAGCGGGCGGTGGCCCGGCTCACCTCGGCGATCGGCACGGTGATGGTGACCACCGGGTTCGACACCCGTGACGTGCCGGTGCTCCGGCATCTGCGCGGCAAGATCGCGACCTACAACGGGCATGTGCGGGCCATCGCCGACCGGTACGGGTGCCCCGTGCTCGACCTGTGGTCCCTGCGGACCGTGCAGGACCGGCGCGCCTGGGACCACGACCGGCTGCACCTGTCGCCCGAGGGGCACACCCGGGTCGCTCTGCGGGCCGGGCAGGTGCTGGGCGTGGAGGTGCCCGCGGACCCCGAGCAGCCGTGGCCGCCGTTGCCGCCGCGGGGGACGTTCGAGGTGCGCCGGGACAACATCCAGTGGGCCCGGGAGTACCTCGTGCCGTGGATCGGGCGGCGGCTGCGCGGGGAGTCGTCCGGCGACCATGTGTCGGCCAAGGGGGCGCTGTCGCCCGACGACATCAAGATGCGGATCGCTTCCGTGGCCTGAGGGCGTTCGGCCGGGTCCGCCCACAGTTCGTCGTGGGGCGGGCCCGCGCCGCCGCGGGGCCGCCCGTCCCCTCCCCAGGGGTCAGCTCGTCGGTGTCTCCGGCAGGTTCAGTTCGCGGGCCAGCGTCTCGTCCGCCCATAGCCGGGCCTTCGCGCGGGAGACCGCTCCGTCGTAGGACGTGAGCTGCACGGCCAGGCCGTCCAGGAGGGCGGTGAGGCGGAGGGCCGAGGCCCGGGGGTCGGGGCAGTGGAACTCGGCCGCGGCCACGCCCTCCTCGATGAGGCCGATGAGCGCGGCCTTCCACTGCAGGTCCAGGTCGCGGGTGACCTCGCGCAGGGCGGGGTCGCGGAGCGAGACCGCCCAGCCCTCGATCCACAGGCGCCAGCCCTTGGCCTGGCCGGTGGGGGCGTACCAGCGGACGGCCGCCCTGAGGCGGCGCAGCGCCGTCGTGCGCCGGGCGAGCAGCTTGCGGAGGCGGGCGAGGTCGTCCTCGGCGGCGTAGCGGAACGCCTCGGCGACCAGCTTCTCCTTCGTCGAGAAGTGGTACAGCACCAACGCGTTGCTCACGCCGAGGGAGGCGGCCACGTCGGCGATCCGCACCGCCGCCACACCCCGCGCCTCGATCTGTTCGATGGCCGCCCGCAGCAGCTCCTCGCGCCGCTCGGCCACGCTCAACCTGACCCTGCCCACGCGGCAACCTTACCTACGGGTCAGATCGGGCGGTGTCGCCCATAGCGTGCCTCGATGACGGGGAGGCGGTCGGCGGCGATGGCGTGGGCGGCCGCCCGGGGTGTCGTGCCGTCCCGCTCGGCGCGGGAGAGCATCAGATCCACGAGGGCGCGCATGGCGCGGCGGGTGTGGTCGAAGGAGCTCCGCGCGTCGGGGGCGATGTCGCCGAACAGGGTCCACCACCACCAGGCGTTCGTGGCGGAGTTGACCACGACGTCGGGGAGGATCGTCACCCCGCGGCCGGTCAGCAGGGCCTCGGCCTCGGGGAGGACCGGCATGTTGGCCGCCTCGACGATCAGGCGGGCGGTGATCAGCTCCTGGTTGGCCGGGTCGATGGCGTACGAGACGGCCGCGGGGACCAGGATGTCGGCGTCGGCGGCCAGCCAGGCGTCCGAGGAGGTCTCCCGGTCCTCCGGGCGGAGGGCGCGGCGGTCGACCGTGCCGTGGGAGTCGCGGGCGGCCAGCAGCGCCTCCACGTCCAGGCCGGCGGGGTTGAAGACGGTGCCCTTGATGTCGGCCACGGCGACGACGGTGAGCCCGGCCCGGGCGAGGAAGCGGGCGGTGGCGCCGCCCATGGTGCCCAGCCCCTGCACGGCGACCCGCGTCCCGGCGTACGGCGTGCCGGTCCGGTCCAGGGCCGTGAGGACGGACTCGGCGACCCCGCAGCCGCCCATCAGCTCGTCCAGTCCGATGCCGTCCACCTCGACGGCGAACGCGTCCGCCAGCCGCCGTCGGGCGGCCCGCTCGTCGTCGAGGAGGGGGTAGACGGCCTGGACCGTCGAGACGAGGCCCGCCTCCGCGGCCGCCCGGTCCACCAGGTCCTGGGTGAGTCCGAGATCCTCGCCGGTGGTCCAGAACTCCTCGATGTACGGGCGGGTCGCGCGCAGGTAGCGCACCAGGACGCCGTACGCCTCCGGGTCCCGGGGATCGCAGTCGATACCGCCCTTCGCGCCGCCCAGGGGGACGTAGCGGCCCTCGGGGTCGTAGTGCAGCGCTTCCTTCATGGTCATGCCGCGGGCCAGGCCGGCGACCTCGTCGAGGGTGCAGCCGGGCCGCATCCGCAGACCACCGCTGGCCACCCCGCGCACCAGCCGGTCCACCACGAGGAAGCCGCGCCGGCCCGTGACGTGATCGGTCCAGGTGAGGGAGAGGTACGGGGCGGACATACGGGCTCCTGAGGGTCGGCCGGGGCGGAAGTGGTGGCGGCGGTCGGGAACGGATGGCGGGCGCACCGGGTTGTAGGAGACAGGCGCCGACTCGGCGGTACCGGGGGAACGGCTGGCTCTACTGAACCGTTGGTCAGTATGTCACCGTGCCGGGACGGATCGGGCGCGGTGCTGTCAGAGGGGCGGACCATAATGGAATGCCTCAGCGAATCCACCAGGAGGTGCCGTGTCCGGTTCCCGTTCGCAGAGCTCGGGGCTGCGCGTCCAGCCAGCCGCCTTCGGTGCGGTTCCGACCGGTGCCAGGCTGGAGCGGATCCGCCGGTCCCCGCACTTCGCGAACGGCGCGTTCGTGAACCCGGAGGGTGCCCGTATCGCCCCCTCGCGCGGTGTCGCGCTGGAGATGGCCAAGGGGTACTTCCGCAAGGACGAGCGGGTCAGGCGCGCCCCCGCCGGACTGATCCCCGTGCACTCCACCACCCTCGCCGACCTGGCCAGACCCCCGGCCGGCGGTCTGCGCATCACCTGGATGGGCCATTCCAGCGTGCTCGCCGAGATAGACGGGCACCGGGTCCTGTTCGACCCCGTCTGGGGCGAGCGCTGCTCCCCGTTCGCCTTCGCGGGGCCCAAGCGGCTGCACCCCGCGCCGCTGCCGCTGGCCGCGCTCGGCCCGGTGGACGTCGTGGTGGTCTCGCACGACCACTACGACCACCTCGACATGCCCACGATCAAGGCGCTGGCCGGCACGGACACGGTCTTCGCCGTGCCCCTGGGCGTCGGCGCCCACCTGGAGCACTGGGGTGTCTCCGAGGGCCGCATCCGCGAGCTGGACTGGAACGAGGCGACGAAGGTCGGCGGCCTCACCCTGACCGCCACACCCGCCCGGCACTTCTGCGGCCGCGGTCTGCGCAACGCCCAGCAGACGCTGTGGGCGTCCTGGGTCGTCGCCGGGGACGAGCACCGGATCTACCACAGCGGCGACACCGGCTACTTCCAGGGCTTCGCGGACATCGGCGCCGAGCACGGCCCGTTCGACATCACCATGATCCAGATCGGCGCCTACAGCGAGTTCTGGCCCGACATCCACATGACGCCCGAGGAAGGGCTGCGGACACACCTCGACCTCCAGCGCGGTGAGGCCGCCGGTGTGCTGCTCCCCATCCACTGGGCGACGTTCAACCTGGCGATGCACTCCTGGGCCGAGCCCGGCGAGCGCTCCCTGTGGGCCGCGCACGAGGCGGGGGTCACCCTGGCCACACCGCGGCCCGGCGAGCCGTTCGAGCCGCGGAACACCCCGCCGGCCGACCCGTGGTGGCGGTCCGTCGCCCGCCGGCCGGCCGAGGGCTGGGCCGCCTGGCCCCCGGTCGGGGAACAGCTCGATCTGGTCGCCGAGAGCTGATCCCCCGGCCCCTTCGACGGGCCTCCGGGAAAAGGGACGACCGACATCGTCAACACACCGGGAATTCTCCCGACAGGGTGATTTTTCGATTGACGGCGAGGGCCGCGGAGCAGAGCGCTCCGCGGCCCTCGCCGCTTTTTGGCGCCCTGTTCCGATCGGCTCTGATCGAAATGGCGTCGCACAAAGAAAGCGAAAGGAACACCCGTCCGAAGAATGGTCGGTCTGTCGTGCGAAGCCTCATACCAGAGCCGCGCGCTTCGCGGGGCTCTTTGTCAACTGCGCACCGCACATGACGCGTTGGCGACTACTGTGAGTTGCCGTCGGACGACGCAGTGCCGAATTCTTCGACTCTCCCGACCGACACGCGATGGCGCATGCCCCATTCGCCCAGACGCGGCACCCCCCACACCCAGACGGACCAGTACGAGGACGCTGATGTCTCACCTTCGCGCACCGGCCGCACGCGCAGACCGCCGTGAGGGCGGGCGGCACGGGCGATCGGCCACCCGTGCCGTCCCCGCGTTGCCCGAGATCCACATACGGCCACAGCTGCTGCGTCTGGCCGTCCTGCCCCCCACCGCGGTGGCCCTGAGCGCCTGTGCCGCCGTGCTCTTCACCGTCCGCGCCGGCGCCCACCGTCCCGGCCCCACCCTGTGGGCGGTGCTCGCCGGCACGGCAGCGGTGGCCCTCGCCGCCGTCCTGATCGCCGCCGTGGCCGCCGGCCGCGCCGCCAGGTCCGTCCGCGAACGCCTCGGCGTCCTGCGCGAGTCGAGCGCCAAAGGGGAGGAGGACCTGAAGGCCCTCGTCGAGGCGCTCCGGCGCGGCGAGCAGCCGCCCGCGCGCGGTCCGCGCCCCAAGACCGGCCCGGACGCCGACGACTTCGGACTCCTCACCGCCGAACTGGCCCGCGCCCAGGACAGCGCCGTCACCGCCGTGGTCCAGGCCTCCCAACTGTCCAGCCACGCCGGCAACGAGCAGAAGCTGGAGGTCTTCGTGAACCTCGCCCGGCGGCTGCAGTCGCTGGTGCAGCGCGAGATCTCCATCCTCGACGACCTGGAGAACGAGATCGAGGACCCCGACCTGCTCAAGGGGCTCTTCCACGTCGACCACCTCGCCACCCGCATCCGCCGCCACGCCGAGAACCTCGCCGTCCTCGGCGGCGCCGTCTCCCGCCGCCAGTGGAGCAACCCCGTCCCCATGACCGAGGTGCTGCGCTCCGCGATCGCCGAGGTCGAGCAGTACTCACGGGTCAAGCTGGTACCCCCCGTCGACGGCACACTGCGCGGCCACGCCGTCGCCGACGTCATCCACCTGCTGGCCGAACTCGTCGAGAACGCCACCGTGTTCTCCGCTCCCCACACCCAGGTCCTGCTCCGCGCCAACCTCGTCACCTCCGGACTCGCCGTCGAGGTCGAGGACCGTGGCCTCGGCATGCCCGTCACCGAGCAGAACAAGATGAACGCCCTGCTCGCCGACCCCGACCAGGTGAACGTCGCGAGCCTCCTCCAGGACGGCCGCATCGGTCTGTTCGTCGTCTCCCAGCTCGCCCGCCGCCACGGCATCCAGGTCCGCCTCCAGAGCAACATCTACGGCGGGATCCAGGCCGCCTTCGTCGTCCCGCAGGGCCTGCTCGGCGCGGACCCGGCCGCCCCCGGCGAGGTCCCGCTGCCCCAGCCGCAGGGCCGGCAGCCCGGCGGCGCACGGCGTCCGAACCCCGGCCCCCGCCACGCCCAGCACGCCTCCGGGCGGCGGACGGCCCCGGCCGGACCCTCGGACGGCACCGTCCCCGCCCAGCAGTTCCCGGCCACCCCGTCCGGCCGGCCGGCGCAGCCCGGGCGCCCGGACTCCGGCCCCGCCGCCCCGGGCCCGCCCCGTCCCTCCGTGCCCCGGCAGCAGGGGCCCGGCCGAGGCGGTTCGCAGCAGGGCCTCCACACGGGCCGGGGCGGCGGGCAGAGCCAGGGCACCGGCCGGGGCAGCGGTCAGCAGGGTGCGGGCCGGGCCGGCGGAGGTATCACCCCGCTGCCCGTGCGCGGCGCGCGCGAGGACCGGCCCAACCCGTCCGAGGCCGTGCCCGGGATCCGCCCCGAGGACCGGCGCACCGTCGCCGACCACACCGGGACGCCCCCCACCCCGCGCGTCGGCGGCACGGTCCGCGGCACCATGGGCAAGCCCCAGCTGCCCCGGCGCCGCGCGCAGCAGCACATCGTTCCCCAGCTGCGGGGCGGGCCCGTCTCGACGTCCCGCCAGGACCCCGAGCACTACGTCGGCCACGATCCCGGGCTGATGGCCGCCTTCCAGCGGGGCATCGGCCTCGCGGAGGCCCGCCAGATGGAAAGCTCCGACTGGGACGCCGCCATGCTGGGCACGGCCTCGCTGGACCTGACGCCCCCGCAGAACCTGACCCGCGGGGAGACCGTCCGCCGGGACACGGACCGAGGGGACGCGACGTCGAACCCGGGCGCCGGCCGCGCGGACGCGACGTCCCACCTCGGCACGGGCCGCGCGGACGCCCTGCACATGGAGCCGGCGCCCATGGACGCGCCGCACAGGGACGCGACCCAGCCCCCGAGCGGCCCCACCCGGGGCGCCGCCCCCATAGCCGTACCGCCGTCGGGCCTCGACGCGGCACACGACCTGACGACCCGGCAAGACGGGAGCACACCGGCCGGATGAACACCCCCCTGCACACCTCCACCGCGGCCCCCTCCGCGGTGCCCGCCCCCTCCGCTCCCGCTGACCTTCGTACCCCAAGGAGTCGATCCACCATGGCGAGCGATGCGCCGACCGGCCATGTTTCCGACCTCGACTGGCTGATGAGCGGTCTCGTGCAGCGCGTACCGCACACCACGAGCGCGGTGCTGCTGTCCTGCGACGGGCTCGTGAAGTCGGTCCACGGCCTCGACCCGGACAGCGCCGACCACATGGCCGCCCTGGCCTCCGGCCTGTACTCCCTCGGGCGCAGCGCGGGCATCCGCTTCGGCGACGGCGGCGACGTGCGCCAGGTCGTCGTCGAACTCGACTCGACCCTGCTGTTCGTCTCCACTGCGGGCTCCGGCACCTGCCTCGCGGTGCTCGCCGGACGCGAGGCCGACGCGGCGGTCCTCGGCTACGAGATGGCGATGCTGGTCAAGAGCGTCCGCCCGTACCTGGTCACCCAGCCCCGCCAGGCCGTCGAACCCTCGGGATTGAGGCCTTGACCGTGGCCGCGTCCGGCGACGGGCCCCTGTACGACGACGCCGCCGGGCGTCTCGTACGGCCCTACACCGTCATCAACGGCCGGACCCGGCCGACCACCGCGCTCGATCTCCTCTCACAGGTGATGGCCACCGGGGCGACCCCCCTCGGCTATCTCGGCCCCGAACACGCACAGGCCCTCGACCTGTGCCGGGCACCCGTCTCGGTCGCCGAGGTCGCCGCCCACCTCAAGCTGCCGGCGGCGGTCACCAAGGTGCTGCTGTCCGACCTGGTCGACTGCGGGGCTCTCACCACGAAGCCCCCGGCCTTCCACCACAACCCGACAGACCGGTCTCTTCTGGAGGCAGTGCTCGATGGACTACGACGACAGCTCTGACCCCTTCCCCACCGCACTCAAAATCCTGGTGGCGGGAGGGTTCGGGGTAGGCAAGACGACCTTCGTCGGCGCGGTGAGCGAGATCGCGCCGCTGAGCACGGAGGAACTGCTCACCACAGTGAGCGCGGCGACCGACAGCCTCGAGGGCATCGAGAACAAGGTCGAGACGACCGTGGCCATGGACTTCGGCCGCATCACCCTCGATCCGCGGCATGTGCTCTATCTGTTCGGCACACCCGGACAGCAGCGCTTCTGGTTCATGTGGGACGAACTCTCCGAAGGCGCCCTCGGCGCGGTCATCCTCGCCGACACCCGGCGCCTGGAGGACTGTTTCGCCGCCGTGGACTTCTTCGAACAACGCGGCCTCGGATTCATCGTCGCGGTGAACGAGTTCGACGGGTCCTACCGCTACGACCCCGAGGAAGTGCGCGCGGCGCTCGACCTCGACCCGGAGATCCCCGTCGTCTGCTGCGACGCCCGGATCTCCAGCTCGGGCGTGCAGACCCTGCTCACCCTGGTGCGCCACCTCCTCGCGCACACCCCGGCCGAACTCCCGAGCCGTGGGGCCCACACGTGACGTACGACCCGCCCCGTCCCGTCGGCCGGCTGCTGCTCACCCCCGAGGACCGGGACGCCCCCGAGCGGGTACGGCGGCTACGGCTGCTGGGGCTCGGCGAGCACCCGGAACCCGCCTTCGACGCCTTCGCCGACCGGCTCGCCGAGGTCGCCTCCGTGCCGTACGCGATGGTCAACTTCATCGACGAGAAGCGCCAGTTCTTCGCGGGCCTGCACGCCCCGGCGGAGCCCACCGGTGAGGCCCCCGCACTCGGTGCCGTCCGCCATCTGGGCCGCGACCACGGCTTCTGCCCCCATGTGGTGGTCCGCCGCAAGGCGCTCGTCCTCGAAGACGTCGGCGACTACCCGAGATTCGCCGGCAACCCGATCGTCGACGACCACGGCATCCGCTCCTACCTCGGCGCCCCGCTCATCGACCGCACGGGCCTCGCCCTCGGCACGGTCTGCGTCCTCGACGTTCAGCCCCGGCCGTGGGGCAGGGGCGGCCTGGACACCATCAAGGCGATGGCGGCGGAGCTGGCCGGGCGGATCGAGGGGCGGGAGGCACTGCCCTGAGGGCGCCGTCCCCGAGCCCGGGAAACGGCACGGCACTTCATGGCGGATCAGCGTCCCCGCCGCTTCGTACGAACGGGTGAATGAACGGGGCCGGGGTGGGCGGGGTGTGAAGGAAAGCTGCGGCGGAGGTTAAGAAAACCTCGATGGACCCCATGGGCCGCCGTACGGCAGATTGCTCGGTGATCCCACCCCTCTCCCCGGTACGGGCGTACACGTCATGCCCGGCCGCGGGACCGCACCCACAGGAGCCGTGGCGTTGAAGGCGCTGGTCAAGGAGAAGGCGGAGCCCGGGCTCTGGCTCGTGGACGTTCCGGAGCCGGAGATCGGCCCCGGCGACGTACTGATCAAGGTGCTGCGGACCGGTGTCTGCGGTACCGACCTGCACATCCGGTCCTGGGACGGCTGGGCCCGGCAGACCATCCGCACCCCGCTCGTGGTCGGTCACGAGTTCGTGGGCGAGGTCGTCGAGACCGGCCGCGACGTCGTGGACATCAAGGCCGGTGACCGGGTCAGCGGCGAGGGCCACCTGGTGTGCGGCAAGTGCCGCAACTGTCTCGCCGGACGCCGCCATCTGTGCCGTGCCACCGTCGGCCTGGGCGTGGGACGCGACGGGGCGTTCGCGGAGTACGTGGCGCTGCCCGCGTCCAACGTGTGGGTGCACCGCGTCCCCGTGGACCTGGACGTCGCGGCGATCTTCGACCCGTTCGGCAACGCCGTGCACACCGCGCTGTCCTTCCCGCTCGTCGGGGAGGACGTCCTGATCACCGGGGCGGGCCCCATCGGTCTGATGGCCGCCGCCGTCGCCCGGCACGCCGGCGCCCGGCACGTCGTGGTCACGGACGTCAGCGAGGACCGGCTGGAGCTGGCCCGCAAGATCGGCGTCAGTCTGGCGATCGACGTCTCCGCGTCGAGCATCGCCGAGGGACAGCGCCGGCTCGGGCTGCGCGAGGGCTTCGACATCGGTCTGGAGATGTCGGGCAACCCCGCCGCGATGCGCGACATGATCGCCAACATGACGCACGGCGGCCGGATCGCCATGCTCGGGCTGCCGTCCGAGGAGTTCGCCGTCGACTGGTCCCGGATCGTCACCTCCATGATCACGATCAAGGGCATCTACGGCCGGGAGATGTTCGAGACCTGGTACGCCATGTCCGTCCTCCTGGAGGGCGGTCTCGACCTCGCCCCGGTGATCACCGGCCGCTACGACTACCGGGACCACGAGGCGGCCTTCGCGGACGCGGCGAGCGGGCGCGGCGGCAAGGTCATCCTCGACTGGACCGCGTGAGTCACCGGACCGCGTAAGCCATCTGTATCTCCGGACCCGTACCGCCGGGTCCGTACCCCTGGGAGCCTTCCGATGTTCGACTCCGTGCGCGACGACCTCCGCGCCACCCTCGACGAGATCCGCGCCGCCGGACTGCACAAGCCGGAGCGGGTCATCGGCACCCCGCAGTCCGCGACGGTGAACGTCACCGCGGGCGGCCGCCCCGGCGAGGTGCTCAACTTCTGCGCGAACAACTACCTCGGGCTCGCCGACCACCCCGAGGTCGTCGCCGCCGCCCACGAGGCGCTCGACCGCTGGGGCTACGGCATGGCCTCCGTCCGCTTCATCTGCGGTACGCAGGAGGTGCACAAGGAGCTGGAGGCGCGGCTGTCGGCGTTCCTCGGCCAGGAGGACACGATCCTGTACTCCTCCTGCTTCGACGCCAACGGCGGTGTCTTCGAGACCCTCCTCGGCGCCGAGGACGCGGTGATCTCCGACGCCCTCAACCACGCCTCCATCATCGACGGCATCCGGCTGTCGAAGGCCCGCCGCTTCCGCTACGCCAACCGTGATCTCGCCGACCTGGAACGGCAGTTGAAGGAGGCCACGGAGGGCGGCGCCCGCCGGAAGCTGATCGTCACGGACGGCGTCTTCTCCATGGACGGCTATGTGGCACCCCTCCGCGAGATCTGCGACCTCGCCGACCGCCACGACGCCATGGTCATGGTCGACGACTCCCACGCCGTCGGCTTCACCGGTCCCGGCGGCCGCGGCACCCCCGAGCTGCACGGCGTCATGGACCGCGTCGACATCATCACCGGCACCCTCGGCAAGGCGCTCGGCGGCGCCTCCGGCGGCTATGTCGCCGCCCGCGCCGAGATCGTCGCCCTGCTGCGCCAGCGCTCCCGCCCGTACCTGTTCTCGAACACGCTCGCCCCGGTGATCGCGGCGGCCTCCCTGAAGGTCCTCGACCTCCTCGAAGCGGCCGACGACCTGCGGGTCCGGCTCGCCGAGAACACGGCGCTGTTCCGCCGCCGGATGACCGAGGAGGGCTTCGACATCCTCCCCGGCGACCACCCCATCGCGCCGGTGATGATCGGGGACGCGGCGAAGGCGGGCCGGCTGGCCGAGCTGCTCCTGGAGCGCGGCGTGTACGTGATCGGCTTCTCCTACCCGGTCGTTCCGCAGGGCCAGGCCCGCATCCGCGTGCAGCTGTCCGCCGCGCACTCCACGGACGACGTGAACCGGGCGGTGGACGCGTTCGTCGCCGCCCGCGCCGAGCTGGAGGGCTGAGCGGGACCCGGTCAGGGGAAAAGCGGGGATTTGAGAGAATCGGTCCCATGATCGAGGCGCGGCGGCTCCACATCCTCCGTGCGGTGGCCGACCACCGCACGGTGACGGCGGCTGCCGCCGCGCTCTACCTCACCCCCTCCGCCGTCTCCCAGCAGCTCACCGCGCTGGAGCAGGAGACCGGTCACCGGCTGGTCGAGCGCAGCGCGAAGGGCGTTCGGCTCACACCGGCCGGTGAGATCCTGCTGAGTCACACCAACGCGGTCCTCGCCCAGCTGGAGCGGGCCGAGGCGGAGCTGGCCGCGTACCGCTCGGGCGCGGCCGGCACGGTCACCGTCGCCTCGTTCGCCACCGGGATCGCCCAGGTCGTCGCGCCGGCCGTGGCCCGCCTCGCGGTGTCCTCGCCCGGGATACGCCTCCGCGTGCAGGACGCCGAGGGGGACGCGAGCCTGCCGATGGTCCTGGACCGGCAGGTCGACGTCGCGGTGGCCGTCGAGTACCGGGGCGCTCCCGCCGCCGACGATCCCCGCCTCACCCATGTCCCGCTCTACGCCGAGCCCTTCGACGCCGTGGTGCCGCTGACCCACCGGCTGGCCGACGCCGGGGAGGTGCCGCTCGCCGAACTGGCCAAGGACCCGTGGATCGGCCCGTACCCCGGGAACCCCTGCCATGACGTGGTGGTCCTGGCCTGCGAGAACGCCGGGTTCCAGCCCCGCCTGGAACACTCCTCCGACGACTTCCGTGCCGTCGTCGCCCTGGCCTCGGCCGACGCGGGCGTGGCCCTCGTGCCCCGCTCCGCCCTGCGGGGCATGGACCTGACCGCGGTCGTCGTCCGCCCCGTCGACGGTGTGGCCCCCACCCGCCGCGTGTTCGCCGCGGTGCGGCGTGGGGCGGAGGTCCACCCGCTGATCAGCCCCGTACTGGAGGCACTGGGGGAGGCCGCCGGATAGGGCGGGGGAGCGGAGGCCTGCGGCGTCCAGCCTTGACCACCCCGCCGCGGGCTGTTTCATTTCTGGGATAGCATCCCGAATATGGGAATCGTAGAAGAGGTGCTGGACCCGGTCGATGTCCGCCTCGCCGCTCGTCTCGCCGAACTGCGGGCCGAACAGGGCTGGTCCCTGGGGGAGTTGGCCGAGCGGAGCGGGGTGAGCCGGTCGACGCTGTCCCGTGCCGAGCGGGCCGAGACCAGCCCGACGGCGGCGCTGCTGAACCGCCTCTGCCATGTCTACGGCCGGACCATGTCCCAACTGCTCAGCGAGGTGGAGACCGAGCCGGTCACCGTCGTCCGCGCCGCCGACCAGGTCGTCTGGGAGGACAGGGCCTCCGGGTTCGTACGGCGGTCGGTGTCGCCGCCCGCGGCCGGACTGCGCGGGGAACTGGTCGAGGGGCGCCTCGCGGCGGGCGCCGACATCGCGTACGACGGGCCTTCCGTGCCCGGCCTCGAACAGCACATCTGGGTCCTCGCGGGCGCCCTGCGCGTGACCGACCGGGGCGTGGAGCACGAGTTGGCCGCCGGTGACTGTCTGAGGATGCGGGTCTGGGGTCCGGTGCGGTTCCGATGCCAGGGGCCGGAGGACGTGCGGTACGCCCTGGTGGTGGTCGAACCGTGAGCGCGTCGGGTGTGCCGAGCGGGTCGAGCGCGTCGAGCGCGTCGGGCGGGGGTCCGTGGATCGAGCGGCTCGACGACCGTTCCCGACTGCTGCCGGTGCTGGAGGAGTTGGCGGATCTGCTGGTCCGCACCGTGAACGGCGGAGCCTCCGTCGGCTTTCTCGCGCCGCTCGACCCCACCGCGGCCGTCGCCTGGTGGCGGGGGCGTGTCGACGCGGTCCTGGCGGGAGAACTCGCCGTGTGGGTGGCGCGCGACGGCGACCGGGTGATCGGCACCGTGAGCCTCGCCTTCCCCGACAAGCCCAACAGCCGCCACCGGGCCGAGCTGGTGAAGCTGATGGTCCACCCGGACGGGCGGGGGCAGGGCGTCGGGAAGGCGCTGCTCGCGACCGCCGAGCGGGCCGCCCTCGATGCCGGGGTCACCCTGCTCCACCTGGACACGGAGACCGACAGCCCGGCCGAGCACCTGTACGCGAGGGCCGGCTGGACCCGGATCGGGGCGATCCCCGACTACGCGGCGGACCCGCACGGGAGCCTCAGGCCGACGTCCGTCTACTACAAGCGGGTCGGGGCGACCGCCGGTGACGCCGCGGGGGTGCCGGCTCCCGCCAGGTGATTGTCAGTGGTGGCCGCTACTGTGCGTCGCATGCCGGATGCTGAAGACGTACGACGTGTCGCCCTCTCGCTGCCCGACACCTCCGAGAAGGTCGCCTGGAGCATGCCCACGTTCCGGGTCGCGGGGAAGATGTTCGCCACTCTGCCCGAGGACGAGACGTCCATGGCCGTGCGCTGCCCCAAGGAGGAGCGCGACGAGTTGGTGCTGGCCGAGCCCGAGAAGTTCTGGATCGCCGACCACGAGGCGGGCTTCGCCTGGGTGCGGGTGCGGCTCTCCGCGGTGGAGGACGAGCCGGAGCTGCGGGACATCCTCGCCGACTCCTGGCGTCAGGCGGCCCCGAGCCGACTCCTCGACGCCCACCCGGAGTTGGGGATACCGGCTGCCGAGTAGGTCCGTGCGGAGGGGGGCGCGGCGCGCTGGACCGGGCCCGGCCGTGAAGGGCCGGGCCGGGGGACCGCGGTTGGACGGCGGCAGGGGATCGGGGTGTCCGACGCCGGCCGGGGCGGCGTCTCCGGCGCCGGCGGGCGACCGGCGTGTCAGACGCCGGTCCCGGATCCGAGGAAGCCGGTGATCCGCTGCCGGAGTGAGGCCGCGTCCAGGCCGTGCGCCATCACGTGCTCCTCGATCCGGCCGTACCGGCGCAACTCCGCGCGGCCGACCCCGAGTCCCAGGACGCGGTGCGGCACATCGGCGAGCGCGTCGTTCGCGGCGGTCGTGGAGGTGCCCGCCAGATACGGCTCCACGAGCACCACATCGGAGCCGGCCGCTCCGGTCGCCCGGCGCAGCGCCGTCGCGTCGAAGGGACGCACGGTGGTCGCGTACAGCACCGTCACATCGAGCCCCTCCGTCGCGGCGAGCACGGCGTCGAGCATCGGCCCGACGGCGACGACGACTCCCCGCCGCCCCTCGCGCACCGTGAGGAACCGCTGCCCGTCCACCGCCAGCGCCTGCCCGTTCGCCTGCACGGACAGCCGTACGTACACCTTGTCGTCCTTGTCCTCGCCCGCACCGACCGCGTGCCGGAGCAGGGTCTCCGCCTCGTCGGGGTGCCCCGGCACATGCACCGTCCAGCCGTCGAGCGTGTCGAGCAGGGCCACATCGCCCGGCGCCATGTGCGTGTAGCCGCCGGCGGGCCAGTCGAAGGAGGCGGCGGCGCTCACCAGCACCGCGCCCGCGTCCTGATGCCCGAGATCCAGCTTGACCTGCTCGAAGGGCCGCTCCACCAGGAAGCTCGCGAAGGTGTGCACCACCGGTCGCATCCCGGTCAGCGCGAGTCCCGCGCCCGCGCCGATCAGCAGCTGTTCGCGGATGCCGACATTGACGACCCGGTCCGGATGTCGTCGCTCCGCCTCCGTGAAGCCGTCCCTGCCGATCTCGGCGAGGACCACCGCGACCCTGGGGTCCTCGTCGAGCAGCCGGGAGACGACAGGGGCGAAGCGTTCCCGCATGGTGTCCATGAGCGCGCAGTGTCCTTTCGGAAGAGGGAGGGGAGTGCGAAGAGAGGTGGGGTGAGCCGTGGCGGGTCAGGGCTGCCGCGGTGCGGGGGCGTACTTGGACTCCACCCGGGCCACCACGACATGGGGGCGACCCGGATGCGGTGCGGTGAAGGCGGCGAGCAGCGCCTCGTGGTCCCGGCCGTCCACCGTCTGCGCGGACCAGCCAGCCGCCTCGAACCGCGCGGCGATACCGCCGGGCCGCGCATGGCTGGCGGAGGAGTTGTCGATCACGATCGTGTGCAGCCGGTCGAGTCCGGCCGGTCCCGCGAACGCGATCGCCTCGTGATTGCTGCCCTCGTCCAGCTCGGCGTCCCCGATGAGCACCCACACCGCCGGATCGGTCCGCCCCTGGGCCCGCAGGCCGAGCGCCGTCCCCACCGCGATCGGCAGGCCGTGCCCCAGCGAGCCGCTGCCGATCTCGGCGCCCGGCACCAGCACCCGGTCCGGGTGGTGACCGAGCGGCGAGTCGTACGAGCCGAAGCCGGGCAGCCACTCGACCGGCACGAAACCCTTGGCGGCGAGCACCGCGTAGTACGCCATCGGCCCGTGCCCCTTGGAGAGCAGGAACCGGTCGCGCTCGGGGTCGTCCAGCCGTCCGGGGTCCACCCGCAGCACCCGGTCGTACAGCACCCACAGCGCGTCCAGCGTGGACGTGGCGGCGGGGCCGTGCTTCTCGTCGCCCGTCATCAGCGCCATCAGCCGGGGCAGATCCGTGAACTCGTAGGTACGTTCCGTCGTGGTCGTCATGCACACGAGCCTCTTACCTCAACCAAGGTTGAGGTCAAGCGGTGAGCGGGGGCGAGTTCATGGCCAATAACGGGTGCGCGATCACCGGCCCGAGTGCGGTATTGTTTCCGTGCGCGTTCGGCCAGGGGAAAGCCCAGGTCAGACGGGCAACGGGACGTGGCGCAGCTTGGTAGCGCACTTGACTGGGGGTCAAGGGGTCGCAGGTTCAAATCCTGTCGTCCCGACTCGTGAGAGTCACAGGTCAGGGCCGGTTTTCGGAGTCATCCGAGACCGGCCCTCGGTCACTCCCGGGGACGTCACCGCCTCCGAGGGCCGTAGGGCCACCCCTGGGAACATCACAGCCGGACAGGCTTTTCGCCCGTGGGAAACGAAAAGTAGCTTGTGCTGCTGATCAGCTTTTCTTGTGTGCGAAAGAGGCTTCGCCGATGGGGCGTCCTGAACTACCGGTCGACCCGGCGGCGGGTCCGGTGCAGCGACTCGCCCACGATCTTCGCGAACTGCGCCGCTCGGCGGGCGGCGTGTCCTACCGGACCATGGCGCAGAAGGCCGGCTTCTCCGTGTCGACGCTGGCCAAGGCCGCGAGCGGCGAACGACTGCCGTCGTTGGCCGTGCTCCGGGCGTACGTCCAGGCATGCGGCGCCGACCCCGCCCCGTGGGAGGCGCGGTGGGCGGAGGCCGAGGCGCTGGCCGGGGAGGAGCGGCAGGAGGAGGCCGAGGCCGCCCCGCCCTACCGTGGCCTCGCGCGCTTCGAGCCGGACGACCGCGAGCTGTTCTTCGGCCGGGACCGGCTGATCGACGAACTGACCGAGCTGGCGTGCGGTTCCCCGTTCGCCGTGGTCTTCGGGGCGTCCGGCAGCGGCAAGTCCTCCCTGCTGCGGGCCGGGCTGATACCCCTGCTGCGGGAGAGGATCGCGGAGCAGGGACGTACGGCCGTCCTCCGGGTCCTCACTCCGGGAGACCGGCCCGCCGCCACCTACGGGCATCTGCTGACGCCGACGGCCGACGACCCCGAGTGCTGGGTGGTGGTGGATCAGTTCGAGGAGGTCTTCACCCTCTGCCGTGACCGGGCCGAGCGGGACCGTTTCCTCGACCTTCTGCTCTCCGCGCGGGACCCGGGAAGCCGACTGCGCGTCCTCATCGCCGTACGGTCCGACTTCTATGCGCGCTGCGCCGAGCACCCACGACTGGCAAAGGCGCTGCACAGGAGTGGGCTGCTGGTCCGTGCCATGACCGCCGACGAGCTGCGCGAGGCGGTGATCGGTCCAGCGCAGGCGGCCGGGCTCATCGTGGAGCGGGCCCTGACCGCACGGATCGTCGAGGACGTTCTCGACGAGCCCGGCGGACTGCCGATGCTCTCCCACGCCTTGTTGGAGACCTGGCGGCGGCGCAAGGGCCGGATGCTGACCCTGGCCGCGTACGAAGCGGCCGGCGGGGTACGCGGCGCGATCGCGGCGAGCGCCGAGGAAGCGTACGGGGAACTCTCACCGGCGCAGGCGCACGCCGCCCGGCACCTGCTCCTGCGGATGGTCGAGCCCGGCCAGGGCAACGCCGACACCCGCCGCCCGCTGACGTGGGAGGAGATGGCCGGGTGGCAGGATGCCGACGTGCGCGCCGTCGCCGGGCGGCTGACCCGGGCGCGGCTGCTGACCACCGACGACGACGGAGTGCAGCTCGCCCACGAGGCGCTCCTCACCTGCTGGCCGAGGCTGCGCGAGTGGATCGACGCGGACCGGGAGCGGCTGCGCCACCACCGGCAGCTGACCGACGCCGCCCGCACCTGGCTGGAGCACGACCGCGACCCGGGAACGCTCTACCGGGGCACCCGCCTGGCGCGGGCCGAGGAACTGTTCACCGACGACGACCGCGGCTACGAGGGGCTGACGTCCGAGGAGACGGCCTTCCTGGTCGCCGCGGCGGAGCAGCGAGCGGCGGAGGAGCGGGCCGCCACCCGGGCCCGGCGACGCAGCCGCACACTCGTCGTCTCGCTCTGCGCCGTGCTGGCGGTGGCCCTGGTCGTCGGCCTGACCGCCGTACGACTGCGTCAGGAGAGCGAGCAGCAGACCACCGACACGGCGGCCCGCCGGGTGGCCGCGGTCGCCGACGCGCTGCGGACCACGGATCCGCGCACCGCGATGCTGCTCGGTGTCGCCGCGTGGCGCCTGTCTCCGCTGCCGGAGTCACGCCGGGCCCTGCTGGGCGCGCTGGCCCAGCCCGAACTGGGCAGCTTCACCGACCCCGCGCCCGGTGACGAGCCGACGCGGTTCCTCGACGGCTCCGGGCGCACCCTGCTCAGCATCAGCGACGACACCGCCTGGCGGACGTGGGACGTGAACACCCACCGCCGTATCGCCTCGGGGCCGCTGCCTCACGGCCCGGTCCTCTCCGCGGGTCCGGACGGCCGGGTGCTCGTCATCCAGACCACCAAGCGGACCCAGCGGTTGTGGGACACCCGCACGAAGCGCTGGATCGGCGGTCCCCTGCCGTTCCGGGACACCGTGAGCTTCGGGGCCGGTGGCCGTCATTACCTGGTGTGGAGCACGTTCGACGACCGGGCCGGGCTCTACTCCGTCACCGACGGCCGTCTGGTCTTCCGGACCCGGTCGACCGGCGGAGGGGAACTGGCCCACGCGGCGGCCGGCGACGGCCGGCTGCTCGCCGTCTGCCCACGCGGCCGGACCCCGCAGGTCTGGGACGCCTCCACGGGCAGCGTCCGCTCCGGTGACTGGACGAGGGTTCGCGGCGTCTGCGGTGGCCACCCCTTCCTGAGCATCAGCGGCGGCCGGCTCCTCGCTGTCACCGGGGGCCGGGTGCGTGCGTGGGACACCACGTCGGGACGCCGGCTCGCCGACGTCACCCACGCGGGTCTCAGCGTCGTCGTCATGAGCGCGGACGGCTCGTTCCTGGCGACCGGCAGCGGCCAGGAGATCAGAGTGTGGCGTCTGCCCAGCCGCGGCGCCCCCGTCTTCCGGCACTCCCTGGGCAACGAGTCCCTGTCCGATCTCGCCTGGGACTCCTCGCGGCCGCTGTTGCGGTACCTCGAAGGGGGCACGGTCCACACACTCGACCTCACCACCACGCTCACCCGGGCCTGGCGCACGAGTCCCCTCGCCGGAGTCCGGCTCAGCCCCGACGGCAGGACACTCGCCACCGCCGAACGCATCGGGGGCCGCTACGTCTTCCGGCTGCGCACCACGCGCGACGGCCGTCTGCTGCGAACGCTGCCCACCCCGCCGTCTCCCCTCTTCCGCACCGGCGCACCGACGGCCCCCGCGGACATCACCGATCCCCTGATGTCCTTCAGCCCCGACGGCGACACGCTCGCGTATGGAATGTCCGTCTTCGGCGGCGAGGACATCGTGTCTCAGCGTCTGACGGTGTGGGACGTGGCCGCCGGACAGGTGAAGACCGCGGTGGACGTGGCGTCGGCGTCCGGGATGCCGACGCCCGAGATCGCCCTGGGGCCGGGCGGTCGTACGCTCCTCACCGCGCGCTCGACCGAGGACGGCTACGTCAACGAGACGTGGGACACCGCGCGACAGCGCAGGACGGCGGTCCTCCCCGGCCGGGGCGGTGATCGTCTGGCCGTCAGCCGGGACGGCAAGCTCCTCGTGACCGACAACCGCGTCGTGCGGGCGGGCCGCTCCCGCGCCCATGACCTCGTCCAGCACGACGGCATAGGAGCCGTCGCCTTCGCTCCCGACGGCGCCCGCCTGGCGGCGGGCGACTGGACGGGGCGGGTGGCCCTCTGGGACGGCGACCTGCGGCACCGGGCGGGCATCCTGCCGAACGTCTTTCCGGCGCCCGCCGATCCCTCCTCCGGTTCAGCCGAGTCGATCACGGCCCTCGCCTTCAGTCCGGACGGCAGCACGCTCGCCGTGGGGGGCGACTCGGGCACCCTCCAACTCTGGGACACCGCGACCCGCCAGCCTCTCGGCCCGCCCCTGCCCACCCCCGGCGAAAGCGTCGACACGCTCGCCTTCAGCCCGGACAGCTCCACGCTGTACGCGGGCGGCAGGCACGTCCCGCTCCAGCGGTACGTCGTGGATCCCGACCGAGCGGTGTCCCTCGTCTGCGCCCGTACCGGGAACGCGGAGCTGACCCGGGCGCAGTGGCGCACCTACGTCCCGGACCGGCCGTACCGGCGGGTCTGCCCCTGACCCTCCGGGTGCCTCGGGGTGAGCCCTCGCCAGGTCCTGGCCCGGGACCTATATTCGGCCAAATGATGTGGAACTCGATCCTCCGGAATTGTCTGCGGTGGGAGCAGGGGCCTGCCGGACAACCTTCTGGCTGTGAGGCTCGGTAGTGACACCGCTGCACGTAGAACAACCGGAGCACACCCATGCCCACCAGCGTCCTGGTCGTGGTCGCCTTGTCCGTCCTTCTCGGATTCCTGGTGATCATCCAGGGGTGGATGGACACCCACCGCAAGAAGCACATCGACTTCCCCCAGGTCCGCTGGAACATCAGCCGCGGCTCGGGCGCCTACCTGACCATGCTCGACCGGCTGCGGAACCTCGCTGAGACGTCCGCCGGCGACGACACGGAGAGCGGGAGTCTCGCCGAGGTCGTGATCAGCGGCGACGACGACACGCCCTCGGTGCGCGCGGTCGTACGGCTCGGCGACTTCTCCGTCGTGCGGTTCCTCTCCGACGACACCGCGCACGAGGTCGTGGCCCTCACCCGCTCCACGCACCAGTCGCCGACCTCCGTCAACCTCAGCCGGTCCAGCCTGGAGGAGAGCCTCAAGGACCTCGGTGCCCGCGACACCGACCGCACCGCCCGGGCACGCGGCACCCTGCGGTACCTCATCGCCATCACCGAGGCCGCCCGCTCCCGCACCGTCGCCGACCGCATCGCGAACGGTATGGACAGCGGGTCCGACGTCTTCATCACCACCCAGCGAAGCGACCCGCTCCCCTAGACCGGCCGCCTGCTCGGTGATCCGCTACCGGATGTGTTTCGCCGGCTTGGTCGCGGCGTGGAGGAGGTACTCCAGGGGGCCGCGGCGGAAGAAGCGGGACCAGATCGTGGCGAAGACGATCGCGGCCAGGATGTAGCTGAGCACGGGCAGCCAGGACGTCGCGGTGCCGGCGGCGGAGGCGGGCAACGCGGACTGGGCGAGGAAGTGGCCGACGTAGGCGGTCAGGGACATGGTGCCCACGGCGATGACCGGTGCGGCCAGGCGCCGCAGTCGCGGCAGGCGGTCCATCGCCACCGTCGCTCCCACGATCACGAGGATCGCGACGCCCACGCTGCCGATGATGTCGAACGTGGTGCCGCTGTGCGGCCCGGCCGCCAGGAGCGACGATGCCGGCAGGTCGGGGAACGAGCCGCCGCCGGAGGGCATCGAGGCACTGTCCAGGGGCATCGAACCGGAACCGCTGGAGGACGGCCCGTCCTCCGCGAGGCTCCGGAGCGCGCCCGGGCCGGCGAGCAGCAGGGACATGCCGTAGGCGGCCGCGGTGAGGGCGGCACCGAACGCGGCCAGACGCCGCCGGACCGTGCCGGAGGACAGGTCGAGGCGGCCCAGTGCCATGCCCGCGATCACGAACGACATCCAAGTGAGCGCCGGGTAGAAGCCGGTCAGCAGCAGATCGAGGACGCCCACCTCGCTGAGGCGGCGGAGCGGGTCGTAGGTGTTGACGCTCTCCTGGACCGACGGAGGCAGCAGCGAGTTCAGGACGTACGCCAGCTGGGGCGTGACCAGGGCGAACGCCGCCGCGACGATCGCGAGGGTCCGGGCGCTCAGTCGCACCAGGGGCAGGGCGAGCAGGAAGTAGACCCCGTAGAAGCCGAGGATGATCACTCCCCCGTACTCCCTCGCCAGCGCGGTTCCCAGCCCAAGGAGGATCACGGCGCGGATCGCGATGCGGGCCCGCGCCTGCCGGCCGGCCAGGCCGGTCTTCGGTTCACGGCGGCCCGCGATCAGCATCAGCGAGAACCCGGCGAGGGTGGCGAACAGGACCGACGAGTGACCGTCCGCGATGTACCGGATCCAGCTCGCGACACCGTGTGTGGCCGACAGCGGTGGGCCGATGTGCACGATGTACATGCCGAACACCGCCAGCGCGCGGGCCAGGTCCACCCCGACCAGGCGCCCCATCGAGGGACCGGACGCGGCGGACCCAGGGGACTCGGGGGCGGTCCGGGGCGGTGGAGACGCGTTCTCCGGGAGAGTCGTCGTCTCCTGCGGTGGCTGTGTCTGTGTCATACGGCAAACCTCGCGTGGACGGCCGGAGGCGGACCATCCGGCAGTTCGCGGTGACGGCACCGCCGATCGGCGGGAACCACCCTCCCGACCGGCGGAGCCCCGCCCGGCCCGTCCCGCGCGACCGGACGCCTCTTCAGCCACTCGGCGGGGGTGGAACCGACAGCTGCCGGATAGGCGCCGGCGGGCCCGGCTCCCAGGGTGGAGGCGCGGCACACCGGGCCGGTACGAGGAACGCGAGGACTCTCTCGGATACCTCGACCGTGTACCGGGTTGACGCCGCGCCACCGCAGAAGAAGGGAACGTCGTGAACACCGCATCCGCTCCGACGACGGAGGAGTCCCGTGAGACCTCCCTGTCCGCCCGGGAGACGGTCAGGGCGCTGTACGGATACGTCCGGCCGCACCGCTGGGCCGTCGTCCTCGGTCTGCTGTGTGCCCTGGTCGGGGCCGCCGGGGCCCTGTCGCAGCCGTTGGCCACGAAGGCGCTGGTGGACCGGATGGCCTCCGGGGGGACGATCACCGGGATCCTGATCGGGCTCACCGCGCTGGTGGTGGTGGGCACGGCGGTCGAGGCGTTCGGCGCGTACGTGCTGGAGCGGACGGCGGAGTCGGTGGTCCTGGCCGCCCGGCGCACCGTCGTGGGGCGGCTGCTGCGGCTGCGGATCGCGGAGTTCGAGCGGATCCCGCCGGGTGATCTGATGTCCCGGGTCACCTCGGACACGACGCTGCTGCGGGCGGTCAGCACCCAGGCGGTCGTCTCCGCGGCCACCGGCCTCGTGGCCTTCGTCGCGGCGGTCGTGATGATGGCGTTCCTGGACGTCGTGCTGCTGGGCGTGACGCTCGGCGTGGTCGTGGTGGTCGGCGGGGCCGTCGCGCTGGTGATGCCGCGGATCGCGCGGGCCACCGAGCGGTCGCAGCAGGCGGTCGGGGAGATCTCCGTCGCCTTGGAGCGGGCCTTCGGGGCGTTCCGCACGGTGAAGGCGTCCGGTGCCGAGGGACGGGAGACCGCCCGGGTGGAGGTGGCGGCGCGGCGGGCGTGGCGGCACGGCGTCAAGAGCGCCAAGTGGGAGTCCCTGGCGGGCTCGGCCGACGAACTCGCCGTCCAGCTGGCCTTCCTCGCGGTCCTCGCGGTCGGCGGGGCGCGCGTGGCGTCCGGGGAGATTCCCGTGTCCACCCTCATCGCCTTCCTGCTGTACCTCTTCTATCTGATCGAGCCGGTGTCCCGGCTGGTCGACGCGGTGTCCCAGTACCAGGAGGGGGCCGCCGCGGTCTCCCGGATCGCGCAGGTGGAACGTCTGGAGACGGAGCCGGTCATCGGGCGGCAGGACACTCCGCCCGCCCTGCTCCGGCAGGGGGCGGCGGTGACGGGCCCGGCGTCGGTCCGCTTCGAGGACGTGTCCTTCCGCTACCGCCCGGACCGGCCGTACGTCCACCAGCGGGTGAGCTTCGAGGTGCCGGGCGCCGGGATGACGGCCTTCGTGGGCCCGTCCGGTGCGGGCAAGTCGACGGTGTTCGCGCTCATCGAGCGGTTCCACGAGGTCACCGGCGGACGGGTCCTGGTCGACGGCGAGGACGTACGGCACTGGTCGCTGCCCCGGCTGCGGGCCGCGATCGGCTATGTCGAGCAGGACAGCCCGGTGCTGGCCGGCACGCTCCGTGAAAACCTCGTCTTCGCGGCGCCCGGCGCGAGCGACGACGACGTCCACGAGGTCCTGGCCCGGACGAGGCTCGACGCCCTCGTCGAGCGCCTGCCCCACGGCCTGGACACCACGGTCGGACACCGCGGCTCCCAACTGTCGGGCGGCGAGCGGCAGCGTGTCGCCGTCGCCCGCGCCCTGCTGCGCAGGCCCCGGCTGCTGCTCCTGGACGAGGCGACCTCGCAGCTCGACGCGGCCAACGAGCTGGCGCTGCGGGACGTCGTCACGGAGGTCGCCCGCGAGACCACGGTGCTGGTGGTCGCCCACCGCCTGTCGACGGTGACCGGCGCCGACCGGATCGTCGTCATGGACGCCGGACGGGTCCGGGCCGTCGGCACCCACGAGCACCTGGTGGCCGAGGACACGCTGTACGCGCAACTGGCGGCGACCCAGCTCCTGACCCCGGCGGGCTGACCCGCCACATCGCGGGCCCGCGCGACCGGCGGGACTTCTCTCAGTCCACGCTGAGGGGGACGCGCAGCCGCACCCGGTAGCCGCCTTCCGCGGTCGGGCCCGCCTCCAGGGTGCCGTGCAGGATGTCGGCACGTTCCCGCAGGCCCACCAGGCCCTGCTGGGAACCGGGGAGGGAGAGGGAGGGGCGCTTGGGCGGGGTGTTGGTGACGGTCACGCCGATGCTGTCGCCGTCCTGCCACAGCTCGACGCGGGCGGTGGCGCCGGGGGCGTGTTTGCGGACGTTGGTCAGGGCTTCCTGGACCGTGCGGTAGAGGGCTCGTTGGGCGGGTGTGCTGACGGTGGGTGGCAGGTCGCCCGTCAGCTGTGCGTGGGTTCCGCTGGTGTCGACGAGTTTGTGCAGGTCGGCCAGGGTGGGCTGGGGGGTCAGTTCGGTGGCGTTGCCGCCGGAGGCGCGCAGCAGGGTGACCATGGTGCGCAGCTCGTCGAGTGTGGTGACGCTCAGCGAACGGATCGTGCGGGCGGCCTCCTTGGCGTCCGCGTCCCGCGTGGCGACCTGCAAGGCCCCGGCCCGTACGGCGATCAGGCTGACCTGGTGGGAGACCACGTCGTGCATCTCGCGGGCCAGCTGGGCGCGTTCGCGGGCCAGCACGGCTTGTGCGTGCAGGGTCCGTTCGTGTTCGCGTGCTTCCTCGATCTCGGCCAGGCGCCGTGCCAGGTCGCGTTGTGCCTGGAGAAACTGGCCGAAGAGAACCGGGGCGGCGCTGGTGGCCAGGCCGTACACGAAGAAGATCAGGGTCATGGTCCGGTCGACCTCGGCCAGGGGCCAGGGAGTGCTGCTCGCGACGGCGGCCAGGGCGACGCACACGGCGAGAAGGCGGCGGTCGCGGGAACGTTCGGCCAGGGTGAACAGCGCCGCCAGCACCGCGACGGCGACATCCTGCATCAGGGCGATGGGCAGGGTGAGCAGGAAGACGACGAGCGGGAAGCGGCGCCGGAAGAGCAGCGCGGTGCAGCCGACCGCGGCCAGCGCGGCCTCGACGGGGGTGGGCGGCCACGTGTTCAGGCACGCGTCGACGGCCGCCGCCGCGACCAGGGCGAGGTCGGTCACCGGCGTGGGAAGCCGTTTCCACGCGGTGCGCGCGCGGCTCATCGCCCGGTCCGCCGCGGGTGCTCGTCGAGGAGTCCGGCTCGCTGGGCGAGGAGTGCGGCCTGGACGCGGCCGGCCACGCGCAGTTTCGTCAGGATGGCGCTGACGTGGTCCTTGACGGTGCCGGCGCCCAGGTGGATGCGGGCGCCGATGTCGGCGTTGGACAGTCCTTCGGCGACCAGGACGAGGACGTCGCGTTCGCGTGCGGTGAGCAGGCGGACCCGGGCGGCCTCCTCGTCGACGGCCGTCTGGGTGCCGGGGTGGCTGTGCAGGAGGGTGCGTGACGCCTTGGGGGAGAGCACGACGCCGCCGGCGGCCAGGGTGCGCACCAGCTGGGCGAGCTGTTCGGGCTCGGTGTCCTTGAGGAGGAAGCCGGCCGCGCCGGAGTGCAGCGCGGTCAGGATGTACTCGTCGGCGTCGAACGTGGTCAGCATCGCCACGACCGGCGCGTCCGGCATGGTCCGCAGTTCGCGCAGCACGGTCAGCCCGTCGACGTCCGGCATCCGGATGTCCAGCAGGACCACGTCGGGCCGCTCCCGGCGGACCGTCTCCACGGCCTCGCCGCCGCCCGCCGTCGCGACGACCTCGATGTCCTCGGACGCGCCCAGAATGAGCCCGAACCCCGACCGGATCAGGGCCTCGTCGTCCACCACCACCACCCGGATCACCCGCGCTCCGCCTCACCTTCATCCATGCCGTCCGGCCCCTGCCGACTCGACCCTAAAGCCCCGGTCGGTCCCGGCGGCCCGTCGAGCGGCAGCTCCAGCCAGACGGCGGGGTGACACCCACCGGTCGGCAGGGACACGGAAGCCTTCCGCCGGATGGTCCCATGATCGGCCCGGTCCTCAGCCTGGGGGGCATGACTCATCGCCCCGAGCCCGCGCTGCCGGGACCGCCGCGCCGGCCGGCGGCTGACGCGGCGAGCGCGGTGGCCGCGCGGGCATGCTGCACTCCTGGACCGAGCGATGGGGAGGCACCGCATGAGGATCGTCATCACGGGCGGCTTCGGCTTTCTGGGGCGGCTGGTCACCGGCGCGCTGCTGGAGCGGCGGACGTTCCGAGGGGCGCCGATCGAGCGCCTGGTGCTCGCCGACCGGGTCGTGCCGGCCGAGCAGTCGTCCGCCGCCGACCCGCTCGTGGAGATCGTGCCGGGCGAACTGGCCGACCGGCTCGACGCGGTGTTCGCGGAGCCGGTGGACCTGGTGATCCATCTCGCCGCCGCCGTCTCGGCCGAGTGCGAGGCGGACTTCGACCTCGGGATGCGCGCCAACGTCGACACGACCCGCGCGCTCCTCGAAGCGGCGCGGGCCCAGTCGGCGGCCGGCGGGCCGACACCGCGCCTGGTGTTCTCCAGCAGCGTGGCGGTCTACGGTTCTGACCCGGCGCTGCCGCTCCCACCGGTCGTCAGCGAGGCGACCCTGCCCACACCGCGATCCAGCTACGGGATCCAGAAACTCGTTTGCGAGCAGCTGATCGCGGACTGCACCCGGCGCGGGTTCGTCGACGGACGCGTCGCCCGCCTGATGACCGTGTCGGTGCGGCCCGGCAAGCCGAACGCCGCCGCCTCCGGGTTCCTCTCCGGCATCATCCGCGAGCCCCTCGCGGGTCTCCCCGCCGTCTGCCCCGTACGGCCCGACCTGCGGGTGGCCCTCGCCTCACCGCGCCGCACCGTCGACGCGCTCCTGCGCCTGGCGGAGGTCGAGCGCGGAACGGGGCAGGGCCGGCTCGACGGCCGACTGCCGGTCAACCTTCCGGCGCTCACCGTCTCGGTCGCAGAGATGATCGCCACGCTGCGGCAGCTGGCCGGTGACGACGTCGCCGACCTGGTCACGATCGCGCCCGACCCGGCCGTCGAAGCCATCGTCGGCTCGTGGCCGTCGGTCTTCGACCACTCCCGCGCCGCCGCGCTGGGGCTGGAACCCGACCCGAGCTTCGCATCCGTGCTGCGGGACCATCTCGCCGGTCTCCGGAGGGATTCCTGACCGGCCGGGATGTCGGGAGGGCGGCTCCGCGATGCCGCGGCCGGCGCAACGGTCAGTCCTTCAGCGCGACCAGGACGTGGCTCTCGCCGTACTGCCACACGGGGGTGACGTGGGCGAAGCCCGCCGCGTGCAGGAGTTCGACGTGGCACGTCAGGGGCAGGTCGTTGTCGTTGCCGTCGTGGTTGCCGGACGCGGCCCGGCGCTTCTCGCGCCGCGCGAAGAGGTCGGCCAGTTCCGGGTCCTCGGCGGCCGCGCTCCACCAGGACCCCCAGTCCTCGTGCTCGCCGGTGCGCGACCGCTCGGCGCGCCGCCGCCCCACCTCGGCGATGAGGTCCGAGCACCGGCGGTCGTCCACGGCGAAGTGGTCGCCGTTGACGAGGGCCCCACCGGGCCGCAGCAGGGCGAACAGGCTCCGGTACGTCCGCAGCAGGGTCCGCTCGGAGAGGTAGTGGAGTGCGGTGGTGGAGACCACCGCGTCCAGGGCTCGGTCCAGGCCGAGGGTGTCGGTCCAGCCGGTTTCGCCGATGACGGCGTCGACGAAACGGGCCGCGTACGCGTGGTGCGTACGGCCGAGTTCGAGGAGCAGCGGGTCCATGTCCACGGCGACGATCTCGGCGGCCGGGAGGCGTGCGGCGAGCCGGGCGGCCATCGACCCCGGGCCGCAGCCGAGGTCGAGCAGGAGCGGTCGGGGCCGGCCGGTGGTGACGTGCTCGACGACGTCGGCGATGACCGTGAACCGTTCCTCGCGGGCGACGGCGTAGTGCTCCTGCTGGCGTTCCCAGCGCTCGATCCACACCTCGGCCGTCTCCATGCTCACACCCATGGCCTCGCGTCGCCTCTTCCGTCTCGCACCGCCGGTCGTGATCAGAAGCTACCGGTTGTTGGAAACGGTTTCCATTCGCGTGGGTGTGCCGGGTGCCGGGCTCCGGGTGCCCGGGGCGGGCGTGCGGTCTACGCCAGCCCCGCCAGCACACCCAGCAACTCGTCGATCTCCGTGGCCGTGTTGTACACGTGGACGCTGACCCGTACCGAGCCGTCCCGCTTGTCGGTGCCGGCCTGGCAGAGGTTGTCGGCGCGGACCATGAAGCCGTGGCTGTACAGGATGAAGCCGAGGTCGTCCGAGGGGATGTCGCGGTGGCGGAAGGTGACGATGTCGTGGCGCCGCTGGACCGGGGAGTCTGCGGCCAGACTGGCCTGGCAGCCGAGGATCTCGTACGGCGCCAGGCGGCGCAGCCCCTCCGTGAACCGGGCCGTGAGCGCCGTGGTCCAGCGGGCGATCCGGTCCGTGCCCGTGGTGTCCAGCCAGTCCAGGGCGGCCTCCAGCGCGGCGATCCCCACCGTGTTGGGGGTGCCCTGCCAGCCGCCCGGCCGGAACTCCGGCCCACGGCCGGGGGAGTTGCGGGCCCACACGGCACCTGATCCGGGCAGGGCCAGCGCCTTGTGCCCGGAGAAGACCACGAAGTCCACGTCCAACCGGTCCACGGACAGCGGCACATGGCCGACGCTCTGCGCGGCGTCCAGACAGATCGGCACCCGCGGGCCGACGGCCTCGCGGACACGGTGCACGTTCATGTCGCCGCCGTACACATGGTGGACGTGGGTGACGGCGACGAAGCGGGTGCGCGGGCCGATGACCGAGGGCAGCGCCCGGTGGTCGTAGTCGCCGGACGACTCCTGGTACGGCAGCGGCCTCACCCGCACGGTGACGCCCTGCCGCGCCAGCAGGTCCCGGACCTCCAGCCAGGGGTCCAGGTTGGCCCGGTGGTCGGCGAAGGGGACGAGGATCTCGTCGCCTTCCGCGAGCAGGCCGGGGAGCCAGTCGCGGGCGATCGTCCGCAGCCCCTCGGTGGTGCCACCGGTGAAGTGGACGTCCGAGCGGTCCGGCTCGGGGTCGCCGAGGAAGTCCTTCACCCGCCGCCGGGTGCGCTCCACCAGGGCCGTCGTACGGTTGGCCCAGGGGTAACCGCCACGCCCCGCGTTGGCGTTGGCGGTCGTCAGATACGTCCGCACGGCGTCCAGGACGGCCCGCGGTTTCTGTGTGGTGGCCGCGCTGTCGAAGTAGGTGACGTCCGGGTGCGCGGTGATGATGGGGAACTGCTCCCGCACCTCCCGCTGCCAGCCGGCCAGTTCCTCCAGATCGTTTCCCGTCACCGGCTCAGTCCCTCACCAGCGGGGCGCCGGCGTCGCGCCACGCGACGATCCCGCCGGACAGACTGCGGACGTCGGGATGACCCATCCGGGTCAGCAGCGCCGCGTACCGGGCCGACTTCTCGCCGACCGGACAGGCCAGCAGCACCGGTTGCCGCTTGCTGAACGGCAGGCCACCGCGGACGAGTTCCTCGAACAGCTCGTCGGTGATGTTCACCGATCCGTCGATGTGCAGTGCGGCGTACGCCTGCGGCCCGCGCAGATCGACCACCAGCGGCCGGGGCTCACCGTGCTCGATCCACCGCCGCGCGTCCGCCGCGTCGACGACCGCGGCCTCCGCCCGCACCTCCGCGTCGGACAGGGCCGACGCGGAGTGCCGGCGGGCCGGCCGGCCCAGCAGCTCGGGGCGGCGCTGCCGTACGTACCCGAGATAGCTCTCGGCGCGGTCGCAGACGATGAAGACCGCCGTCCGCCGCTCGCCGTCCGCCGACTCCGCGTCCAGCGGACGGAGATGGCGCACCGCCCCCTGGAAGGCGGCGCCGCCCGTGGGGCCGGTCAGCAGTCCGCAGCGGCGGATCAGGGTCAGCATCCCCTCGATGGCCTCGTCGGAGGTCACCGACTCGATCGTGTCGTACGTCGCCGGGTCGAACAGGCCCACCTGGTGCACCTCGTCGATGGTGCGGATACCCGGGATGAAGTCCGACTTGTGGGCGACGAGGCCCACCACCCGTACCGCCGGGTCGTGTTCGCGCAGGACACGGGCCACGCCGGTGGAGGAGCCCGCCGTGCCCACGCAGGCGATGAACCAGTCGGGGGCCCGGCCGTCCAGGTCCTTGACGATCTCCGGCCCGGTGCCCGCCGCGTGGGCCTCTGTGTTGCGCGGGTTGAAGTACTGGTCGGTGTGCAGATAGGTGTCGTCCGGGCCGCTGAGCGTCTGGTGGAAGCGGGTCAGCGGGTCGTCGGTGTCGGTCGGGTCCAGGCACTCGCTCTGTCCGGGAAGCTCCTCGATCTCCGCGCCCAGCAGCAGGAGCAGGTCCTTGATCTCGGGCACCCGCATCCGGTTGGTGACGCTCTTGAAGCGCAGCCCGTGCATCCCGGCCAGCAGGGCCAGGGCCTTGGCGGTGTTGCCGCTGGACAGTTCCACGACCGTCGCCCCGCGTTCCGCCGCCGAGGCCAGTCCGGGCCCGGCCATGTGCCAGGCGGCCCGGTCCTTCACCGAGCCGAACGGATTGAGCATCTCCAGCTTGGCGTACAGGTCGATGTGGCGCAGCCCGTGCACGGCCGGGTCGATCCGCACCAGCGGCGTGTTGCCGATGGCCTCGGTGATGCTGTCGTACCTCATGAAACCGGTCCACCCGCTTCCGTGATCGGCCAGTACTCCTCGTCGAGGCGCCACCTCCAGGAGTCCCGCTCCCGGGTGACGGCGACCGTGCGGGCGAGCGGCTGCCGCTGCGCACGGTGGGCGTGGAAGTCCATCGCGTAGCCGGCCGTGTTGGCGAACGCCAACAGGTCGCCCACGGACGGCGGTCGGGGCAGGTGGACCTTGCGGCGGGTGATCAGATCGGCCTCCAGGCAGAGATTTCCAGCGAGATAGACCCCCACCGGTTCCTCGTCGTCGTTCGAGCGCGATCCGGCGTCATCCGGCCGCGATCCGTCGGTGTCCGCCCGCGGCCCGGGGCGGGCGACGAGGACCGGGTCGACGAGCACCCCGTGCTCCTCCAGGCTCACGTCACCGGCGTTCATGCCGAGCCGCACCAGCAGGTCGCCCGAGTCCGCGCCCGCCCGGCGGACGTCGAGGACCCGTGCCAGCGTCAGTCCGCACTGGTCCACCAGGGCCCTGCCCGGCTCGCAGGCCAGGTCGTAGAGGTGCTCCAGGAGCAGGGTGGCCGCCGGACGGCCCGAGGCGGGGGCGGGGTGGCGGAGCAGTTCGTCGAGGTAGCCGGGGCCCGCGGTGGGGCGGTGGGCCGGGTAGAGCGCCGGTGCCCCGCGCAGGGTGCCGCCGTCGTTGCGCAGCCCGTAGCCGTGGCCGCGCCAGGTCAGGGCGGGGCGGGTGCCGAGCACGGCCTCGGCCAGCTCGGTGGTGTAGCGCTCCCACTGGCCGGCGTCGGCGACGTACCCGACGCCGAAGCCGCCGCCGATGTCGATGACCCTGGGGTCCAGACCGCGGGCGCGGCACGCGTCCATGACCGCGACACACGTCTCCAGCGCGACGGCCTTCTCCGCGATGCCGGTGGTGTCCAGGTGGTAGGCGACCCCCGTCAGCCGGACCGCGTCCGCGTGCCGTTCGACCGCGTCGACCAGGGCGTCCACCTCGCGCACGGGGGAGCCGAAACGGCTGCGCCGGAACAGGACCCGGGTGCCCGCCGCGGCGGACGCGGACGCCTCGAACTCCGACAGCCGTAGCAGGACGTCGGTGTGGGGCAGGTCGTACTTCCGTATCAGCCCGGCCAGTTGCTCCAGTTCGGCGGGGGAGTCGAGGTTGACGCAGGTGCCGGTGCGGGCGGCCAGCCACAGGAACTCGGGGTCCTTGGGACCGGTGGCCATGATCCGGTCCGGGGTGAAGCCGCACTCCAGCGCGTGCCGCAGCTCGCCCAGCGAGGCGACGTCGATGCCCACCGCGGCCGGGTCGGTCGCCGTCAGCCGCCGTACCAGGCTGTGCGCCTGGTTGGCCTTGTGCGCGTAGTACACCCGCCCGCCGAGGTGGTGCTCGCGGTACACGGCGCGGAACGCGGCGGCGTTGTCCGCGATCCGGTCGGGCAGCAGGACGTTGAGCGGTGAGCCGAGCGAGTCGGCGAGGGAGTGCAGGAAGGGAACGGCTCGCAGTAACGCGTCGAGCGGTGGTTCCAGTCGTGGTCGCAGATACAAAGGCGTACGCACGGCAGGCGGCCCCCTCTGGTGTGCACCCGGCGTTGGCGGTTCCCGGCAGTCGAGCACCGCCGCGGAGTACCCGGCGGGCCTCACACAGCCGTTCGGGGATCAGCATTTCCCGGCGAATGTCCCTTTAAGCCCGGGGATGCGCCCTGGTCTCCGCGATCCTGTGGTCCGGGAAGCACCGTCCGGCGAAGGGTTCACGCCGGGGCGCCCGAGGGGCGCGGGGCGCCGCGCACGGTGGCGACAGTGCCGTTGGCGTATGCGGCACGCGCGACAGGGAGGGGAGACACCCCCAGGGCACCCTTCCCCGGACGGCCGGCACACCCGGACCCGGCGTCCGCCGACCGGCGCCGACCGGGGGCGCACGGTGGCGGGTCGCGTCGCTCCGCGTGTTCCCGGTGGACCGGACGGAGCGCCCCTCGCTTTGATGGGGGCGGCGCGGACCCCCGTGCCGCCCCGGGGCAGGAAGGCCCCACCGCACACGCGCCGGAGTGGAGCTGCCATGGTGACGGATCGGTACGGCAACCCCCTGTTCGAGTGCACCGCCGAGGCGGCGGCGCATCTGGACCGGGCCGTGGAGGGGCTGCTGTTCTTCCGCCCCGAGTTCCCCGCGGCGGTCGCCGACGCTGTCGCGGCCTGCCCCACGGCGCCGCTGGCCCAGGCGTTCTCGGCCTATCTGGGTGTGCTGGGCACCGAGCCGCGCGACGCCGCCGAGGCCCGCCGTCGTTTCTCCGAGTACCGCGCCGGAGTGGACTTCTCGACGCTGCCCCGCCGCGAGCGCGCGCACCTCGCCGCCGCCGAGGCATGGCTCGGGGGAGACATGGGGACGGCGGCCCGCCTCCTGGAGGAACTCGTCGTCCACACCCCCCGTGACCCGCTGGCCCTGGCGGTCGGCCACCAACTGGACTTCTTCACCGGCGACGCGACCCGGCTGCGGGACCGGATCGGCGGAGCACTCCCGGCCTGGGATGCCGACGACCCCCACCGCGGCCCCCTGATGGGCATGTACGCGTTCGGCCTGGAGGAGTCCGGGCACTACGACCGCGCCCAGGAGGTGGCCCTCGCCGCCGTCGAGCAGAACCCCCGCGACGTCTGGGCCATCCACGCCGTCGTCCATGTCCACGAGATGCGCGGCCGGTTCGCCGAGGGCATCGACTACCTCGACGCACGGCTCGACGACTGGGCGAGCGGAACCCTCCTGACCGTGCACAGCTGGTGGCATTACGCCCTCTACGCGCTGGAGGCCGGCGACACCGAAACGGCCACCCGGATCTACGACGCCGTACTGCACCACAAGGGCTCCAGCGGATTCGTCATGGAACTCCTCGACGCCGCCTCCCTGTTGTGGCGGTTCCTGCTCGCGGACCTGGACCAGGACGCCCGCTGGCAGGCCCTCGCCGACGCCTGGGCGGCCCGCGCCGACCCCCCGTACTACGCCTTCAACGACGTGCACGCCGTCATGGCGCTCGCCGGTGCGGGCCGGCTGGCCGAGGCGGACGCGTTCCTCGCCGAACGGCGCCGCTGGCTGGAACGGGACGACGCCCGCCGGACCACCAACCACGCGATGACCGCCGGGGTCGGGCTGCCCGTCGGTGAGGCGCTGGTCGCGTACGTCCGAGGGGACCACGAGACGGTGGTCGACCTGCTGTGGCCGGTCCGCCGCCGCGTGCACACCTTCGGCGGCAGCCACGCCCAGCGGGACGCCGTCCAGCGCACGCTCCTGGAGTCGGCCCTGCGCGCCGGACGCGACGACCTGGCCCGGCAGCTCCTCGGGGAACGCACCGGTCTGAGCCCCCACAGCCCCTACAACTGGCTGGGCCAGGCCCGGCTCGCCGACGCACTGGGCGAGGCCGGCCGCGCCGCCGTCGCCCGCGACACGGCGAACGAACTGGCGGCCCCGGCCGCGACCAGGCTGAACCGGCGACTGCACCGGCCGTATCTCGCCCGCACCCCCTGACTGCCACCGTCAAGCTCCCTGCGGAGCGACGGCGTCGACCTGGCTAGGCCCTGTCGTCACATTCCCACCTGCCCCGCGACGCCATGCACGCGCTCTCGACGCACCGAGCCCCGACCCGAGTACGTCCAGTACACGGGTCAGGGCCCGGCACGCCGAGAGCACGCACCTGACGCCGCGGGGCCGCCCTTCGGGCGACGGCGGGAATGTGACGACAGGGCCTAGGAGATGCAGCCGACATGGGCGAGGGCCTGCTTCAGCAGGACTCCCTGGCCGCCCGGCATCTCGTTCTGGACCGACGGCGACGCGGCCTCCTGCGGGCTGAACCACACCAGGTCGAGCGCGTCCTGCCGCGGACGGCAGTCGCCGGCGACGGGGACGATGTACGCGAGCGCCACCGCGTGCTGCCGGGGGTCGTGGAACGGCGTGATGCCCTGCGTCGGGAAGTACTCGGCGACCGTGAAGGGCTGCAAGGAGGCCGGTACGCGGGGCAGCGCCACCGGGCCGAGGTCCTTCTCCAAGTGGCGCAGGAGCGCGTCGCGCACCCGCTCGTGGTGCATCACGCGGCCGGACACCAGCGTGCGGCTGACCGTTCCGTCCGGGCCGATACGCAGCAGCAGGCCGATGCTGGTCACTTCACCGCTGTCGTCGACGCGCACGGGCACGGCCTCGACGTACAGGATCGGCATACGGGCGCGCGCCGATTCGAGTTCGTCGGATGTCAGCCAGCCAGGCGTGGTTTCGGTCATGTCAGACATTGGCCGATCATACGTTCAACGTCACCTGGCGTGCGCGTCGCTCCGATCACATGTCGTATGCCCGTGTCGACCGGCCCTCATGCCCCGCCGCGCCCCTGTCGCGTGCCACTCACTCGGGGGAGGCCCACTGGCCCCGCACATGACCGAGGTGGCGGGTCATCACCGCCCGGACGGCGTCCTCGTCGCGGTCGAGAAGGGCGTCGAGGAGCTCCAGGTGCTCCTGGGCGGACGCCGGCAGACGGCCCGCCTCGACGAGTGCGGTCAGCCCGTACAGACGGGAGCGTTTGCGCAGGTCGCGCACCACCTCGACCAGATGCGCGTTGCCCGCGAGGGCCAGCAGACCGAGGTGGAAGCGGGTGTCGGCCTCCACGTACGCGATGAGGTCCCCGGTGGCCGCGGCGGCCACGATCTCCCGGGCGGCGGGCCGCAGCGCCTCCAGGGAGACGGGGTCGGCGGTCCGCGCCAGGGCGACGGTGGTCGGGATCTCGATGAGCGAGCGGATCTGCGTGTACTCGTCGAGCTGCTTCTCGGTCACGGCGGTGACCCGGAAGCCCTTGTTCGGGACAGTGTCGACCAGGCCCTCCTTGGCCAGGTCCAGCATGGCCTCGCGGACCGGGGTGGCCGACACGCCGAAGCGGGCGGCGAGCGCGGGCGCGGAGTACACCTGTCCCGGCCGCAGCTCACCGGCGATCAGCGCGGCCCGCAACGCGTCGGCGACCCGTTCCCGGTAGCTGCTCCTCTTGCCGCCGAGCACCGGCAGGACGGGCGCCGGGGGAGCGGCGCCCTGAACGGCGGAGGCGGTCGGCGAAACGGGGGCGCCCGGTGCCGGGGAGGTGGCGCCGGTGCGCTGCGGGGCCATGGGGGACATGCGGTCTCTCCTGGAGTCCTGGAGCCCGGAATCCTAGGCCCTGTCGTCAAATTCCCGCCGTCGCCCGAAGGGCGGGGCAGGTGGGAATTCGACGACAGGGCCTAGAGGACGAATCCGGCGGGGAACGGGTCGGTCGGGTCGAGCAGATACTGGGCCGTGCCGGTGATCCAGGCGCGGCCCGTGAAACTGGGCAGCACGGCCGGGATCCCGGCCACCTCGGTCTCCCCGAGGAGCCGTCCGGTGAACCGGGTGCCGATGAAGGACTCGTTCACGAACTCGGTGTGCAGGGGCAGTTCGCCCCGTGCGTGCAGTTGCGCCATGCGCGCACTGGTGCCCGTGCCGCAGGGTGAGCGGTCGAACCAGCCGGGGTGGATGGCCATCGCGTGCCGTGAGTGCCGGGCGGTGGCGCCGGGCGCGTACAGGTGGACGTGGTGGACGCCGTGGATGGACGGGTCCTCGGGGTGGACGGGCTCCTCCTCGGCGTTGATGGCGTCCATCAGATCCAGGCCCGCGCGGAGGATGTCGTCCTTGCGGGAGCGGTCGAAGGGCAGCCCGAACTCCGCCAGCGGCAGGATCGCGTAGAAGTTCCCGCCGTACGCGAGGTCGTAGGTGACCGTCCGCCCGTCGGCCAGGGTGATCCGGCGGTCCAGACCGACGGAGAACGACGGCACGTTCCGCAGGGTGACCGCCTTCGCCGCGCCGTCCTCCACAGCGACCTCGGCGACGACGGGCCCGGCCGGGGTGTCGAGACGGATGGTGGTGACCGGCTCGACGACCTCGACCATCCCGGTCTCGACCAGGACCGTCGCGACCCCGATCGTGCCGTGGCCGCACATGGGCAGATAGCCGGAGACCTCGATGTAGACCACGCCCCAGTCGCAGTCCGGGCGGGTCGGTGGCTGGAGGATCGCACCGCTCATCGCCGCGTGACCGCGCGGTTCGTTCATCAGCAACCGCTTGACGTCGTCCCGGTGTTCACGGAACCACAGCCGCCGTTCGTTCATGGTCGCGCCGGGGATGGTGCCGATCCCGCCGGTGATCACCCGGGTCGGCATGCCCTCGGTGTGCGAGTCGACGGCGTGCAGGACGAGCTTGCTGCGCATGACCGTTCTCCTTCTTCCGCTCTCCCACCGCTTGCGCGCGCGTCAGGCGAGGCCCGCCGCGACGGCCTTCTCGGTGGCGGACCGGATCACGGCCTCCTGCTCCGGCAGCAGCTCCACCCGAGGCGGCCGGCAGCGCCCGCCGTGCCGGCCCACGATGTCCATGGACAACTTGATGGCCTGCACGAACTCCACCTTGGAGTCCCAGCGCAGCAGCGGGTGCAACTGCTCGTACAGCCCCTTCGCCGTGGCGAGGTCCCCGTCCACCGCCGCGTGGTACAGCTCCACGGTCGCCGCGGGCAGCGCGTTCGGGTACCCGGCGACCCAGCCCTTGGCGCCCGCCAGCGCGAGCTCCAGCAGCACGTCGTCGGCGCCGATCAACAGGTCCAGCTCCGGGGCCAGTTCGGCCAGCTGGTAGGCCCGGCGCACATCCCCGGAGAACTCCTTCACGGCCCGGATGTACCCCTCGCCGTGCAGCTTGGCCAGCAGCTCCGGGACCAGGTCGACCTTGGTGTCGATGGGGTTGTTGTACGCCACGACGGGCAGACCCGCCTTCGCGACCTCCGCGTAGTGCGCCACCACCGAACGCTCGTCGGCGCGGTAGGCGTTCGGCGGCAGGAGCATCACCGACGAGCAGCCCGCGTCCCGCGCCTGCTCGGCCCAGCGGCGGGACTCGGCGGAGCCGTACGCGGCGACGCCCGGCATCACCCGCGAGCCGCCGATCGCCGCGACGGCCGTCTCCACGACCCGCGCCCGCTCCTCGGGCGTCAGCACCTGGTACTCGCCGAGGGAGCCGTTCGGCACGACGCCGTCACAGCCGTTCTCGACCAGCCAGGCGCAGTGCTCGGCGTACTTGTCGTAGTCCACGGACAGATCGTCGCGGAGGGGGAGTGCGGTGGCGACGAGGACACCGCGCCAGGGGCGGTTGCCGGTGCGGGGCGAGCGCGCGGACGTGGTCATCTGCGGTTCCCTCCATGGGATGTGACATGGCACTGGGGTTGACGGTGACGTTCGGACAGGCGGCGGGGGAGCCCCGGCGGCCGCGGGCAGGGGTCTTCACGAGGGTCACTCCACGGGCGGGCCTCCCCGCTCCTCGGTCTCCCCGGCCCGCGCCAGGACACCGAGCGGCACGGGTCGGGCGAACGGCCGCCGCGCCACCGTCTCCGCGCACCCGGCGAGTCCCGCGACGGCCGGCCCGCACATCCGGCCCTGGCACCAGCCCATCCCGGCCCTGGTGAGCAGCTTCACCGTCCGGACGTCCCCGGCACCCAGCTCCCCGGCGGCCTCGCGGACCGCCCCGGCGGTGACCTCCTCGCACCGGCACACCACCGTGTCGTCGGTGACCTGCTCGGCCCAGTGCGCCGGCGGCGCGTACACGGAGTCGAGCGCGGCGAAGAACTCCCGCAACCGTGTACGGGAGGTGGCCGCTGCGGCCCACTCCCGCGGATCCGGTTCCCGGCCCCGGAGCCGGGCCGCCGCCGACCGCCCGGCGACATGCCCCTCGGCGAGGGACAGGGCCGCGCCGCCGATACCGGTGGCCTCGCCCGCCGCCCAGACGCCCGGCACGTCGGTGCGCTGCTCCTCGTCGACCGCGACCCTCGTGCCGTCCGCGTCGACCCGGCAGCCCAGGGACTCGGCGAGGTCGGTGTGCGGGACCATGCCGTGCCCGACGGCGAGCGTGTCGCAGGGGACGCGCCGCCGGCTTCCGGGCCGGACCCGCCCCCCGGCGTCCAGGGCGGCGACGGTCACGGCCTCCAGCCGGTCGGTGCCGTGCGCCTCGACCACGGTGTGGCGGACGAGGGTGCGCACCCGGCGGCGCAGCAACTCCACCGCGTACCCGGCTCCTTCGGCCAGCTTGTCCGCCCGCCCGGCCAGCGCCCCCGCCCGTCGCACCAGCGCCCGGGGATCGGCCGACTCGACCAGCGCGGCCACCCGGACACCGGCCGCCGCGAGCCCGGTCGCCACCGGCAGCAGCAACGGGCCGGTCCCGGCGACGACCGCCGTACGGCCGGACACCACGAGCCCGCCCTTCAGCATGGCCTGGGCGCCCCCGGCCGTGACCACGCCCGGCAGGGTCCAGCCGGGGAAGGGCAGCACCTTCTCGTAGCCGCCGGTCGCGAGCACGACGGCGTCGGCCGGCACCTCGACGGGTTCCTCCTGGCCGGGCCCGAGCAACGCGTGCACGACGAAGCCGCCGGGCGCCGTGGTGTGCGCGTGCCCGCCGGAGGAGGCGTCGGGCCGCCGCTCCACACACCACACGTGGTGGTCGGGGAGAGGGGTGAGGCGCCCGGCGGCGATATGCCGTTCGAGGCCGTCGCGCAGCCGCAGCCAGGTCCGCCACTGGTGGTGGAGCGACTGGGGGCGCCGTGCCCCGAGCCCCGCGGCGGGCTGCCGGTAGAACTGGCCGCCGGGCGCCTCCGCGGAGTCGACGACCGTCACATGGACGCCGCGCCCGGCCGCCGCCAGCGCCGCGGCGAGGCCCGCCGGCCCCGCGCCGACGACGGCGAGGCGGGGCGGTCGTCCTGGACGCGGCCCGACCGGTTCAGTGCTCATGCCCCGTCCCCTCCTGTGTGCGGATGACGTCGCCCGGCCGGACCGGCACCAGACAAGCCCGCTGGTTGGGGCGGTCGTTGACGGTCACCAGGCAGTCGAAGCAGACGCCGATCCCGCAGAAGACCCCACGCGGCCGGCCCTCGCCCCGGGTGGCGCGCCAGGAGGTCACCCCGGCCGCCCAGAGCACCGCCGCGACCGTCTGACCGGGCAAGGCCGACAGTTCCCGGCCGTCGAGGGTGACCCCGAACGCGGGCCCCGGCGCGGCCTGCGCCAACTCCAGCGGATTCATCCCGCCTCCTCCTGTGCGACGAACCGGCCGGGACGCTCGGGGGTCCCGTTCTCCTCGGCGAACCGGTCCGGGCGGAACGGCGTCAGATCCAGCTCGGGTGTTCCGCCGATGAGTACCTGGGCGATCAACCGCCCCGTTCCGGTGGCGAGCCCGATGCCCGCCCCCTCGTGCCCGCACGCGTGGAACAGCCCCGGCACCCGCGGGTCCGGCCCGATCGCGGGCAGATGGTCGGGCATGTAGGGCCGGAACCCGACGTACGTCCGTATCGCGCGCACCCGTTCCAGGAACGGGAACAACCGGGTAGCGCCCGCCGCCAGCGCCCGTACCACGGGCAGCGAGAACGAGCGGTCGAAGCCGACCCGCTCCCGGCTCGCCCCGATGAGCACCGGCCCGGCGGCCGTGCCCTCGACCACCGGGGAGGTCTGGAGCGCCGCCGAGTCGCTGGCCACGTCGGCCACGTAGTCGGCGGCGTACACCTTGTGCCGTACCAGGGGCGGGAGCGGCTCGGTGACGAGGACGAATCCGCGCCGGGGGAGTACGGGCAGCCGGACCCCGGCGAGCGCGGCCACCTCACCGCCCCAGGTGCCGGCGGCGTTCACCACCGCCGGCGCGTGGATCTCGCCCCGGTCGGTCCGTACGCCGCGTACGGCGCCGCCGGGTGAGCGCAGCACCCCGGTCACCGGGCGGCCGGTGAGCAGGCGGGCGCCCGAGGCCCTTAGGAGACGGGCGGCGGCCAGGGTGGGCATGACCTGGGCGTCCTGCGGGTAGTACACGCCGCCCGCGAGGCCGCGGGCCAACTCGGGTTCCAGTTCGGGCAGTCGCTGGGCGGCGACGGTCTCGGCCGTGACCCCGGCGGTGCGCTGCCCGGCCGCGAACTCCTCCAGCGCGGCGAGCCCTTCCGGTGCCGAGGCGACCACGAGCCCGCCCTTCGGGTCGTACTCGAACGCCGCCCCGAGTCCGGGTTCGCGGGCCAGTTCGGTCCACAAGCGGTGCGACAGCAGGGCCAGTTCGAGCTCGGGACCGGGCTCCTTGTCGGAGACCAGGACGTTGCCCTCGCCCGCCCCGGTCGTGCCACCGGCCACCGGGCCGCGGTCCACCACCGTCACGTCCAGACCCGCCCGGGCCGCGTACAGGGCGCACGCCGCGCCCACCATTCCCGCTCCGACAACCACGACGTCGCAGGTCAGTCGCTCGGTCACGCCAGTACTATGTCACATGGCGCAGTAGCCCGGAATACCACGGAACGAGCGGGGCGGTGGACTCAGCGCCAGTCGTCGATCACATAGGCGTCCGGGTGGCTGTAGCCGGGTTCGTTGGGCCGGTGCATGGTCACGCCTTGCAGCCAGGTGCGGAAGCCGCGGCCGGCCATGCGCCGGTAGGCGTCCTGGCGGGCCAGGTTGATCCCGGCGTCCAACTGCCCGAGTCCCTTCTCGCGGGCCAGCCGCTCGCACGCGTCCAGCAGTCGTTCGAACCGGTCCGCGGCGCCCGGACCGGGGCGTACGGCGCCGAACTTGACGAAGCACACGTCCTCTCCGGCCTCCGACCCCGCGCCGCAGTGACAGACGGCCAGACCGTCGAGACCGGAGTCGGCGCCCGCGAGGAGGACGGTGTCACCGAGCCCCTGCGCCTGGACGGCCGTGATCTCGCGCTCCAGGCTCAGGCCCTCGTACACGGACTCCGTCAGCGCGCGACAGAGGCTCAGCGCGTCGGGCCGCTCGGCGGCGGTCAGTTCGCCGTAGAGGAGGCGGCCGGGGACCGGGGCGGGGTCGGCGACCTGTTTCTTCATGATGGCTGTCAGGAACCGGGGCCAGAAGCCGTACCGGCGGTAGAGCTCCAGGTGCTTGGGGCTGTGCGAGAAGGTGAACAGGCCGAGGTGGCGGTTCTCCCAGGTGGCGAAGCAGGCCATGACCGGTTCCATCAGGCGCCTGCCGATGCCCTGGTCCCACAGGCCCGGTCGTACGGTCAGCGGGCCGAAGTACCCGACGCTGCCCCAGTGGGCGGCGAAGTTAGTTCCGACGACCTCGCCCTCGACGGTCGCCGCGAACGCCGCGTGCGGATCCGCCGCCCAGCGGGTGCGGACGTAGTCGGCGCTCCCGAAGAACGTCTCCGGCTCAGGGAACCCGAGGAACGTCCCGAAGGCGACCCGGAAGATCTTGTCGGCCCGGTCCAGATCCGGCTCGACCAGCGGGCGGACCGACACCGGGGCGGCGACACCCGTTCGCTGCGCTGCGGACATGACCGCTCTCCTTTCCGCCGCGGCCCCCGGTTCCATCGCACCACGGACGCGCGCCACAGGCGAAACGAGAGCCCCGGCAGGTACCGCGAGGCCCCCACGCTCCCCGAGGACCGGCCGCCCGCCCCCCAGGCCCCGACACAGCACCCCGGTCCCCGCGACTCGAACGCCCCACCCCGCATGCCCCCGCGCCCCCCAGGCCCCGACACAGCACCCCGGTCCCGCGACTCGAACGCCCCGCCCCACATGCCCCCGCGCCCCCCAGGCCCCGACACAGCACCCCGGTCCCGCGACTCGAACGCCCCACCCCGCATGCCCCCGCGCCCCCCAGGCCCCGACACAGCACCCCGGTCCCGCGACTCGAACGCCCCGCCCCGCATGCCCCCGCGCCCACCCGCCCCGACACTGACCCCATGCCAGGACACGCCCCCGGCGCCCGGTCGGGACCCAGCCCCATCGAGGACTACGCCCTGATCGGCGACCTCCTCACCGCGGCCCTGGTGGCCAAGGACGGCGGCATCGACTGGCTCTGCCTCCCCCGCTTCGACTCCCCGGCCTGCTTCGCCGCCCTGCTCGGCGACGAGGACAACGGCCGCTGGCGCGTCGCCCCCGCCGACGAGACCGGCGCGGTGGCCCGCCGCCGCTACCGGGACGACACACTGATCCTGGAGACCGAGTGGGAGACCCCGGCCGGGCGGGCCCTGATCACCGACTTCATGCCGCCGCGCGGCGAGGACGCTCCCTGTGTCGTACGGATCGTCGAGGGCCTGGCCGGCGCCGTGGACATGCGGATGGAGCTGCGGCTGCGCTTCGACTACGGCCGGGTGCTGCCGTGGATGCGGCACAAGGACGGCCAGCTGACCGGCATCGCCGGGCCGGACGCGGTGTGGCTGGGCACGCGGGTCCGGCTCACCGCGCACGGCACCTCCCACCGCGCGGTCTTCCGCGTCACCCCCGGCGAGCGCGTCCCCTTCGTCCTCGTCTGGCGCCCCTCCCATCTGCCGGCCCCCGACCCGGTCGACGCCTTCGACGCGTTGGCCGCCACGGAGACGTACTGGCGGCTGTGGCTGCGCCGGCTGACCTACGCCGGCCCGTACCGCGACGCCGTAGCCCGCTCCCTCATCACCCTCAAGGCCCTCACCTACGAGCCCACCGGAGGCATCGTCGCCGCCCCGACCACCTCCCTGCCCGAGGAGATCGGCGGCGTCCGCAACTGGGACTACCGCTACTGCTGGCTGCGCGACGCGGGGATGGCGCTGGAGGCGCTGCTGCGCAGCGGGTTCACCGCCGAGGCGGACGCCTGGCGCGGCTGGCTGGCCCGGGCTCTCGCCGGCCGCCCGGAGGACGCGCAGATCATGTACGGCATCGCCGGGGAGCGGCGGCTGACCGAGTGGGAGGCCGACTGGCTGCCGGGGTACGAGGGGTCGCGCCCGGTGCGGATCGGCAACGCCGCCGCGGCCCAACGGCAGCTCGACGTGCCCGGCGAGGTCATGGACACCATCCATCTGTCCATCGGCTGCGGACTGCGCCCGCGCCGGCACCTCGTCGACCTCCAGGCGGTCCTCCTCGACCATCTGGAACAGGTGTGGACCGAACCCGACCAGGGCCTGTGGGAGATGCGCGGCACCCCACGCCACTACACCCACTCCAAGGTGATGTGCTGGGTCGCCTTCGACCGTGCGATCCGCCTCGCGGAGACGCACGAACGCCCCGGCCCGGTGGAGCACTGGCGCCGGATCCGGGACCGTATCCACCGCGAGGTCTGCGAGCGGGCCTTCGACCCGCGCCGGGGCACGTTCACCCAGTCGTACGGCTCCGACGCGCTCGACGCCGCGCTGCTGCAGATCCCGCAGACCGGGTTCCTGCCCCCCGACGATCCCCGCGTCGTCGGCACCGTCGAGGCCGTACGCCGCGAACTCCTCGTCGACGGGCTGGTGGCCCGCTACTCGGCGGGCGGACCCGACTCCCCGGACGGCCTCCCCGGTGGCGAGGGCGCCTTCCTGGCCTGCTCCTTCTGGCTCGCGGACGCCCTGCTGTCCATCGGCCGCGAGGACGAGGCCCGCGCCCTGTACGAGCGGCTCCTCGGCCTGCGCAACGACGTGGGGCTCCTCGCCGAGGAGTACGACCCCCGCGCCCGTCGCCAGCTGGGCAACTTCCCGCAGGCGTTCACCCACGTGCCGCTCATCCGGGTCGCCTACGAACTCGACCGGCACGCCCCCCACGCCCGCCGAGGCCACCCCGAGGCGCTGCCGGGCACGGGGGAGGCATGAACCCCCCCGTCCGTCAGGTGAGACAGGCGACCGCTTCTCGGACACCCCCTTGACGGGGACCGGGAGGGCGCCGACACTCCATGAGGGGTATTTCCTAGTGAACAGGTAGGGAATGATGGGGCGCCTGGAGCCGGTGGTGACTCGTGTGCGACGCGCACACCGGCAGTCCCTCCTGCTGACCTCCCGCCGTCACATCGACCTGCTGCGCGTCTGCAGCGCGACCCACCCCTCCGGCTGAACCGGCGCGCGCCGCCGCGCCCCGCCCGCCGATCCGGCCGGCCCGCGAGGACCGTGCGCCCGCACGCGCGCGGGCGCAGCCGCCGTCCGTACGTCACGTTCGCGCACTCGACCCCCGGGAGACCCATGCCCGCCCTGTCCGTCCACGCCCTGAACGCCGTCCCGACGCAGCGGCCGCAGCCCGCCTTCCGGGGCCGGATCGGCTGTGACGCCCGCAGCGGTCACTACGCCGTGCCGCGCCGCTACCGGTTGCACCTGTCCCTGTCCTGTCCGGGCGCCCTGCGCATCGCCGTCGTCCACGGCCTCCTCGGGCTCGCGGACGTCTGCCCGGTCACCCTCCTGCCCGCCGTCCCCGACGGGCCGGACGGCGAACACTCCGAGCTGCGCCCCCTGTACGAGGCCAGCGCGCACCGCTACTCCGGTGCGGCCACGGCACCGGTCCTCAGCGACGACTGGTCCGGACGCATCGTCAGCACCCACACCCCGGACATCATGCGCGACCTCGCCCGCCGCTTCGGCGGCGGCCGCCCCGAGCTGTACCCGGCGGGCGCCGAGGCGGAGATCGATGGCGTCGCCCGCCTCTGCGCCCAGGGCGTCGACGCGGCCGCCCAACGCGCCGGACAGGCCGACACCGACGAGGGCGTACGCCGGGACGCGCTCGGCTCCCTGCTGCGCACCCTGCGCTCACTGGATGCCCGCCTCGCCCGGCAGGAGTACGCCCTCGGCGACCGGCTCACCGTCGCCGACGTCGAGTTGTGGACCAGCCTGGTGCGCCTGGACACCGTGCACCGCTGGCACCTGGACGCCTCCGCCGTGCACCGCGTCGCCGACCACCCGCACCTGTGGGCGTACGCACGCCGGCTGACCGCCCACCCCGCCTTCGGCCCCCGTCTCGACCTCGACGGCATCGCCCGCAGGCACCACGCCCACTGCCAGGGCCTGGAGGCCGCCGGAGCCGCCGTACAGATCCTGGACTGGGCCTCCCACGTCCCGGACCAGGACGTATCGGCCGACGGACACACGTCCCAGGGCGTGGACGGACCTTGACAGCGGCGTACCCGGCCTGTGTTGCTTACAGCCACCCGAAGAGCGCGAGGCCCCCTGGGGCCGGAAGACGATGGTGACGGACATGTACGCAACCCCGAGGCCGGCCGCATGGCGGCGCCACGGTTGCGTACCGCTCTGCGCCGACCGCGCCGTCGATCTGCTCCGGGTCAACAGCGCACTGTGTAGCGCACGTCGTACGGCCTAGTGCCGTTCCTCCGTCGAGGCTGACGGTTCACTGAACCCCTGGGGCGCCGCGTCCGCGGGTCCGCCCTCCTTTCCGCCGGCCCCGGTGTCGTGCGCATCCGTGCGTCCTCTCGCCCCCGAGCGGCTCCCGTCCGCCGTACGGGCCGAAGCCGCCTGCGCCGCCTGGGGTTTTCCCACACTCCTCCGGAGCTCTCGATGGGTGAACCCCCAGGCGCCGCCGTGTCCGTCGCCGAAGCACCACCGCCCCGCCGACACCCCGTCAAAAGACTTGCCCGCACAGCGACAGGGGGGCCGGCCCTACGACCTGAGCGGGTCGTGCCCCAGCGTCATCAGCCGGTGCCGGCGGTGCGTGCCGTCCGCGTCCGGCTCGTCCTTCCGCTGCGCTTCGACCGATTCCACGACCTCGTACATCACCCGGAAGTCGTCCTCGGTGAGGTCCGTGCGCCGCTTCTGCAGGATCTCCAGCACATGCCGGCCGGTGGGGGAGCCCAGCCGGTCCGGCCCCGGCTCCTCCTCGGCGTACCGGGTCTGGAGCCAGGCCCCCAGCTCCTGCGAGGTCATGTTCACCACGCGGTGGAACTCGTCCCACAGCGCGTCCCGTTCCAGGGCGTCGGTCATCGCAGCCCCCTTAGCTGCTCGTGCTCGCGTACGACCGCGGGACCCGTGCTCAGGCGTCCTCGCGCGGCCAGTTCTCCGCCTCGAACATCCAGCGCTGCTTCTCCAGCTCGGCGGTGAGGGAGATCAGCAGGTCCTGCGACACCTTGTCCGCTTCCTCGGTGGCCTCGATACGCTCCCGCAGCCGGCCGACCGCGGTCGTCAGCGCCTCCACCAGGAGCCGCACGACGTCGTTGTCCCGCAGCCAGCCCTCCTTGGTGCCCGGCAGGGCGAACCGGGCCGCGACCGTCTCCGGGCGGCCGTCGGGCGCGATACCGAGCGCCGCCGCGCGTTCGGCGACCTCGTCGGCGTACGTCCGCGCGGTGGAGACGACCTCGTCGAGCTGGAGGTGGATCGAACGGAACCTCGGGCCCACGATGTTCCAGTGGGCCTGCTTGCCGATCAGGGACAGCCCCAGCAGGTCGACCAGGGTCTCCTGCAGCGCGTCCCCGGTGACCCGGAGGGCCGACTCGGGCAGGGTGCTCCTCACTATCGTCATCAGGTGAAACTCCTCATCGCATCAATGGCGCGTCATCGCTTCTCGGCGCGCCGTCCCGTGCCGCGCCAACGCTTCGTGCCGGGCCGCCTCGACGCTCCCGGCCGTGCGGAGCAGTGCGGAGCGTTCCGCCTCGCACATGCCGCCCCACACGCCGGACGTCTGCCCGCTGCCGAGCGCCCAGTGCAGACACTCGCGCAGCACGGGGCAACGGGCACATACGCGCTTGGCGGCCTCGATGTCGTCGAGCGCAGGTCCTGTTGTGCCCACGGGGAAGAACAACTCCGGGTCCTCACCCACGCAGGCCGCTTGCCGCAACCACTCCATGCGGGGCCGGGTGCCCAGGACGCATGGGGGAAAACGCGGCACACCCCGGTAGTGGAGGCGGGCCTTCCACACCGGTGGGCGAGGGCCTCCCACACCGGTGAACGCGGCCTTCCGCACGGGGATGAGGCCCTTCCGGTCCTCCGCGCCCCCGGTCGCCGGGGCTCGCGCGCTCCTCAGCGGGCGAGCACGCCGTCCACGAACTCCAGGACGTCCGCGAGGACTTCGTCGCGGTTCGTCTCGTTGAACACCTCGTGCCGGGCACCCGGGTAGACCCGCTCCGCCCACTCGGTGCCGCGCAGCTCCTCGACTCCGGTACGGCTGCCGGCCAGCGGCACGATCCGGTCGTCGTCGCCGTGCACCCACAGCAGCGGCAGCGCCCCGACGCTGCCGTTCGCGGAGACGGTCTCCAGGGTGCGCGCGAACGCCTCCAACGTCGGCCGCTTGAACGGGCCGTGCCACACCAGCGGATCGTTCGCGTACGCGGCGCCGACCGCGGGGTCCCGCGACAACTGCTTCGGGTCGAGCGGCACGTCGGGCACCTTCGGCGGCGCGAGCAGCGCCCACACCGCCTTCCAGTCGCCGATCACCGGGCCGGACAGCACGAGCGCGGCCAGCCCGGCGCCGTACCGCTGGGCGTACCGGGCGGCGATCAGACCGCCCATCGAATGGCCGATCAGCACCACCGGCACCCCCGGGTACGCGGCGCGGGCCAGCTCCTCCACCGCGCGCACATCGGTGACCACGTCCTCGAAGTCCTCGATCAGCACCCGCTCGCCCGCCGACCTGCCGTGCCCCATGTGGTCCGGGCCGAACACCGCCGCGCCATGGGCGACCAGGGCGTCCGCCACGTGCTCGTACCGGCCGATGTGCTCTCCGTAGCCGTGGACCAGCAGCGCCACGTACCGCGCCCCCTGGCGCGGCCACTCGCGTGCGGTGACACCACCCCGGGTACCGGCGAAGGCGTGCTCCCGCGAGTCGGCCATGACTCCTCCAACTGCGTCGGTGAAGGTAACCCCGTGGATCTTGCCAGGCCGCCCGCCCCACGGTCCACGCCCCGCCCGACACCCCACCCCGAACCGGACACCCGGCGCACACCACCCGACGACCCCCGCCCGCGCCAACCCTCCCAGGGGCCGACTGGCGAGACGGTTCTCTAGGGGACCGTTAGGTGCGCATAGCATCGGTCTCCGCATGAACACGATGACTCTCTGGCACCTGTCCGCGGCCGAGTTCGCCGCACTCGCCTTCGCCGCCCTCCTCGTCGGTTTCTCCAAGACCGCCGTGAGCGGCGCCAACACCGTCAGCCTCGCGATCTTCGCGGCGGTGCTGCCGGCCCGCGCCTCGACCGGTGTCCTCCTGCCGATCCTCATCGTGGGGGACGTCCTCGCCGTGCTGACCTACCGCCGGCACGCCCACTGGCCGACCCTCTGGCGGCTCTTCCCCGCGGTCGGCGCGGGCGTCGTGGTCGGCACGCTGTTCCTCATGTGGGCCGACGACCAGGTCGTACGGACCTCGATCGGCGCGATCCTGCTGCTGATGACGGCGGTCACGGTGTGGCGCCGCCGCACCGCCGACCAGGACGATGAACCGGACTCCATCACCACCCGCGCCGGCCGTGTCAAGGCCCGCTCGTACGGGGTCCTCGGCGGCTTCACCACCATGGTCGCCAACGCCGGCGGCCCCGTGATGTCGATGTACCTGCTCTCGGCCGGCTTCCGCAAGCTGGGCTTCCTCGGCACGTCGGCGTTCTTCTTCCTGATCGTCAACGTCTCCAAGGTCCCCTTCAGCGTGGGCCTCGGCCTGATCGACGGCCCCTCCCTGCTGCTGGACGCGGCGCTCGCCCTGTTCGTGGTGCCGGGCGCCCTGCTGGGCAAGTGGGCGGTGCACCGCATCAACCAGCGGCTGTTCGAACAACTGGTGATCGCGGCGACGGTCCTCGGCGGCCTCCAGCTACTGCTGCGCTGACGACGCCCCTTCGCCGAGCCCCAGCAGCGCGGGCAGATCCGCGAACGAGTCCACCACGTGGTCGGGGCGACCGCTCGCCGCGCGATGCGTCTCCGGCTGGTACTTCCCGGTCCTGACGAGCACCCCGGTGACACCGGTCCGCTGCGCCGCCAGCACGTCCGACTCGATGTCGTCCCCGACCATCAACGCGTCCCCGGCCCCGACGCCGAGGTGCTCCAGCGCCGCCTCGAAGAACGCGGCGGACGGCTTGCCCGTGATCTCGGCCTCCCTGCGCGCCGCCCGCTCCAACCCGACGAGGAACGCACCCGAGTCCAGCTGGAGGCCCTCGTCCGTCCGCCAGTACAGGTTGCGGTGCATGGCGACGAGCCGTGCCCCGCGCTGGAGATGTCCGAAGACGCGGTTGAGCGCCGCGTAGTCGAAGCCGGGCCCCGCCCCGCCGACGACCACCACGTCCGGGTCCGCCTCGTCGTCGCCGGTCAGCCGGACCCCGGTGAGGTCCTCGCGGATGTCGTCGCCGCTGTTCAGCAGCGCGCAGCGCGCTCCCGGACAGTGGCGGGCGAGATACGCGGCGGTCCCGGTCGGCGCCGTCAGGATGTCGTCGGCCGTCACGGGGAACCCGGCGCCGGCCAGGACCCCGGCGATCGACGCCCGCGTACGGGACGTCGTGTTGGTGACCAGCGCGACCCCCAGACCGGCCTCGCGGATCTCCCGCAACGCCCCGACCGCACCCGGCAGCGGCTTCCACGAGACGGTGAGCACACCGTCGATGTCGACGAGAACAGCACGTTTCTCGGCCATAAAGGGACGATACGTCGGAGATCGCCGACGGGCAGTCGACCGGCAGCGACGGGCATCGTTCCGGCAGCCGGCCGGTGATCGCCGACGGGCAGTCGACCGGCAGCCGACGGGCATCGTCTCGGCAGTCGGCCGGTGATCGCCGGCGGTCAGCCGGTGGTCGCCGTCGCGCCGGACGGGACCGACTCGCGTTCCCGGGCCGGCAGGCCGTGCGTGAGGCCTCCCTCAGCGGCCACCAGCCGCGAGGCCGCTACCGGGACCCGTCCCCTCCCAGACGCGGCGCCCAGCTCCCCGCGTCCACCGGGCGCGCCTCACCTTCCACGACCCCGGCCAGCTCGCGGGCCCAGGTCGCGACATGCGCCAGGTCGATGCCGTACGGCCGCGCCCGGCCCTCGGCCGCCGCCCACTCCTCGACCGCTCCTGCCCCGCGGCGCAGCAGCCGGGCGCCGCCTGTCGCGTTGCCGCGCGCGGAGTGCGTGAGCCCGACGGCGAGCTGGGCCAACCCCCGCCACAGGGCGCGCTCCTCCTCCGGTCCCGACTTCCACGCATCCTCGAAAACCTCGTGCGCGTGGAACGGCTTCCCCGCGTCCAGCAGCGCCTGCGCCTCCGCGACGGTCTCCTGCGGCCCCCGTACGACGCCCTCCGGCTGCCGCTCCACACCGTCCGCCCCGTACGGCAACGGCCGCCCCAGCCCGTCCCGGGGCCGCGCGTTCCGGGCGCGCCCCTCCGTGTCGCGGTCCCGCCGCCGTGTCGTCCCGTCGCCCGATGTCGCGTCCATGCCCCGATTGTCCCTCGCCCCTCACCGGCCGCGGAGCACCGGCCGACGTACGGTAAAGTTCTGTCTGCGCTGATCACTCGGTTCCACCGCGGACAGCGCACCGGGACGTGGCGCAGCTTGGTAGCGCACTTGACTGGGGGTCAAGGGGTCGCAGGTTCAAATCCTGTCGTCCCGACTTTACGAAGTCGCAGATCAGGGGCCGTTTCAGGAGAAATCCGAAGCGGCCCCTTGATCGTTCTTGCGGACCGCGTGGGATCAACATGCTCGGAGGGGCGAACGCTTCCGGGGGCCCGCTGCTCCGATCAACCACTCCAGGCGGGGGCCGGCCGGCCCCGCACCGGGACCCTGCTCCAAGTCAGCGGAAAGCGGTCGATTTGCGATTTGGGTCGAAATTGGTGGCTGGACACCGTGCAACCTCTGATGCTTTACTTCTCAAGTAGGAATTCTTGTATTCCACTTCCGGTTGCCATTGTCGCCTGACTGTCGAAGCTCTCCGCAATGATTCCTGCAAGAGCCCGGAGTGTCGTTCTTCTCTGCCGCTCTCTCATGCCTTGTTCGCGCACCAAGAATGAGTGATAAATGAGTCGCACGTTTCCACTTCTCGCTTCGCAGCGCGAAGTGTGGCTGGGACAGCAGATCGATCCGACCAGCTCGGTCTACAACTTGGGGTTATATGTCGCCCTTCCCGGTGAATTATCTCGCTCTTCCCTTGAGGTCGCGTTAAACAGGGCGCTTTCGGAAACCGATGCTCTTCACGCACGCTTCGTTGAGGAATCGGGAACGCCCTTCCAGGTTCTCGACGGATCGGGTGACTGGTCCGTGTCGGAGGTCGACACCAGTGGTGCGGCCGATCCCGAGGCCGCGGCGCTCGCCTGGATGAGGGCCGAGGTCGCCACCCCGATCGACCTCTCCACATTCCCCACCTTCGCGTCGGCGCTCATCCGCATCGGAGCCGACCGGACCTGGTGGTATCAGCGTTTCCACCACATCACGCTCGACGCCGCGGGCTGTATGCGATTCGCCGCACGCGTCATGGAGTTGCTCGGTCGGTCCGGCGAAACCGGGACGGTGACCGACGACAACGCCGATTCCTCCATCAGGCTTCTCCTGGAGGCCGAGGAAGAGTACAAGCACTCCGCGGACTTCCGGGCCGACGAGAGCTACTGGAAAGCGAACGCGCGCGGACGGTACCCCCGGACCGCTCTTGGCTCGGCGCCGCCGGCGTCCCCCGCGCAGTTCCCGCAGCGGCGCTCCGTCGAGCTGTCGTCCGAGGTCAGGGCGGCCCTGATCGATGTCTGTGACAAAGCCGGTGTGCTCTGGCCCGCCGTCGCGTTCGCGACTGTGGCCGCCTATCTGCACCTGTACGACGGTGCGACGGACATCACGCTCAGCGTCCCGGTCAGGGCTCGTACCAGTCCCCGGACGAACACCGTTCCAGGGATGACCGTCAATATCCTTCCGCTGCGCCTGAGGGTCCACGGTGGCATGACGCTCAACACCCTGGTTCCGAGGGTCACCGCTGAACTCGACGATCTCCTCCTGCACCAGCGTTACCGCGGAGAGGATCTCCGCAGGCAGATCCGAGGCCAGGGAAGCGACACGCGGCTCTTCGGGCCGACGGTGAATGTTGTCACCATCGACGCCGGTGCGGAGCATTCCATGCCCACCTTTCTCTGTGGTGGACCGGTGGAAGAGTTCCAGTTCCAGTTCACCGGCGGATTGGACTGCCGGCAGCTCGGGATCGATCTTCTGGCGAATCCGGCGATATATTCACCGGAGGCCCTCGCGACGCATGCCGACCAGTTCTGTTCGCTGCTGGAGCAGTTGACGCGGCAGCCTGACAGGCGGCTGGGTCAGGCGACAGATCTGGTGCCGGTGACGTCCCAGCAGGATCTCGGACGTCCGGCGCCCTCACGGAACGAGGATTCCAAGGAATCGACGGGCACGACGGACGCTGCGGAGTCCAGCCTTCCCCCCGGTGACTCCGGGCACTCCCAGAGTCCCGGTATGCGCGGCTCCTCCCTCTCCCGTGAGGTCGCCATGGAAGGGCTGACCGAGATCTGGCAGCGAATACTCGAAATCGACGGGATCAAACCCGACGAACACTTCTTCGACCTCGGCGGTCACTCGCTCCTCGCCATGGACGTGATTGCCGCAGTGGAGGATGAGTTCCAGGTAAAGGTCTCCGTCCGGCAGTTCTTCGCCTGCCCCACCGTGCGGGAACTCGCGAACATCGTCCTCGATTCCGCCGTGGATGGCGATATGGGTGACATGGGTGGTCCGGACGACTCGATCCTCGACGTCGTGGCAGACCTTTCCGACGCCGAAGCCGCCACGCTGTTGAACCGTCTGCGAACAGGCGGTTCCACACCTGGCGAGGTGGACGCGTGACCCAGACCTCCGGCCGGGAGCTGTCCGCCACCCAGCGGGCGCTGTACCGGGAACTGGCCGAGCGGCGCGCGCGGACCCGCGCGTTTCCCTCCCTGCCGGCGGAAACCGCGGCCCCGTTGTCGTCCGCGCAGCAGCAGATCTGGTTCGCCCAGCAACTGGACCCGCAGACGCCGAAGTACCACATCCCCATGGCCTGTCGGATCCGCGGCCCACTGGACATGCCCGCCGTACGGGCCGCCCTGGACATCGTGACCAGGCGCCATGACGCGCTGCGGACCGTCTTCGAGGCCGACGGGGAATCCCAACGGGTGCTGGGGGACGTCGACATCGACGTTCCGGTCGTCGCGCTGGACGACAGCGGCGCCGAGGAACGGGAAGCGGAGGCGCGGCGTCGATGTGAGCGAGACGCCCTGCTTCCCTTCGACCTGGTCACCGGCCCGCTCCTGCGGGTACTGGTCCTGCGGCTGGCCGACGACGATCACATACTCCAGATCACCGTTCACCACATCGTCTTCGACGCCAGGTCACAGGCTGTCTTCTGGCGCGACTTCGGCGCGGCCTACGGTGTGGTGGTGCGCGGCGGCGATCCTGTGGACGACCTGCCGCCGCGACCGCCGGTGCGGTTCTCCGAGTTCGCGGCGTGGCAGCGACAGGCCCTCCGTGAGGGCGCGTTCGACTCCGATCTGCTCCACTGGGAAAAGCGGCTGGCCGGAGTCGCCCCGGTACTCGAACTGCCCTCCGACGGTCATGGCGGCGCCGACCGGCCGGCCCGGCCGTCGCGTGTGGCGAGACTCCGCGTCGACGAGCAGCTCGTCACCCGCGTGCGCGGGGTCGCCCGGCGGCGCGGCACCACCGACTACGTGGTTCTCCTCGCCGCCTTCCAGGTGCTGCTGTCCCGGTACTCGGGCAGCGACGACGTAGTCGTCGGTTGTCCCGCGTCCCTGCGCGGCCGTGCCGAACTGCGCGATGTCGTGGGCCCCTTCATCAACACCGTGGTGTTACGCGGGGACCTGGGGGGCGACGGACTGACCTTCGACGCCCTCGTCACCCGGGCGAAGGAGGTGACACTCGACGGTTTCCAGCATGCCGAGGTGCCCTTCGCCCACCTCGTCGAGCGGCTCAACCCACCCCGCGTTCCCGGGCGTCCGCCGTTGGCGCAGGTGCTGTTCCAGCTGCTGCACGGCGGACCCGCCGCGGGTGTACCGGCGCTGCCCGGCTGCGACGTCAGCCCCTTCCTGTCGGACCTCGGACTCAGCCGGCTGGACCTGGAGTTCATCGTCAAAGACGAACGCCCCGGTCCGAGGCACTCCGCACCGGGCCGTGAGAGCGGCATGACCATCGATGTGTACTCCGCGCCCGAGCTGTTCTCCGGCGCGGCCGTCGACGAGATGCTGCGGTGCTACCGGGATCTCCTCGACGCCCTGACCGCCTCACCCGAACTGCCGATCGACTCGGCGCGGACGGACGAGACGCGGTCGGCGGCAGCCGAGTCCGGACCCGTCGTGGAACCGCCGGACACCTCGCTGGTGGACATGTTCGCCGAACAGGCGGCGCTGACACCGGACCGCGTCGCTCTGGGCGGCGACGGCACCGAACTCACCTACCGCGAGCTCGACGACCGGGTCTGTTCCCTGGCCAACGCGCTGATCCGGCGCGGGGCGGGGCCGGAGCAGATCGTGGGCATCAGACTTCCGCGGTCCGTGGACCTGGTCGTCGCCATCCTGGCCGTCCTGCGCACGGGTGCCGCCTACCTTCCGCTGGATCCCGACTATCCGGCGGACCGGACCGCCTTCATGGTGGAGGACGCGCGGCCTGTCGTCGTCATCGACGATCCGCAGTCGTTGGTGGCACCGGAAGACCGGGCGAGCCGGCCGCCGCGTCCCCGGATCGGTCCGGGCTCGGCCGCCTACGTCATCTACACCTCGGGTTCGACCGGACGCCCCAAGGGTGTGGTCGTCCCGCACGGCGGCATCCTGAACCGGATCCTGTGGATGCAGGACACCTACCGGCTCGACGAGCGCGATGTCGTGCTCCAGAAGACGCCCGCGAGCTTCGACGTATCGGTGTGGGAGTTCCTGTGGCCGACGTCGGTCGGGGCGAAGCTCGTGCTGGCGGCGCCGGGCGGCCACCGGGATCCCGCCCTTCTCGCGCGACTGATCCGGGAACAGGGCGTCACCGTCACGCATTTCGTCCCCTCGATGCTCCGGGCCTTCCTGCGCGAACCGGCGAGCCGGGGCTGCACCGGGCTCAGAGACGTGTTCTGCAGTGGTGAGGCACTGGGCGCCGACCTGGCGGACTCCTTCCACGAGGCGCTCGGCGGTGTGCGTCTGCACAACCTCTACGGCCCCACCGAGGCGTCCGTGGACGTCACCGCGTTCCGCTGTGCGCCGGGCGCGGCGTCCGTGCCGATCGGCAAGCCGGTCCGGAACACGCAGACGTACGTGCTCGACGGCCGGTTGCGCAGAGTTCCGGTCGGCGTCGCGGGGGAGCTCTACCTCGCGGGCGTCCAACTGGCCCGCGGTTACCTCGGCAGGCCCGGACTGACCGCCGAGCGCTTCATCGCGAATCCGTTCGGTCCGCCCGGCAGCAGAATGTACCGAACCGGTGATCTGGTCCGCCGGAACGCCGACGGCAGCCTGCTCTACCTGGGCCGGACCGACCATCAGGTGAAGATCCGCGGGTTCCGCGTGGAACTCGGCGAGATCGAGGCGGCGTTGTGCGCGGACCCGGCCGTGGAGTCGGCGCAGGTCGTGTACCGCGACGAGCGGCTCGTGGCGTACGTGGTCACCAAGGGCGCGGCAGCGGGTGAGCACGAAGGTGGGGGCGCGGGCGAGGACACCGGCGGTCGCGTCGACGTACGTCGGCTTCGCTCCCGAGTGCGGAGCCTGCTGCCCGACCACATGGTTCCGACCGACTACGTCGTCCTTCCGGCCTTCCCCCTGACCCCCAGCGGCAAGGTCGACAGGAAGGCACTGCCGGCGCCGTCCCCCGTCGCCTCCTCCGACCGGTCGTACGTCAAGCCGCGGAGCCCCTTCGAGGAGCGGCTCTGCGACATCTGGAAGGAGCGTCTGGGTGTGCCGCGCGTGGGCCTCACGGACGACTTCTTCGACCTCGGCGGGCACTCACTGCTGGCCGTGCGGATCGTCGCCGACGCGCGTGCCCGGCTCGGTGTGGAGTTCTCGATCGAGACCCTCTTCACGGCCCGTACCGTCCAAGCCCTGAGCGACACGCTCGCGGAGAAGACCACCCTGCCCGGCCACGACCTCGTCGCCGACAGCGAACTGGACCTCCGCGTCGACGCGGGCGGCGGGAGTATGGCAGGCGTCCCCGTCGATGCGCCCCGCCGGATCCTGCTGACGGGCGCGAACGGCTTCCTCGGGGTCTTCCTGCTGCGCGAACTGCTGGAGCAGACAGAGGCGGACATCCACTGCCTGGTCCGCCGGGCAGGGGAGGAGAGCCCGCGAATCCGGCTGGAGCGGGAGCTCGACCGGCACGGCCTGCGGATCGACGAGCACCGGCATCGCGTGGTCGTCGTCGAGGGAGACCTCGCCCGCCCGTGTCTCGGCCTCGGTGAGGAGGGGTTCGACCGGCTGGCGCAAGACGTCGACCTCGTCGTGCACAACGGATCCGAGGTCAACCTCGCCCTGCCCTACGAACGGCTGCGCGCCGCGAACGTGGAGGGAGTCCGAGAGGTCCTGCGGCTCGCGGGCCGGCATCACGTCAAGCCCGTTCACTACGTCTCCACGGCAAGCGTCTCGGCCTGTCTCGCACCGGCCTCGGCACCCGTGCGAGCGGACAGCCTGCCACGCCTGGAGGCGCTGCCCATGAACGGCTACGTACGCAGCAAGTGGGTGGCCGAGAACCTGGTCAGGGCCGCGCGTGAGCAAGGCGTTCCCACGACGATCCACCGGCCCAGCACGATCAGCGGGCACTCGGTGACCGGCCTCGGCGGGGGTGCGGTGGCGTACTGGCAGTTCCTCCGGGCGGTCGTCGCGACGGGCACGGCCCCCGAGGGACTCGGCTGGCCGGAGAACCTGGTCCCGGTGGACTTCGTGGCCCGCGCCCTGGTGCGGCTCGCGCTCCGGCCGGAGTCGGCGGGGCAGTCGTTCCACCTGACCAACAACTCGACGGTCAGCTTCGCCGAACTGGTGGAGCAAGCCCGCTCGTTGGGGTATTCCATCCGCCCGGTCGACCCGGCCCGATGGCGCGAGGAGATCCAGGCCGCCGCGGTCGACCCGGACGGGCCCGGCCCCGACTCCCCGGTTGCCTCCGTGGCGGTCGTGCTCTCCGCTCTCGACACCGAGACCGTCGCACCGCCGCCCGCGTTCGACGTCACCGCCACCCGCGAGCTGCTGGGACCGGACCTGGCCTGCCCGGTCGTCGACGCCGGCCTGCTGGAGCTCTATCTGCGCGGTCTGGTCGAGACGGGCCAGTTGCCCCCGCCACCGACTGGCTCCGCCCGTACCTGGAGTGCCTGATGCACGTACTCGACGACCCGGACGGGAACTACGCGGTCCTCGTCAACGACGGCCAGGAGTACTCGCTCTGGCCGGCCGCGACCGCTCCGCCGCCGGGCTGGCAGGTCGTGCTGACCGGCAGCCGTACCACCTGCCTGGAACACATCGACCGGGCATGGCCGCCCGGAGCCCTCGGCCGGCCCTGAACACGCCGTAGGAGCGGCCTGGAGCGACCTGGAGCGACCCGGAGCGGCCTGGAGCGGCACGAGCGCGTGCCGCTTCGACCGGCCGACGGGCTGTCCGGTGGCCTCCGGCCGCTCGCCGGGCCTACCCGGTGCCTTGACCGGGCCTGCGTGGTGCCTGACCGAGCCGACGTGGCGCGGGCAGGCCGACGCGGTGCCGGACGGACTGCTGCCGCCGGACGGCCGAGTCACTCTGCCTTCCCCCGAACCGACGGGCCGCCTCCCGTCGACGTGTACATGAGGACTGACCATGGTGCGAACAGACGAAGACCATCACGATCCCGACCGGCTCATCGCGGTCGTCGGCATGGCCGGACGTTTCCCCGGGGCACCGGACATCGACGGTCTCTGGGATCTGCTGATGGCCCGCGGCGACGCGATCCGCCCGGTGCCCGCGGACCGCTGGGACACCTCGGCGCAGCTCGACCCCGAGAAGGACATCCAGGCCGTGGGCGGGTTCCTGGAGGACGTGGACCGCTTCGACCCCACCTTCTTCGGCATCTCGCCCCGTGAGGCGGAGGACATCGACCCCCAGCACCGGCTCCTGCTGGAGGAGAGCTGGCGGGCCCTGGAGGACGCCGGCCAACCCGCGGCGGACCTGCGCGGGACGCGTACGGGTGTGTACGTCGGCGCCACCTGGCACGACTACGAGATCCTCGGCAAGGAGCGTGGCCGGGGCGCCGGGCAGCACACCCTCGTCGGCAACTCGCTGGACATGACGGCCACCCGTGTCTCCTACTTCCTCGGGCTCAGAGGTCCGAGCATGGCGGTGGAGACCGGCTGTTCCTCGGGGCTGGTGTCGCTGCACCTGGCCGCGCGGGCGTTGCGGAACGGCGAGATCGACGGCGCCCTGGTCGGGGCGGTCACCTTGATGCTCGACCCGCACCCGACCATCGGCCTGACCCATTTCGGAGGGCTGTCCCCCACGGGCCGCTGCCACGCGTTCTCCGCCGCCGCGGACGGCTTCGTCCGCGGCGAGGGCGTGGTGATGCTCTACGTCAAGACGCTCGCCCGGGCGCTCGCCGACGGCGACCGCGTGCACGGCGTGATCGTACGGACCGCGGTCAACAACGACGGGGGAGGCCAGAGCCTGGTCACCCCCAGTCCGGACGGCCAGGAGGCGTTGCTGACCGAGGCCTACGGGGAGGACGCGATCCCCCTGGACCGGCTCGTCTACGTCGAGGCCCATGGCACCGGGACCCGGCGCGGCGACCCGATCGAGGCGGGAGCCATCGGCCGGGTCCTCGGCCGTCGGCGCGACCGTGCGCGGGGTCCGCTCGGGATCGGGTCCGTGAAGACCAACATCGGCCACCTCGAACCCGCGGCGGGCCTCGCGGGCCTCGTCAAGGCGCTGCTGTCGCTGAAGCACGGCGTCGTCCCGCCGAGCCTGCACTCGGAGAACCTCAACCCTGACATCCCCTTCGAGGAACTGGGCCTCCAGGTTGTACGCGAGCCGCTTGCACTGCCGTCAGAGGGGCCCGTCTACATGGGCGTCAACTCCTTCGGCTGGGGCGGCACCAACGCGCACGCCGTGCTGATGGGGACGCCGTCCAGGACAACCGAGCCGGAGCCGGCGGACACCGGCATGGACGGTGGAACGGACCCGTCCTCCCCGCCCGTGCTGCTCCCCCTGTCGGCGCACCGCGAGGAGGCGCTGCGGCAGCGTGCGCTGGATCTCGCGGAGCTGCTCGAAGCAGGGCCAGGTGTCACCGATCCGGTAGCGCCCGGTGTCACCGATCCGGTGGCGCCCGGTGCCACCGCTCCGGCCGTGCCACGGGCCGTGGCCCCGAACGGGCCGCTTGCCGTCGACCCGGCCGCGCTCGCCGGAACGCTGGCCCGGCGCCGCGACCACTTCCCCGTCCGGGCGGCTTTCGTCGGCTTCGGCGCCGAGGACCTGGCCCGGGGGCTGCGGAGATTCGCCGCCGATCCCACGGCCGAGATTCCGGGCGTCGTCGCCGGCCGGGCCCGGCGCCGCGGCCGTACCGCCTTCGTCTTTCCCGGCCAGGGTTCCCAGTGGGCGGGCATGGGGCGCGACCTCTGGGCGAGCAGTGAGGTGTTCGCCGATGTCGTCCGGCGCTGCGCGAAGGCGCTGGAGCCGCACTGGGACGCCGACCTCGAACAGATCGTCTCCGGCCGGGACTCGTCGGACGAGTGGCTGTCCCGTATCGACCTGGTGCAGCCTGTGCTGTGGGCCGTGTCGCTGGGCCTGGCCGAGTTGTGGCGCGAAGCCGGCGTGGTCCCCGACGTGGTGGTGGGCCACAGCCAGGGCGAGGTCACCGCCGCGACGCTGGCCGGGATCCTGTCCTACGAGGACGCGGCCCTCGTCATGGCGCGGCGCAGCGCCATCGCCCGCCGTGCCGCGGGCAACGGCCGGATGCTCGCCGTGGATCTCGACGTCGTGGCCGCCGAGCGGGCGCTGGCGGGCTTCGAGGAAAGCGTCTCGCTCGCCGTCGACAACGGCCCCAACTCCTGTGTCCTGTCCGGCGACACGGACGCGGTGCTGGAACTCAGGGACAGACTGGAGGCCGACGGTGTCTTCTGCCGCCTGGTCAAGGTGGACTACGCCTCGCACAGCCACCAGATGGACGCGCTGCGCGAGGACCTCCTCGACGCCCTGCGGCCGGTGAGCCCCCGCGTCGGCGACATCCCGCTGATGTCCACCGTGCGGGTGAGCCCGCTCAAGGGCCCCGAGATGGACGCCGGGTACTGGACGGCGAACCTGCGGCAACCGGTGTTCTTCGCCGACACGATGAGCGCCCTCTTCGACGAGGGGGTCACCCATGTCGTCGAGATCAGCCCGCATCCCGTTCTCGTCCCCGCCATCGAACAACTGGCCGCCTCGCACACGGACCCGCCGGTGGTCGTCGGAACCCTGCGCCGGGACGCCGGCGCCCCCGCCGACCTCGCGCGTGCCTTCGCGCGGGGCTACACCCAGGGCCTGGCGCCCTTCGCCGCCGGCCCATGCCGAACTCCCGCGCCCGTGCCCGTACCGGGATACCCCTGGCAGCGCGACCGGCACTGGATCGGTTCCCGCGCGCGCCGCGCCGGCTCGCACGGCGCGCTGTCGTTCGCCCTCACTCCCTCCGCCGGTGAGCGGGACGCCTGGCAGGGCATGCTGGAGCTGTCCCTGGACGACCACCCGTGGCTGCGGGACCACCAGGTGTACGAGGCGGTCGTGCTGCCCGGCGCCGCGATGATGGCGTTCGCCCTCCAGGCCGCCCGGGCCCGCCTGGGCGAGATGCCGGGCACGCTCACCGCCCTCGCCTTCCACGACCATCTGACCCTCACCGAGGACGACTCCGCCCGGATCAGCCTGCTGTGGCGTGACGACGTCCCCGGGGGCGGCGCTGTGAGCCTGCTGTCGCTGGCCCCCGGCGCGACGTCCTGGACGGGGCACGCCACCGCGCGTGCGGCCCGGCGCCGTACGGCCGAGGAGGCGAGGCCCTTTCCCGAGCGACTCGCGGCCGTGGAGCCGGGCGGCCCCGAGGAGTTCTACGCGGCCTGCTCGTCCCGCGGCCTCAGGTACGGCCCGTCGTTCCAGGGCGTCCGCGCCCTGCACGTGGACGGTTCCGCCGCCCTCGGCCGACTCGAGCTGCCGGCCCGCTGCCACACCGGCAGCCGCTCGTACGCGCTGCACCCCGCCCTGTGGGACGCGGCTCTGCAGGTGTCCCTGGCGCTCGGCGGGGGCGAGCAGCCGGTGGTGCCGGTCGCAGTCGAACGGGTCTGCTTCCACGCCGACTTCACCGACCCGGTCCTCGAACTGTGGTCGTACGCGGTACGCGACGACACCGGACGGCTGGACCTGACCCTCTACGACGCCGACAGGCAGCCTCTGCTCACCATGGAGGGCCTTGTCCTTCAGCCTCTGGCATCGGCCGGGACGGCCGGGCCCGGCACCGAGCGGGAACTGCGGCTGCGGTTCCGCGAGGCGCCGAGGCCCGAGGCCGAGCAGGCGACGGAGGGCACCGTGGCCGGAAGCTGGGCCGTGTGCGGGGGAGTCGGGACCGGGGAGGCCGCACGGCGGATGGGCGCGGCCCTCTCCGACGCCGGCGCCGCTGCCGATGTCGCGGTGATCTCGCTCGATGACGGCGACGAGGCCGCGCTGGCCGGACGGCTGCGCGGGTCCGGGGTCCCGGACGCCCTCGCGTTCCTCGTCCCCCCGGCCGCTGCCGGGCTCGCCGAACAGCGCCGGAGCCTGGTCACGCTGACCGCGCTGGTACGGGCGGTGCTCTCGCTCGGCGAGGCCCCGAGGCTGGCTGTCGTCACCTCGGGCGCGCAGGCCGTGACCCCTGCCGATCGCCCCGACCCGGGCGGCGCGCTGTTCTGGGGCTACACCCGGGCACTTCGGCGTGAGCATCCCGAACTGCGGCCGCTGCTCCTGGACGCCGGGGCCGACCCGGAGGCCGCCGACTGGGCCCGCGAGACGGTGTCCGAGCTGCTGAGCGGCGACGACGAGGACCAGGTGGCGTCGCGCGGCGGACGCCGGTACGTGGCCCGCCTGGTGCGGGGACCCGAGGGGGCCTTGGACCTGGTGGACCCGGTGGAACCTGTGGACCCGGCGGACCCGGCGGACCCGGCGGACCCGGTGGAGTCGGCCGACCTGGCGGCCGAACCGTGGCAGGGGCCGCCGCAGCCGTTCCGGCTCGCGCCCGGCCGGCGGCACACGGAGGACGGCCCCCGATACCTGGCGCTGGAGCGCCGTGCCCCCGGCCCCGGCGAGGTGGAGGTCGAGGTGACGGCGGCAGCCCTGCACTCGACCGAGGTGCCGACGGCGCCCGGCAGCCACCCCGGCACGGCCCGGACCGAGGCATCGGGCTTCGGCTGCGCCGGCCGGATCACCGCCGTGGGCGAAGGGGTCACCGGTGTGCGCCCCGGCGATCGTGTGGTGGCCTGTGCGTCGGGCCCGCTCGCCACGCACGTCACCGTGCGCGAGGACCACACGAGGCCGGTCCCGGCCGCGTTGGCCGACCACGACGCGGCGGCGCTCGTGCTGGTGACGGCGACCGCGTGGTACGGCCTGGTCGAGCTGGCCCGGCTCACGGACGGCGAGACGGTGCTCGTCCACTCAGCCCCCGACGGACTGGACCTGGCCGCGGTGCGGATCGCCCGGCGGCTGGGGGCCACGCCGATCGCCACGGCGGGCAGCGAGGCGAAACGCGCCCAACTGCGCGCCCTGGGCGTGGAGCAGGTCTTCGACTCCTCGGACCCCTTGTGGGCGGAGGAGGTCATGACCGCCACCGACGGACGGGGAGTGGACGTGGTGCTCAACTCGCTCCCCGGGCCGGCCGTTCCGCTCGGCCTGAGCGTGCTGGCCGCGGACGGCCGGTTCGTCGAGGCCGGCGAGCAGGCACTCCGCGAGGGCCGCACCGTCGGCCTGGACGTCTTCCGCAAGGGCATCAGTCTGGCCGCGGTCGACGTGCCGGGGCTCATGGTCCGGCGCCCGGAGCGGTTCGCGCGACTGCTGGCGGCGGCATGGGAGTCAGTAAGGGCAGAGGCAGAGGCAGAGGCAGAGGCAGGAGCAGGAGCAGCGGGGCCGGTGCCGCGACCGGTTGTCGCCACGTACGCCTTCCGGGAAGCCGCCGAGGCGCTGCGCGACCTGGCCTCCAGCGACCACACCGCCATGTTCGCGCTGGTCGGGCCCGAGACGGTCGGCGGTGTGGCCCCGGAGCCGATGCCCGGCGGCCGGTTCCGGGCGAACGGCACGTATGTGATCAGTGGCGGGCTGGGCGCGCTCGGTCTGTCGCTGGCGGAGTTCCTGGCGGCGGGCGGGGCCGGCGCCATGGTCCTGCTGGGCCGGTCGGAGCCGGGCGAGGAGGCGCTGGCACGGGTGGAGCGCGTACGGGCGCTGGGCACCCGGGTCCACGTGGCCCGGGTGGACGTGGCCGACGCCGACGCGGTGGACCGTGCGCTCGATCGCGCACGGGCCGAACTGCCGCCGCTGCGCGGGGTGTTCCACGCCGCCGGGTTGCTGGACGACGCCACTGTGCTCAGTCTGCGGCCGGAGCAGGTGGAGCGGGTGCTCGCCCCGAAGATCGACGGGGCGATGTGCCTGGACCGGGCGACCGAGGACGATCCGCTCGACCTGTTCGTGCTCTTCTCCTCGGCCGCGGCCCTGGTCGGCAACGCGGGGCAGGCCGCTTACGCCGCCGCCAACGCGTTCCTGGACACCTTCGCCGAGGCCCGCCGCCGCCGGGGCCGCCCCGCGCTGAGCGTGCAGTGGGGACCGTTCGAGGACATCGGACTCGCCACCGCCGACGCGGCCCGCGGCGCCCGGCTGGCGGAGCGCGGCATGGGCGGCTTCACCGCCGACGAGGCATGGCAGGCCCTGGCGCGCTTCCTGGACCGGGATGACGAACAGGTGACGGGCTACGTCCCCCTCGACCTCCCACGGTGGTTCGCCGCCTATCCGGACAGCGCGGAGCTCCGCAGCTGGGAGCTGCTGCGGCAGGCAGCGCAGGAGGGCGGTTCCGCCCAGGCGGGCGGAGGCGGGTTCCTGGCACGCTTCGAGGCGGCTCCGCAGCGGGAGCGGGTCGGGCTGGTCGAGGCGAGAGTCCGTCAACTCGCGGGCCCAGTACTGCAGTTGGACGCCGGGGCCATGGACGCCGAGGCCCCGTTCAAGGCGCTCGGCCTGGACTCGCTGATGAGTCTGGAGCTGCGCAACAGGCTGGAGGCAGACCTGGGCCTGAAGCTGTCGCCGACCCTGCTGTGGACCCACGGGACCGCCCGGGCCCTGGCCGGAGCGCTCACCGAGCGGCTCACCGAGCGGTTGGGCGAGCGACTCACCGAGACGGCGGCCGTCACCAACGCCCGCAGCGAGCAGCCGTGACCGGCCCCACCGATCTGCCCGAAGAGGGAGCAATGAGCACGCCTGACCTGAACCAGCGACTCGCCGACGTCGTCGCACGGTTCCCCGACCGGCCCGCGGTGCGCGACGAGTCGTCCCATCTCACCTACGCCGAACTGGACGCCGCGGTCGCCGCCGCGTCGACCACCCTGACCGCCCGGGGGGTGACACCGGGGTCGACGGTCATGGTGCGCTGCGAGGCCGGCGCGGAACTCGTCGTCGTCCTGCTCGCCATCCTGCGGGCCGGCGCGTGCTACCTACCGCTGGACCCGGCCACTCCCGCGACACGGGCCGACATGATTCTCGCCGACGCGTGTCCGGCGGCGATCGTGGAGCAGACGTCCGGGGCCGCCGAGAACACGACACCGCTCACCGCGACGACCCGGGTGCGCGTACTGGACCCGGGGCCGGGTTCGCGCCCGGTCCCCTACGCCTCGCCGGCGGTTCCCGCGGACCGGACGGCGTACATCATCTACACCTCCGGAACCACGGGCGTTCCCAAGGGCGTCCCGGTCACCCACCGCTCCCTGGCCGCCCTGTTCGACGCCGCGAGCGACGTGGTCGAACTGAACGAACAGGACCGCTGGCTGCTGCTCCACTCGACGAACTTCGACTTCTCGGTGTGGGAGATGTGGGGGGCGCTGCTGCACGGCGGTTACCTGTACGTGCCCGAACGCTGGTCCCTCATGGACGTCCGCGCGACGGCCGCGCTGGTTCGCGATCAGCGGATCACGGTGCTCAACCAGACACCCACGGAGTTCGGCGCGCTCGCCTCCGAACTCGTCCGCACGAAAGACGCGCCCGATCTGCGGTATGTCGTGCTCGGCGGGGAGCGGCTGCTCCCGGCGACTCTCAAGCCGTGGGCCGAGGCGTTCGGGCTCGATCGCCCGGCGGTCGTCAACGCCTACGGCATCACCGAGACGACCGTCGTCGCGACCATGCACCGGATCGTTCCCGAGGACCTCGACCAGGAAGACTCGGTGATCGGCTCCCCGCTGCGGGGCTTCCACGCGGTCGTGGTGGACGAGGACGGACGCCCCGCCACGCGTGGTGAACTGCTGCTCGCCGGCGAGCAGGTGGTCGCGGGGTATCTGAACCGCCCCGAACTGACGGAGCGACGATTCATCCGCCTCGATGACGACTTCGACGACGACTTCGACGGCGACTTCGACGGCGGCCGCGACGACGCCTTCGGCAGCGGCAAGGACCAGGACCAGGACCAGGACCGGGTCCACTACCGGAGCGGCGATGTCGTGGAGTACCGGCCGGACGGGCTTCTGCGGTATCTCGGCCGGATCGACGACCAGGTGAAGGTCCGCGGCTACCGCATCGAACTGGGCGAGATCGAGCACGCCGTCACGGCGGTGGAGGGCATCGCCGACGCGTGCGCCCTCACGATCCCGGGTGCCAAGGGTGACGTACTCGCCTGCGCCTACACCACCCGCGACGGAGTGGAGCTGAGCCCCCGTCAGGTGCGGTCCGAGATCCGTTCCCGGCTTCCGCTCTACATGGTGCCCACGAAGATCCGACCGGTGAACGCGCTGCCGCGCACCATCAACGGAAAGACGGACCGTGCCGCCCTGCGCTCGATGGCGTGGGACGTTCGCGACGAAACACAGCCCCTCGACCCCCCTCGAAAGGTGAACAGCATGCTGCACAGCAACGGCCGGATCGACGAAAGCGCCATCGACCGGTGGCTGGAACTCGAGAACACCGATCCGCGCCAGGTCATCGACACCTTCTACGCCGAGGACGTCGAAGTGTCGTTCCCCGGCCTGCCCGAGTTGACCATCCGCGGGCGCAAGGAACTCCACGGCTTCAAGGACGTGGCCGACAGCGCGTTCCGGGACCGCCGGGTGGAGATCTTCAGGTCGTATGTGTCCGGTGACTCGGCCGTGGTCTCGGAGGGCGCCCTGCGGGCCGTGAGCATACGGACGGGAGAGGCCGTCGAGCTGTTCTTCTGCTTGGTGTGGACCGTAAACGGTGAGGGGTTGATCGCCGCGGAACGGCAGTACCTGCAGAACGGTCCGATCCTGGCGGTGGCCCTCGGCCTCGGCGGCGAGGACGCGGGCGAGGCGGGCTGAGGATCCCGCCCCGCACCGGAGCGAGCGGGCGCACTCCCGCCGCTCCGGCGCCCCGCCTTCCCGGCGCACTTCTCTGTCCGCACGACGCGGCGCTCGGGCGGGTCCTCGGGCGCCGTCGATGCGCCGCCGACCACGGGGGGCGCGGCGCGGAGTGCCGGCCGCTCACACGAGGCCGGCATGCGCCAACGCGGTGCATGACGCGAGGCCGCACCTGATCCGCCAGGGCTGAGGGACGCGCGGAGTGCGGCAGACGAAGTGCCGCCTCGCGCGGGACGTCCCGGACGTGGCCGTGGGGTCAAGCAGGGTCCGGACTTCGCTGGACGGGGCCAGGGCGCCAGGTGACGGGTCGGCCGCAGGCGCGTGGGGATCCACCGCGCCCGGCGAAAGGGGCGCCGCGAGACTCGGCGGCGCCCGTCATGGGAAGGGCGGCGCGGTCGCTCAGATGGATCCGACGGCCAGGGTTTGGAACTCTCTGGGGAGATCGGCGCGCCTGGTGACGTTGAGCTTGCGGTAGACGCGGGTCAGATGCTGTTCCACCGTGCTGATGGTGACGCACAGTTGGTCGGCGATCTCCCGGTTGGAGTTGCCCAGGGAGGCAAGGGACGCGACCCGTCGCTCCGCGGCGCTGAGGGGATCGCGTGGAACGGTGCCCGGGTCGGGCGGTGTCTCCTCCCTGCCGCGCGGCGGCAGGGAGGGCTGCAGAGGTCCGGCGCCGCACATATCGGCCAGGTGCAGCGCCTGGTACAGCGCTCGCCGTGCCTGTTCCGCCTCACCGATCGCGCGCTGCGCGGAACTCAACGCGGCCAGGGCCCGGGCCAGTTCGAGCCTGTCCCCGGTGAGCCGCAGGACGCTGACTGCCTCCAGCAGCAGGCTCGCCCGGCGCCGCGGTTCGGCGATCTCGGCGAGCAGGCACATGGCGACGCCGCGGCTGCGGGATTTGGCGCTGCCGGGGCGGGCCAGCTCCGCATCCGCGAGTCGGCGGACCTGGTCCCGCTGCCCGAGGCGCAGATGTGCGGCCGCCGCGCCGCTGCGCCAGGGCAGAAAGGCGGGCAGATCCATGTCCCAGGCGCGGGCCTGGTCGCCGCAGCGCAGAAAGTCGTCGAGGGCCGCGTGCACCCGGCCGGTGGCCAGGCGGTGATGGCCCCGGGCGTAGAGATACTGCAGGCCGTACCGTGACTCGGAGATCGCCTCCGGTACCGAGTGCCGCAGGTACTCCTCGGCGACGTCGTCCGCCCCCATGGCGGTCGCGGCCAGGACGAGCGTGCTCAGCGGCGCACCGACGGCGACTCCCCAACTGCGGGGCGAGACGTGGGTCATGGCGGAGCGGGCGAGGGCGCAGGCCTCCTTCAGATCGCCCTGTCGCAGGGCCAGTTCGGCGCGGATCGCGGTGAACTTCGCCTGCCAGGTGGGCGCCTGCCGGACGGTGGCCTCCTGCAGGAGTTTGGCCGACCAGACGGACGCCTGGCCGAGCCGGTCCGCGTAGACGAGAGCGAGCAGCGCCGACTCCAGGGCGTACACACTGGTGTCGTCCAGGGGGCAGGAGCGCAGCACCTGTTCGGCGTTCCAGGCGCTGGACTCGTCGCCGCCGTTGCGCAGTGTCGAGCCGAGAACGGTCTCGGCGAGCAGGGAGGCTCTGGCGGTCGCGGGCTCTCTGCTGTCGCGGATGCCCGATCCGTCCTCGGCGGCGGGGAGGAGAGGCACCATCGCGGGATAGCGGTTCCGCAGCCACTCCCTGGCTTCCGTGAACAGGCCCTGCGGGCCCGGAATCTTCGGGCCCAGCGCGCGGATCACCTCGGCGGCCTCGTCGAAGCGCCCGTGCCACAGCAGGGCACGGGAGAGCGGGACGGCCAGGTGGGCGGGCAGGACGCCCGTCAGCAGCGCTTCGGACAGCGGTCCCAGACGGGGAGCCACCGTGGAGGGGTTGAGCTGCCACTCCAGCCGCGCGAGCATCATCGTCGTGAGCGCCCGCTCCCGCGCGTCGTCGGAGCCGGACAGCGCCAGTTCCAGGCACTCCAGGGCCAAGCCGACGTCGCCGCTTCGGCGCGCCTGCTCGGAGGCGTCCATCAGCACCGGGACGCCCCAGCAGGGTGGCACGTGTCGCGCGGCGACCAGATGCCGGGCGACCGTGGGTGTCGGAAGTCCTTCGTGGTGGAGCAACTTGGCGATTTCCAGCTGCTGTTGCCGTAACACGCCCCAGGGGATGTCGTCCAGGACGGCGGACCGTGCCGCCGGATGACGGAAACGGTTGCCGGCGACGAGCCCGGCGGCCTCCATGTGCCGCAGCGCGTTCGCCACCGAGGACGGATCGAGCCGGCGCAGGCGGCCTATTCGGTCGGGGGAGGAGCAGGAGTCCAGCAACGCCATCGTGCGGGCCACGCCGATGACGTCCGGCTCCCAGCCGTGCAGACAGGCGAGCACCGCTTGGGCGAACTCCTCACCCGCAGGCGGGACTTCGGACTCCCCGTCGCCATCACCGTCCGCCGGCCGGTCGCGGTGGTCCCTGAGCAGGGCGTGGACGAGCAGGGGATTTCCTCCGCTGAGGGAGTGGTAGACGGGGCCGAGGGCCTGTGCATCCTCCGTGCCCAGGGCCTTCGTCGTGAGCTCGGTCGTGCCCTCCGGGGACAGGGGAGCCAACCGGACACGTCGGTAGAAGGGATGGCGGAGCAGTTCGGTGCTCAGCAGCGGGAGACTGTGGCGGGCACTGTCCGGGCGGCTGAACAACAGCATCACAGGGGCGGATCTCGTGTGCGGAAGCAGTTGCAGCAGACAGCTCAGGGAAGCGGGGTCGGTGTGCTGGACGTCGTCGACGCAGAGCAGCAGGCCGCCGCCCGCCCCGGCCGCGTGCAGCAGCGCACGGCACAGTCCGCGGGCGACATGGGCCTGCAGGGCGCCCGACTCACGACGGGCGGGCGGATCGGAGGCGAAGCTGTTCTCCAGGATGGCCATCTGCGTACGGAGCGGGGTGGGCAGCGACATGTCCCGGACGAGCTGATGGACGATACCGAACGGGACGTCGCGCTCGTGTTCCCGGCCGACGGCTCGCAGGACCTCGGAACCGGTCGCGGACGCCTCCTCGGCAAAGGCATAGAGCAACTCGGACTTGCCGATGCCCACGGAGCCGCTGACGAGGGCCACGTGTCCATTGCCGCGGCGGCTGCTCGCGAGTAATTCGTGTAACGTGAATAGTTCGTCTTTGCGGTCGATCAGTATCATGCATGTACTCTTTGCAGCACGTCGGAACCTATTCGTAAACTGACGAGTAGTTTTCCGGAGGCTTGAGATTTCGTTACAGAGTCTTAGTAGAGCCCCTCGGGAGCCGAAGTGGTCTGTAGCGGAGTCACATTCGCGACTCCCTCGGACCGCCATCTCGAGTCGGTGTCGTAGCGCGGCGCCTGGTCGCGTTCGAGGATGTGGGGAAGGAACAGGTCTTCGTGCGGCACGGTCAGTCGAACCTGTCCTACGGTGCCGTAATCCAACGCCGTTGACCAGTCCTTCTGGGCACGACACTCATTGTCGCCTGCGGTCAATCCGGAACATAGGTCATGATTCCGCCGTTCTCGGCAGATGGGTGGTGTACTCGGCCGCGTCTGCCAGTCGGCCGGCCCGGACGAGTCGCTCGCCCCGGCGCGACGCTGTATCGAGCGGCACCAGGTCGGCCGGGTCCCGGGAGCGCGGGATGCCCATCGGACTCCACGCGTCGAGGTCGGTTTCGAGCCAGTTTTCGATCAGCGTGTCGCACTCCGCGCCCCGCACGGTGGCGACATGTCGGCCGCCGCGCTCACCGGGCCCGCGCGAGCGAACGTGCCGTGGTCAGGGTCTTGCGCTCCAGGCAGGAGACCAACGGTAGTTCGGCGGCGACGGTGCCCGGCGGAAGGTCGGCCGTCAACGCGTCCGGTGCCTTCCGCTCGCCCGGCAGCGTCAGGATCCGCACGGCCCCGTCGACCGCCGGCACGAGATCCCCGGCACATGCGCCCCGGCCCGGCCCTCGCCCCGGTACGCCGCCACAAGGTCGCCCTCGGCCGGCGCGGGCGCCGGCGCGAGCCCCTGCTCCGGCTCCTCGGGGGACGGTTCGCATGTGGGACGGGCGTGCGCCGGGATGTCACGGGATGGGCCTCGTACATCTCCAGACCATGCACTTCCGTGCCGACTCCGCCGCCGAACAGAAAGCCCGATGCCATAGCCGACTCCCGTGTATCCCGAACAAAAAAGGCGAGAACAGGACAATGGTGCTCTCGGTGTGCCAACTGCGCGACAAGGCCTTCGAGACCACTGATGCGCAGCTACCGTACCCATCGCCCGGCCCTGCGAAAAGAGTCATCTGACTCTGTTTCCAGCCACCGTGGGGTGTCGCGGGCCGCGCTACCGAAACGATATGCGGGACTGCGAGAGTTCTTCCGTGGCCCGAGTAATTCCTCTTGCCCGGATGGCCGGGAAGCCGGAAACGGAAGAAATGCCGAACAAGGACGACGGGGATCCCCGCGTGCCGATTGCGGTCGTCGGATACTCCTGCCGACTGCCCGGCGCGCCCGACCCGGAGGCGTTCTGGCGGCTGCTCGCGACGGGGCGGCACGCCATCACCGAGGCGCCGTCCGACCGCTGGGACGCCGACGCGATCACGGCGGCCGGGGCGGCACCGGACGCCGAACGCGTGCGGTGGGGCGGCTTCCTGGACCGGGCCGACCTCTTCGACGCCTCCTTCTTCGGGATCTCCCCGCGCGAGGCCACCGCCATGGACCCCCAACAGCGCCTGGTCCTGGAACTCGGCTGGGAGGCCCTGGAACACGCCGGCATCGTCCCCGGCACCCTGGCCGACACGCCGACCGCCGTCTTCGTCGGCGCCGCCACCGACGACTACGCGACCCTGCGCGCCCGCCTGGGCGCCGCCGGCATCACCCGCCACACCGCCGTCGGCACCCAACGCACCATGATCGCCAACCGGCTCTCCCACACCCTCGACCTGCGGGGGCCGAGTCAGACCGTCGACAGCGGACAGTCCTCTTCCCTGGTCGCCGTCCAACTGGCCTGCGAGAGCCTGCGCGCGGGCGACTGCACGGCCGCCCTGGCCGGCGGCGTCAACCTCAACCTCGCCCTGGACGGCGCGCTCGTCGCCGCCGGCTCCGGCGCCCTCTCGCCGGACGGGCGATGCCACACCTTCGACGAACGCGCCAACGGCTATGTACGCGGCGAGGGCGGAGCCCTGGTCGTCCTCAAGACCCTCGACCGGGCCATGGAGGACGACGACCGCATCCGCTGCGTGATCCTCGGCGGCGCCGTGAACAACGCCGGCAACGCCTCCTCCGGGCTGACCGTCCCCGACGAGAGCGCCCAGCGCGAGGTGATCCGGCTCGCCCACCGGCGCGCCGGGACCCGCCCCGACCAGGTGCAGTACGTCGAACTGCACGGCACCGGCACGAAGGCCGGCGACCCCGTCGAGGCCGCGGCCCTCGGCGCGGCCCTCGGCGCCATGAGGACACCCGGCAGGCCCCTGGCCGTCGGCTCCGCCAAGACCAACGTGGGTCATCTGGAGGCCGCCGCCGGTGTCGTGGGCCTGCTCAAGGTCATCCTGTCCATCGAGTACCAGGCCCTTCCACCCAGCCTCAACTTCACCGCCCCGCCCCCCTCGGTGCCCTTGGACCGCCTCAATCTGACGGTCCAGCGAGAACTGGCGCCCTGGCCCCACGACGACCTGCCGAGGACCGCGGGGGTGAGCTCGTTCGGCATGGGCGGCACCAACTGCCATCTGGTGCTGTCGGACTGGCGCGGCCGGGGCACCCCCGCGGCCCCCGACCCGTCGTACGCCCCGCTGCCCGCCCCCGTGGCCCTCTCCGGCCGCGACGAGGCCGCCCTGCGCGCCCAGGCGGCGCGCCTGCTCGGCCATCTCGCCGACCGCCCCGAACTCGGGACCGGCGAGATCGCGTACTCCTGCGCCACGACCCGTACCCACTTCGCGCGGCGCGCGGTCGCCCTCGCCACCGATCGCGACGACCTCCTCGCGTCGATCACGGCCCTGGCCGAAGGCCGCCCCGCGCCGCGACTGGTGGAGGGCACCGCACGCGAGGGCGGCCTCGCGTTCCTGTTCACCGGACAGGGCAGCCAACGGCCCGGCATGGGCGCGGCGTTGCACGCCACCTTCCCCGTCTTCGCGGACGCCTTCGACGCGGCGTGCGAGGAGATGGACCGCTATCTCGACCGGCCGCTGCGGGACCTGGTCCTCGACAGCGGCGGCACCCCCGACGCGGCCCTGCTCGACCGGACCGGCTACACCCAGCCGGCGCTCTTCGCCTTCGAGGCCGCGCTCTACCGGCTGCTCGAACACTGGGGTCTGACGCCGGACGCCGTCCTGGGCCACTCCGTCGGCGAGCTGGTCGCGGCACACGCGGCCGGCGTACTGGACCTGCCGGACGCCTGCTCGCTCGTCGCGGCCCGAGGCCGTCTGATGGACGAACTGCCGGGTGGCGGCGCCATGGTGTCGGTCCAGGCGTCCGAGGAGGAACTCCGCTCCGACCTGGAGGGTTTCGCCGGCCAGGTCACCGTGGCCGCGTTCAACGGACCCGCCTCGACCGTGCTCTCCGGCGACGAGGGCGCCGTGCTCCGCCTCGCCGGACGCTGGCGCGACCGCGGCCGCAGGACCAGACGGCTGCGGGTGAGTCACGCCTTCCACTCACCCCACATGGACGGCATGCTCGACGCGTTCCGCCAGGTCGCCGAGAGCCTCACCTACCGCACACCGCGCCTCCCCGTGGTCTCCAACCTGACCGGCCGAACCGCCACCGAGGACGAACTCCGCTCTCCCGACCACTGGGTCCGCCACGCCCGCGACGCGGTCCGCTTCCTCGACGGGGTCAGGACCCTGCACGCCCGCGGCATCGTCCTCCACCTGGAGATCGGGCCGGACGCGGTGCTCTCCACCATGGCCCGCGACTGCGCGCCCGACGGCGCCGACCAGCTCTTCGTCTCCGCCGTGCGGGGGGACCGCGACGAAGGGGCCACTCTCTACTCGGCACTCGCGGAGCTCCACGTGGGCGGCGCGGCCGGGACCCTGAACCAGCTCTTCTCCCGCTCCCGAGCACGCCGCGTCGCCCTGCCCACCTACGCCTTCCAACGGCAGCGCTACTGGCTCGGCTCCCCCGGCGCATCGCTCCCGCAGGGCCCGGCCGCGCCGGAACTCCCGTCGCCGGAACCCGACATGGCCGCCCCGACCGCCCCCGGCGACCGCCGGCCCGCACCGGCGGAGCTGGTGCGCGCACACGTGGCCCAGGTCCTCGGCCACGACTCGCCCGACGCCGTGCAGATCGGCACCTCCTTCAAGGAACTCGGTTTCAGCTCCCTCATGGGCGTCGAACTGAGCGACCTCCTCAGCAGATCGACCGGCACACGCCAGCCCAGCACCCTGATCTACGACCACCCGACACCCGAGGCCCTGATCCGGTACTTACGGAACGCGGCGGACGACGGCACGCCGGACGGTGAGACGCCGGGCCCGGAGGCCCTCACCCAGGCGGGTGTGGGGGAGCCGGTGGCGGTGGTGGGGATGGCGTGCCGGTTGCCGGGTGGGGTGGTGTCGCCTGCCGGGTTGTGGGAGTTGGTGGCGGAGGGTCGGGACGGTGTGTCGGGGTTTCCGGTGGACCGGGGTTGGGATGTGGAGGGGTTGTTCGATCCGGATCCGGATCGGCCGGGGACGTCTTATACGCGGCATGGCGGGTTTTTGCATGATGCGGCGGAGTTCGACGCGGAGTTCTTCGGGATCTCGCCGCGTGAGGCGTTGGCGATGGATCCGCAGCAGCGGTTGTTGCTGGAGGCGTCGTGGGAGGCGGTGGAGTCGGCGGGTGTCGATCCGCACGCGTTGCGGGGCAGCCGCACCGGAGTCTTCGCCGGCACCTTCACCTTCCGGGACTCCGACAACGGCCTCAGGCTGCCCGACTCCTCCGAGGGGCGCCGGCTGACCGGTGGTGCCGCGAGCGTCCTCTCGGGTCGGGTGGCGTTTTCGTTGGGGCTTGAGGGTCCTGCGGTGACGGTGGATACGGCGTGTTCGTCGTCGTTGGTGGCGGTGCATCTGGCGGTGTCGGCGTTGCGGGCGGGGGAGTGTTCGCTGGCGTTGGCGGGTGGGGTGACGGTGATGTCGTCGCCGGGGACGTTTGTGGAGTTTTCGCGGCAGCGTGGGTTGTCGGTGGATGGGCGGTGTCGGTCGTTCGCGGCGTCGGCCGGCGGGACGGGTTGGGCCGAGGGGGTCGGTCTGCTGGTCCTGGAGCGGTTGTCCGATGCCCGTCGTCTGGGGCATCGGGTGTTGGCGGTGGTGCGGGGGAGTGCGGTCAATCAGGACGGTGCGAGTAATGGGTTGACGGCGCCGAGTGGTCCGGCGCAGGAGCGGGTGATCCGGGCGGCGTTGTCGTCGGCGGGTGTGTCCGCTGCTGATGTGGATGTGGTGGAGGCGCACGGGACTGGGACGCGGTTGGGTGATCCGATCGAGGCGCAGGCGTTGCTGGCGACGTACGGGCGGGAGCGGCCGGCGGGGCGGCCGTTGTGGCTGGGGTCGTTGAAGTCGAACATCGGGCATGCTCAGGCGGCTGCGGGTGTGGCTGGTGTGATCAAGATGGTGATGGCGCTTCAACGGCGTGCGTTGCCGAGGACGTTGCATGTGGATGAGCCGACGCCGCTCGTGGACTGGGCTTCGGGCGGGGTCGAGCTGCTGACCGAGCAGCGGGAGTGGGAGGCGGTCGAGGGGCGTCCGCGCCGGGCGGGGGTGTCCTCGTTCGGGATCAGCGGCACCAACGCCCACCTCGTCCTGGAGGAAGCGCCGCCCGCCCCCGAACCGGAAGCGACCCCCGTCCCCGAACCGCAAGCGACCCCCGAGCCGTCGCCCGGAACGGTCCTGTGGCCGTTGTCCGGGCGGACCGAGCAGGCACTGCGCGCGCAGGCGCGGCGGCTGCGTGAGCATCTGAGCGTGACGCCCCGGGCGGGACTCGCCGACGTGGGTTTCTCGCTGGCCACCACGCGCGCCGCGCTGGAGCACCGGGCGGTGCTGGTCGGCGACGACCCGGACCGGATGCTCCTGGATCTGGCGGCGCTCGCGGACGGCGACCCGCCGTCCCGTGTGCCGTACGGCGTGCCGAACGGCGGGAAGACGGCGTTCCTCTTCACCGGACAGGGCAGCCAGCGCGTCGGCATGGGACGCGAACTCCACGCCAGGTTCCCGGTGTTCGCCGAGGCACTGGACGAGGTCTTCGAGGCGTTCGGCAACCGCCTCGGGCGGCCGCTGCGCGACGTCGTGCTCGCCGGGGCGGACTCCCCGGACGCCGCCCTGCTGGACCGGACCGTGTTCACCCAGGCCGGGCTGTTCGCCGTGGAGGTGGCCCTCTTCCGGCTCCTCGACCACCTCGGGGCGCGGCCGGACCGGGTGGCCGGGCACTCGGTCGGCGAACTGGCGGCGGCCCACGCCGTCGGGATGATGTCGCTGCCGGACGCGGTGACGCTGGTCGCCGAGCGCGGCCGTCTCATGGAGGCGCTGCCCGAGGGCGGCGCGATGGTCTCGGTCCGGGCGCCGGAGGAGGAGGTCGCCGCACTGCTGCGCGGCCAGGAGACGCGGGTGGCGATCGCCGCCGTCAACGGCCCGCTCTCCTGCGTACTCTCCGGCGACGAGGACGCGGTCGTGGAGATCGCCGACGAGCTGTCGGCGCGCGGTCACAGGACCAGGCGGCTGCGGGTCAGCCATGCCTTTCACTCGCCCCGCATGGATCCCATGCTGGAGGAGTTCCGCCGGGTGGCTCAGGGGCTCGACCTGTCGGCGCCCGCCGTACCGCTGCTGTCGGACATGACGGCACAGCCCGTCACCGGGCCGGCCGACGGCAGCCCGGCCGACGCGGACTACTGGGCGCGGCACGTCCGGGAGACGGTGCGGTTCGCCGATGTCGTACGCGCCCTGCGGGCGGACGGAGTGACGACGTTCGTCGAGATCGGCCCGGACGCCGTGCTGACCGCCATGGGCCGCGACTGTCTCCCTGACGACGACGAGGCCGCAGACGCCCAGGTGGAGTTCGTCCCCCTGCTGCGGCGTGACCACCCCGAGGAGCGGACCCTCGCGGAGGCACTCGCCCGGCTCCACGTCCGAGGCGTCGGCCCCGACTGGGCGGCGGTGTTCGCCGGCACGGGCGCCTCCCGCGTCGACCTGCCCACCTACGCCTTCCAGCGCAGGCGCTACTGGCCGAGCGCCGGACCGGCCACCGCCGGGGACGCTCCCGCGCTCGGGCTCGGTGCCGGCGGGCATCCCCTCCTCGGTGCCGCGGTGCGACCCGCGGACTCCGACACGCTGGTGCTCACCGGGCGGCTGTCCCTGGACGCCCATCCCTGGCTCGCCGACCACACCGTCCTCGGCACCGTCCTCTTCCCCGGCACGGGGCTCGTGGAACTGGCCCTGCACGCCGCCCGCCGCACCGGCTGCGACCTGCTGGAGGAGCTGACCCTGCAGGCACCGCTCGGGCTGCCGGACGAAGGCGCCGTCGAGCTCCAGCTCCAGGTGGCGGGTGCCGACGCCGACGGCCGGCGGTCCGTCACCGTGCACACCCGGCCCGCGGCGGCCCCGGCCCGCGACCAGCAGAACGGCGAGACGGACGGCGGCGACTGGACGCTGCACGCCGTCGGGGTGCTCGCCCCGGCCGCCGGGGCGGTGGCCGATACCGACCACTTCGCGAACTGGCCGCCCGACGCCGAGGAGGTGGACCTGACCGGCTGGTACGACGCGCTCGCCGCACAGGGCTTCGGCTACGGCCCCGCCTTCCGCGGGCTGCGTGCCGCGTGGCGGCGCGGCACGGAGGTCTTCGCGGAACTGGCCCTCCCCGAGGAACAGGCCAGCGCCGCGGCCGGGTACGGACTGCACCCCGCGCTGCTCGACGCCGCACTGCACGCCATCGAACTGGGCGCGCTGCCCGGCGGCGACGAGACCCGGCTGCCCTTCGCGTGGAGCGGGGTACGCCTGGACACGGCCGGGGCCACCGTGGCACGCGTCCGGCTGGCACCCGCCGGACCCGACGCGGTCACGCTCGCCTTCGCCGACGCGGCGGGTCGTACGGTGGCGTCGGTCGGCGCGCTGTCGCGGCGGCCGGTCTCCGCCGAGCGACTCCGCGCGGCACAGCGCGGGGGACGTGACCCGCTGTACCGGGTGGAGTGGACTGTGCTGCCCGGCATCGCCGGTCCGGGCTCCGGCGCGACCCCCGAGCGGTGGGCGGTCGTCGGCGACGCGGCCGACGCGGCCCGCATGGCCGGAGCGCCGACGGCCGCCGGTGCAGATGTCCGGACCCATCCGGATCTTCCGGCGCTCGCCGAGGACATCGACCGTACGGCGGACGTCCCGGCCGTCGTCCTGGCACCCCTGACCGGTTCCTCCCCGGACGGTACGGACGTGGCACGGGCCGCCGGGCGTGCGCTGGCCCTGGCCCAGGGCTGGCTGGCCGACGAGCGTTTCGCCGCCTCCCGTCTGGTCGTCGTCACCCGGGGCGCGGTCGCCGCGGGGCCCGACGAGGACGTGCCCGACCTCGCGCACAGCGCTGTCTGGGGGCTCGTCCGCACGGCACAGACCGAGCACCCGGACCGGATCATCCTGCTCGACCTCGACGACGAACCCGCCTCGCGGCGGGTCATGGCGGCCGCCCTCGCCGCCGCGGAGGTTTCGGGCGAAGCCCAACTCGCCGTCCGTGCCGGGCGCGTACTCGCCCCCCGAATGACACGTGCCACGACGCCCGTGCCTCCCGGGCCCGGTGAGGGGCCGTGGCCGGCGGACGGCACCGTACTGATCACCGGCGCGACCGGCGCCCTGGGCGCCGCCGTGGCCCGCCACCTGGTCACCGAGCACGGCGTACGCGATCTGCTGCTCGTCGGCCGACGCGGCGCCGCCGCCCCGGGCGCCGTCGAACTCCGCCAGGAACTGGGCGAGTTGGGAGCCAGAGCCACTTTCGCCGCCTGCGACGTCGCCGACCGTGCGGCGCTCGCGGCACTGTTCGCCACCGTGCCCGCGGACCGTCCGCTGAGGGCCGTCGTCCACGCCGCCGGTGTCCTGGACGACCGCGTCTTCGACGCCCTCACTCCCGAGAGCCTCGAAGCGGTCCTCCGGCCGAAGGCGGACGCCGCCCGGCACCTCAGCGACCTGACCCGCGATCTCGACCTGGCCGCCTTCGTCCTCTTCTCCTCCGTGCAGGGCCTGCTCGGCGGCGCGGGACAGGCCAACTACGCGGCGGCCAACACCTGCCTGGACGCCCTGGCACAGCATCGGCGCGCCCGCGGTCTCGTGGCCACCTCACTGGCCTGGGGCCCGTGGGCGGAGGGCGGCATGGCCGCCGGACTCGGCGAGGCGGACCGCCGCCGGTTCGCCCGCGCGGGCATCCACGCGCTCACCCCCGACCAGGGTCTGCGCCTCCTCGACGCCGCGCTGGCCTCCGGCGACGCCTGCCCGGTGCCGCTCGCCCTCGACACCGCCGCGCTACGGGCCGCCGGCACCGGCGTACCGCCGTTGCTGCGCGGACTCGTCCCGGCGCGCGTCCGCGAAGCGGCGGGCCCCGGCCCGAGCCCGTCCGGCGAAGCGCCGGGCGACCGGCTCATGGCCCGCCTCACCGAACTCGACGCCGCCGCGCAGGAGAAGCAACTGCTCGCCCTGGTGCGGACCGAGGCCGCCGCCGTCCTGAACTACGACCGCGCGGAGACGGTCGACGCGCGCAGGAGCTTCAAGGAACTCGGCGCCGACTCCCTCAGCGCCGTGGAACTGCGCAACCGGCTCGGCAGGGCGACCGGACTACGGCTGTCCGCGACCGTCGTCTTCGACCATCCGACCCCCACCGCACTGGCCGGACGGCTCCGGGCCGAACTTTTCCCCGCCGCAGGCCCGGAGGTCACGGAGAGCGAGGAGGACCGGGCTCACGACACCGTCCCCGACGGATCGGACCCCGCGGCCGACGCGGAGGAACTGGCCGCCGAGGAACAACTGATCGACGCCATGGATGTGGCGGAACTGGTCCGGATGGCCCGCGAAGGCATCGAGTCCTGAACAGCACTGGGAGAAGAAAGCTCATGACCCGAACGCCGTCGTCCTCCTCCGACACGACCGTCGTGGAGGCGCTCAGGGACGCCCTCAAGGAAACCGCCCGGCTGCGCCGCGAGAACCGGCAACTCCAGGCCGGTGTGGGGGAGCCGGTGGCGGTGGTGGGGATGGCGTGCCGGCTGCCGGGTGGGGTGGAGTCGCCTGCCGGGTTGTGGGAGTTGGTGGCGGAGGGCCGGGACGGTGTGTCGGGGTTTCCGGTGGACCGGGGTTGGGATGTGGAGGGGTTGTTCGATCCGGATCCGGATCGGCCGGGGACGTCGTACACGCGGCATGGCGGGTTTCTGCATGATGCGGCGGAGTTCGACGCGGAGTTCTTCGGGATCTCGCCGCGTGAGGCGTTGGCGATGGATCCGCAGCAGCGGTTGTTGCTGGAGGCGTCGTGGGAGGCGGTGGAGTCTGCGGGTGTCGATCCGCACGCGTTGCGGGGCAGCCGCACCGGAGTCTTCGCCGGAATCATGTACCACGACTACGGACCCGCACTGCACATACCCGCCGGAGGCGTGGACGGCCAGCGGCTGACCGGCGGTGCCGGCAGCGTCCTGTCGGGTCGGGTGGCGTTTTCGTTGGGGCTTGAGGGTCCTGCGGTGACGGTGGATACGGCGTGTTCGTCGTCGTTGGTGGCGGTGCATCTGGCGGTGTCGGCGTTGCGGGCGGGGGAGTGTTCGCTGGCGTTGGCGGGTGGGGTGACGGTGATGTCGTCGCCGGGGACGTTTGTGGAGTTTTCGCGGCAGCGTGGGTTGTCGGTGGATGGGCGGTGTCGGTCGTTCGCGGCGTCGGCCGGCGGGACGGGGTGGGCGGAGGGGGTGGGGCTGCTGGTGTTGGAGCGGTTGTCGGATGCCCGTCGTCTGGGGCATCGGGTGTTGGCGGTGGTGCGGGGGAGTGCGGTCAATCAGGACGGTGCGAGTAATGGGTTGACGGCGCCGAGTGGTCCGGCGCAGGAGCGGGTGATCCGGGCGGCGTTGTCGTCGGCGGGTGTGTCCGCTGCTGATGTGGATGTGGTGGAGGCGCACGGGACTGGGACGCGGTTGGGTGATCCGATCGAGGCGCAGGCGTTGCTGGCGACGTATGGGCGGGATCGTGCGGCGGGGCGGCCGTTGTGGCTGGGGTCGTTGAAGTCGAACATCGGGCATGCTCAGGCGGCTGCGGGTGTGGCTGGTGTGATCAAGATGGTGATGGCGCTTCAACGGCGTGCGTTGCCGAGGACGTTGCATGTGGATGAGCCGACGCCGTTGGTGGACTGGGCTTCGGGTGGCGTGGAGTTGCTGACGGAGCAGCGGGAGTGGGAGGCGGTCGAGGGGCGTCCGCGTCGGGCGGGGGTGTCGTCGTTCGGGATCAGCGGCACCAATGCCCACCTCGTCCTGGAGGAAGCGCCGCCCGCCCCCGAACCGGAAGCGACCCCCGAACCGGAAGCGACGCCCGAGCCCGACACCTCCCCCGTGCCGCTGGTGCTCTCCGCCCGTACCCCGGACGCACTGCGCGACCAGGCACGTCGCCTGCTGCCCCTGCTGCGGGACACCGCCGGGCCCGCCGCCCGCGACCTCGCCTTCTCCCTGCTGACGTCCCGTTCGCTGTTCGACCACCGTGCCGTCCTCGGCGGGGACCGGCGGGCATGGGAGGAAGGGCTCGCGGCGCTCGCCGACGGTGAGCCCGGCGCGGACGTGGTGGCGGGCGAGGCCGCCGCCACCGGACCGGTCGTGTTCGTCTTCCCCGGTCAGGGTTCGCAGTGGACCGGCATGGCGGCGGAGCTGCTGGCGGAGTCGCCGGTGTTCGCGGCCCGGATGGAGGAGTGCGAGCGGGCTCTGGCACCGTTCGTGGACTGGTCGTTGCTGGACGCCGTGCGCTCGGGACAGGCGTGGGAACGCGTCGATGTGGTCCAACCCGCCCTCTTCGCGGTGATGGTGTCGCTGGCGGCGGTGTGGCGGTCGTTCGGTGTGGTGCCGGACGCGGTCATGGGGCACAGCCAGGGTGAGATCGCCGCCGCCGTCGTGTCGGGCGCGCTGTCCCTGGAGGACGGGGCCAAGGTCGTGGCCCTGCGCAGCCAGGCGCTGGGTGTGCTGGCCGGACGCGGCGGCATGGTCTCCGTGGCCCTCGCGCACGACCGCCTGACCGACCTGCTCGCCGACCGCCCCGGACTGTCGGTCGCCGCCGTCAACGCCCCCTCCGCCGGGGTGGTGTCCGGCGACCCCGACGCCCTGGCCGCGTTGCTCGCGCACTGCGAGGCCCAGGGCGTACGGGCCCGGCGCATCGACGTCGACTACGCCTCGCACTCCGCCCACGTGGAGGAGATTCGCGAGACGCTCCTGGATGCCCTGGTCGGACTGCGGCCGACGGCCGCCCACGTGCCGTTGTACTCCACCGTCGAGGGCGGCTGGCAGGACACCGCCCGGATGGACGCCGACTACTGGTACCGCAACCTGCGGGCCACCGTCGGCTTCGCACCCGCCGTCCGCACCCTCGCCGAGTCCGGGTACACGGGGTTCATCGAGGTCAGCCCGCACCCCGTGCTCACCATGGGCATCGAGGAGACCGTCCACGAGGCGGGCTGCGAGGCCGTGGTGCTCGGTACGCTCCGGCGTGACGAGGGCGGGCTGCGGCGCCTGCACCACGCGCTCGGCGAAGCCTTCGTACGCGGGCTCCCCGTCGACTGGAAGCCGGCCCTCGCCGGCACCGGTGCCCGTCTCGTGGACCTGCCCACCTACCCGTTCCAGCGCCGCCGCTACTGGCTGGAGGCCCCGCGGGCGTCGGACTCCGCCGCCCCGGCCGACGACGGACTGTGGCGCGAGATCGAGGCCCAGGACTCAGCGGCCCTCGCCGACACCCTGGGGGTCGACCCCGGGGCGGTGGGTGAGGTGCTGCCCGCCCTGTCCGCGTGGCGTTCCGAACGCATCCGGGGGCGGCGCGCCGACAGCTGGCGTCACCGGGTGGGATGGCGTCCGCTGACGCTCGCGCCGAGGGCGTCGCTGTCCGGGCGGTGGCTCGTCGTGCTTCCGGCGGCCGACAGCGGCGCCGATGTGCTGGCCGCGCTGACGGCGGCCGGGGCCGAACCGGTCCCCGTCGTCGTCTCCGCCCCCGACCAGGACCGGGAATCCCTCGCGGCCTCCCTGCGTGCCGCGTCGGGCGCGGACCCCGTGGCCGGCGTGTTCTCGTTGCTGGCCGAGGAGATGCGCCCGCACCCCGCCCATCCCGACGTGCCCGCCGGGCTGTCCCTGACCCTCGCCCTCGTCCAGGCACTCGGCGACACCGGCACGGACGCCCCGCTGTGGTGCGCCACCCGGGCCATGGCGGCCGTGGGCGGCGGCGAGCGGCCGGGCACCAGTGCGCAGGCCGCGGTCACCGGACTGGGCCGGACGGTCGCCCTGGAACGGCCCGGCCACTGGGGCGGCCTCGTCGACCTGCCCGCCGTGCTCGACGAGCGGGCCGCGGACCGGCTGGGCGCGGTCCTCGCCGTCGTCACCGACGAGGACCAGGTCGCCGTGCGCTCCTCCGGCGTCTACGGGCGCCGCCTGCTCCCGGTCGGTCCCGGCCGCGCGGCCGAGGCCCACCACAGCCCGAGCGGCACCGTACTCATCACCGGCGGCACCGGCGGGATCGGGGCCCAGGTCGCCCGCGAACTCGCCGAGCGGGGAGCCGCCCACCTGCTGCTGCTCAGCCGCCGCGGCCCCGACGCCCCCGGCGCGGACGAACTGCGCGCCGAACTCACCGCGCTCGGCGCACGGGTGACCCTCGCCGCCTGCGACGTCGCCGACCGCGCGCAGCTGACGGCGGTCGTCGCCGCGATCCCCGAGGAGGAACCGCTCACCACGGTCGTGCACGCCGCCGGGGTCCTCGACGACGGCACCCTCGACGCCCTCGACCCGGCCCGCCTCGCCACCCTGATGCGCGTCAAGGTCACCGCCGCCCGCGCCCTGCACGAGGTCACCGACGGCATCGGCCTCGCCGACTTCGTCGTGTTCTCCTCCTTCATGGGCGTCCTCGGCAGCGCCGGCCAGGGAAACTACGCCGCCGCCAACGCCGCGCTCGACGCCCTGGTCGCCGAACGCCGGGCCGCCGGACTGCCCGGCACCTCCCTCGCCTGGGGCGCCTGGGGCGGCGGCGGCATGGTCGACGACCGGATCGCCGACCGCCTCCGCCGCCTCGGCATCACCCCCATGGAACCCCGGGCGGCCGTCCGGGCCATGACGGCCGCCCTCGCGGACCACGACGAACTCTGCGTCGTCGCCGACGTGGACTGGCAGCGCTTCCGGGAGGCCGTCGGACTGCGCGCCACGGCGCTGCTGAGCTGCCTGCCCGGATCCGCCGACGCGCGGACCCCGGCACCGGCCGGACCCGCCGAGCAGGACGGGCAGGACGGGCAGTTGCGTGGGCAACTCGCCGCGCTCCCCGCCGCCGAACGGTCCCGCCACATCACCGACCTCGTGCGCACCCACGCCGCGACGGTGCTGCGCCACGGCGCGGCCACCGACATCGCCCCCGGCCGGGCCTTCGCCGAACTCGGCTTCGACTCGCTCACCGCCGTGGAACTGCGCAACCGGCTCGGCACAGCCACCGGACTGCGGCTGCCCACCACCCTCCTCTTCGACCACCCCACACCCCAGGCACTGGCCACCCATCTCCTCGCCGAACTCGCCCCGTCGGACCCCCCGACCGAGGAGGCCGGCGCGGCCCTCCCCGGGGGGACGGCCGCCGTCGACGACGACCCGATCGCGATCATCGGCATCGGTTGCCGCTTCCCCGGCGCCGTCCACGGCCCGGACGCCTTCTGGCAGCTGCTCACCGAGGGACGGGACGTCATCGCCGACTGGCCGCCGGACCGGGGCTGGGACACCGACCGCCTCTACGACCCCGACCCGGACCGGCCCGGCACCACCTACAGCCGGCGCGGCGGATTCCTCCACGACGCCGGAGGCTTCGACGCCGCCTTCTTCGGGATCTCGCCCCGCGAGGCCCTGGCCATGGACCCGCAGCAGCGGCTGCTCCTGGAGACCTGCTGGGAGACCGTCGAACACGCCGGTATCGACCCCACCGCCCTGCGCGGCCGCCCGGTCGGCGTGTTCGTCGGCACCAACGGCCAGGACTACCCCGGCGCCCTCGACGGCGCGCCCGGCGTCTCCGAGGGCCACGTCATGACGGGCAACACCGCCAGCGTGATGTCGGGCCGGATCTCGTACGAACTGGGCCTCGACGGGCCCGCGCTGACCGTGGACACCGCGTGCTCCTCCTCGCTGGTGACCCTGCACCTGGCGGCCCAGGCCCTGCGCCGGGGCGAGTGCGCGCAGGCCCTCGCCGGGGGTGTCACCCTCATGACCACGCCCAAGCTGTTCGTCGAGTTCAGCCGCCAGCGCGGACTGGCCCCGGACGGCCGCTGCAAGGCGTTCGCGGCCGGCGCCGACGGCACGGGCTGGGCCGAGGGCATCGGCATGCTCCTCCTCGAACGCCTCTCGGACGCCCGCCGCGAAGGCCACCGGGTGCTCGCCGTGCTCAGCGGCACCGCCGTCAACCAGGACGGCGCCAGCAACGGCCTGACCGCGCCCAGCGGGCCGGCCCAGCAGCGCGTCATCCGGGCCGCGCTCACCGACGCCCGGCTCACGGCCGCGGAGATCGACGCCGTGGAGGCGCACGGCACCGGCACCCGGCTCGGCGACCCCATCGAGGCCCAGGCCCTCCAGGCCGTGTACGGCGCCGGACGGACCGCCGACGAGCCGTTGTGGCTGGGCTCGGTCAAGTCCAACATCGGCCACACCCAGGCCGCCGCCGGTGTCGCGGGCGTCATCAAGATGGTGCTCGCCCTGCGCCACGGCGAACTGCCCCGGACCCTGCACGCCGACGAACCCAGCACCCACATCGACTGGGACACGGCGGGCCTGCGGCTCCTCGGCGAGCACACCCTCTGGCCCCGGACCGGGCGCCCGCGCCGCGCCGGCGTCTCCTCGTTCGGCATCAGCGGCACCAACGCACACGTGATCGTGGAACAGGCACCCGATGCGGGCGATGCGGACGGCCCGGCCGGACAGACCGCGACCGGTGGCGCGGGGCGGACCCGCCCCTCCCCGGCCCGGACGCTGCCGCTGCTGCTGTCCGCCCGGACGCCGGCCGCGCTGCGCGACCAGGCCGCCCGACTGCTCGCCCACCTCGACACCGGCCCCGGCACCCCGCTGCCCGACGTGGCCCTGGCCCTCGTCCGCGGACGGGCCGCCCTGGAGCACCGGGCCGCCGTGCCCGGGAACGACGAGTCGGCCGCGCGCCGCGCGCTGGGCGCCCTGGCCGCCGGGACGTCGGACCCGGATCTGGTCACCGGCCTGGCGGCACCCGGGCGTACCGTCCTGCTCTTCCCCGGTCAGGGAAGCCAGCGGGCCGCCGCCGGAGCCGCGCTCTACCGCGACGAGCCGGTGTTCGCCGACGCGTTGGACGACGTACTCGCCCACTTCGCCCCCCACCTCGACCTGCCGCTGCGGGACATCCTGTTCGCCGCCGAGGACGACGAGCGGGCCCCGCTGCTGCACCGCACCCGGTACACCCAGCCCGCGCTGTTCGCGCTGGAGGTGGCCCTGTTCCGGCTGCTGGACCACTGGGGAGTCGTCCCGGACCTGCTCATCGGCCACTCGGTCGGCGAACTCGCCGCCGCGCACGTCGCCGGGGTGCTGGACCTGCCCGACGCCTGCGCCCTGGTCGCCGCCCGCGGCCGTCTCATGGACGAACTGCCCGGCGGCGGCGCCATGGTGGCGGTCGAGGCCGGCGAGGACGAAGTGCTCCGGGTGCTCGGCGAACTCGGTCTCCTCCGAGAGGCCGCCGACGGCACGGTCGGCATCGCGGCCGTCAACGGACCGGCGGCAACCGTGCTCAGTGGTGACGAGGACGCCGTCCTGCGCGCGGCCGAGGAGTTCCGCCGCCAGGGGCGCCGGACCCGGCGGCTCACGGTGAGCCACGCGTTCCACTCCGCCCGGATGGACGGCATGCTCGACGCCTTCCGCGAGGTGGCCGAGGGCCTGTCGTACGCCGAGCCCCGCATCCCCGTGATCTCCAACCTCACCGGTGAGCCCGCCTCCGCCGCCGAGTTGTGCTCCCCGGAGTACTGGGTGCGGCACGTGCGCGGCGCGGTGCGGTTCATGGACGGCGTACGGCGACTGGCCGACGAGGGGGCGACGACGTTCCTGGAGGCCGGGCCGGGCGGCGTGCTCTCCGCCCTGGTGCCGGCCTGTCTGCCGGAGGACGGGCCCGGCGTCGCGGCGGTCCCGCTGCTGCCCAAGGGACAGCCGGAGGGGGCCTCGGTCGTCGCGGCCCTCGCCCGCCTGCACGTCCGCGGGGTCGCCGTCGACTGGACCGCCGGGCACGGGGACACCACCGCCCCGCATGTCGACCTGCCCACCTACCCCTTCCAGCACGAACGGTTCTGGCCGCGCCCGGCCGCCCGGAAGGGTGAGGACGGCGCCCCCTCGGGCTCCGACGCCTTCTGGGACCTGGTCGGCACGGCCGACGCACCGTCGGTCGCCTCGCTGCTGGGACTCGACGAACGGGCGCCGCTCGGGGACGTACTGCCCGCGCTGTCCGCCTGGCGTGCGCGCCGGGACCAGGAGTCGGCCGCCGCCCGACACCACTACCGCGTCGCATGGCAGCCGCTGGCCCTGCCCGCCCGCATCCGGTTGTCCGGGTCGTGGCTCCTCGCGGTGCCGGACGACCCCGCGGTCACGGAGACGGCCGCGGCCGTCGAACGAGCCCTCGCGGAGCACGGCGCCGAGACGACCGTCGTCCGGATCGCCGCCGGCGCCGGACGCGCGGAACTGGCCGAACGGCTCCCCGCCGGGGCCACCGGTGTGCTCTCGCTGCTGGCGCTGACCGACCTCCCGCACCCGGACGACGCTCCGCTCGGGGCGGGGCTCGCCCTCACCCTGACCCTTCTCCAGGCCCTCGGCGACACCGGCAGCCGCGCCCGGCTGTGGTGCGTCACGTCCGGCGCGGTCGGGGCGGGCCAGGACACGCCGCCGTCGCCCGCCCAGGCCCGGGTGTGGGGACTCGGCAGGGTCGCCGCCCTGGAACACCCCGACCGCTGGGGCGGCCTGGTCGACCTCCCCGAACGGCTCGACCCCGCCGCCCTGCGCGGTCTGTGCGCGTGCCTGAGGGGTGCGGACGGCGTCGACGCCGGGCACGGCGACGGCTCGACGGCAGGGCTCGCCGGTGAGGATCAGATCGCGATCCGCCCGTCCGGTCTGCTCGGCCGACGGCTGGTAGGCGCCCCGGCGGGCCTCCCGGCCTCCGGCGGCCGTGTCATCGCCGTCGCCGATGCCGCCGCCACCGGCGACGATGTCACCCCCGACGCCGTACCGGCCCCGACCGACGCCGTACCGGCCCCCACCGGCTGGCGCCCCCGGGGAACCGTGTTGGTCACCGGCGGCACGGGCGGTATCGGGCGGCACGTCGCCCGCTGGCTGGCCCGGGAAGGGGCCGGGCACCTCGTGCTGGCCGGCCGGCGGGGAACGGCCGCCCCCGGCGCGGCGGCGCTCGTGGCCGAGCTGGAGCAGGCGGGGGCCCGGGTCACCGTGGCCGCCTGCGACCTCGCCGACCGGGCCGCGACGGCCGCGCTCGTCGAGCGGCTCCGGGCGGCCGGGGACACACCGCGCGCGGTCTTCCACGCCGCGGGCACCGTCTCCGACACCCGCACCGAGCAGTGCACACCCGCACAGCTCCACGCCGAACTGGCCGCCAAGGCGGACGGAGCCGACCACCTCGACGCACTCCTCGCCGACGAACCGCTCGACGCCTTCGTGCTGTTCTCCTCCATCGCGGGCACCTGGGGCAGCGGCGGCCAGGCCGCGTACGCCGCCGCCAACGCGCACCTGGACGCCCTCGCCGCCCGGCGCAGGGCCCACGGGCGCACCGCGCTCTCCGTCGCGTGGGGCCCCTGGGAGGGCACCGGCATGGCCGACGGCGACGCCGGCGCCGGGCTGCGCCGGCAGGGCCTCGTCGGCCTGCGGCCCGAAACGGCGCTGACCGCACTCCGCCAGGCCCTGGACACGGGACGCACCGAGGTCGTCGTCGCCGACGTGGACTGGCGGCGCTTCGTCCCCGTCTTCACCTCCGGACGCCCCAGCAGGCTCCTGGAGACACTCCCCGAGACCGCCGGGACCGCCGTTGCCCCCGAACCGTTCGAGGGCCGGCCGCCGGCCGGCACCGCAGCACCGGAGGACCACGCCGGCCGGTGGCGCGACCGGCTCACGGCTCTCCCCGAGGCTGAGGGCGACCGGCTACTCGTCGAACTGATCACCACCGAGGCGGCGGCGATCCTCGGCCACGGATCTGCCGGACGCGTCGACCCCGAACGCCCGCTGCGCGACATCGGCTTCGACTCCATCACGGCCGTCGAACTCCGCAACCGGCTCGTCGCCGCCACCGGCTTCCGCCTCCCGGTCACCGGCCTCTTCGACCACCCCACGGCGACCGGCCTCGCCCGGCACATCCGCGAGGGCCTCACGGGCGCCGCACGACCCCCCGCCGACCCGGACACCACCGCACCCCCGGCCCCGCACGTCACCGATCCCGCCGACGACCCGCTCGCCGTGGTCGCGATGGCCTGCCGCTTCCCCGCGGGCGTGCGCGCCCCGGAGGACCTGTGGCGGCTGGTGACCGACGAGGTGGACGCCATCGGCGCCTTCCCCACCGACCGGGGCTGGGACCTGGACTCCCTGTACGACCCCGACCCGGACCGGCCGGGCACCTTCTACAGCTCCGGCGGCGGATTCCTCGACGGGGCGGGCGACTTCGACGCCGCCTTCTTCGGGATCTCACCCCGTGAGGCGCTGGCCATGGACCCGCAGCAGCGGCTCCTCCTGGAGACGTCCTGGGAGGTCCTCGAACGCGCCGGGATCGACCCGCTGTCGGTCCGCGGCAGCCGCGGTGGCGTCTTCGTCGGCGTGGCCTCCCAGGGCTACGGCACCGGACCGGGCACGGCGACCGACGGAGTCGAAGGGCACCTGCTGAGCGGCAACGTCACCAGCGTGGCGTCCGGCCGGATCGCCTACACGCTCGGCATCGAGGGCCCGGCCGTCACCCTCGACACCGCCTGCTCCTCCTCACTGGTCGCCCTGCACCTCGCCGGTCAGGCGCTGCGCGCCGGTGACTGCTCCTTCGCGCTCGTCGGCGGCGCCGCCGTGATGGCCGCCCCGGACGTGTTCGTGGAGTTCAGCAAGCAGGGCGGTCTCTCGCCCGACGGCCACTGCCGCTCGTTCGCCGACGGCGCCGACGGCACCGGCTGGGGCGAGGGTGCCGGCATGATCCTCGTCGAGCGGCTGTCCGACGCCCGGCGCCTCGGCCACCCCGTGCTCGCCCTGGTCCGGGGTACGGCGGTCAACCAGGACGGCGCAAGCAACGGCCTCACCGCCCCCAACGGCCTCGCCCAGCAGCGGGTGATCCGCGAGGCACTCGCCCACGCCCGACTGACCACCGCCGACGTCGACATGGTCGAGGCACACGGCACCGGCACCGTCCTCGGCGACCCCGTCGAGGCACAGGCACTGCTGGCCACCTACGGCCAGGGCCGCCCGGCGGACCGGCCGCTCTGGCTGGGCTCGCTGAAGTCCAACCTCGGCCACACCCAGGCCGCGGCGGGCGTCGCGGGACTGATGAAGACCGTCCTGGCCATGGGGCACGGAACGCTGCCCAGGACCCTGCACGCCGCCGAACCCACCTCCCGGGTCGACTGGTCCGGCGGCGCCGTCCGGCTCCTCGACCGGGCCCGCCCCTGGGCGGCCCCCGGCCGCCCCCGGCGCGCCGGAGTCTCGGCGTTCGGCATGAGCGGCACCAACGCCCATGTGATCCTGGAGGAGGCGCCCCCGGAGCCGGCCATCCCGGAGCCGACCGCCGCTCAGGACAGCGGCGCCCGGCACGACGCCCCCTCGTCGCCCGCGCTGCCCTGGCTCCTGTCCGCCCGCTCGCAGCCGGCCCTGCGCGCACAGGCCGCGCGGCTGCACGCCCACCTCACCGACCGACCCGAACTGCGACCCGCCGACGTCGCCCACGCGTTGGCGACCACCAGGTCCGCCCTCCCGCACCGGGCCGTCGTCGTCGGCACCGGCCGCCGTGAACTGCTGGACGCGCTGGCCGCCCTCGCGGACCGGTCGGCCGCGTCCGGGGCCGTCGAGGGACAGGCCCGCGGCGGCGGCCGCACCGTCTTCGTCTTTCCCGGTCAGGGGTCGCAGTGGGCGGGGATGGGGGCGGATCTGCTGGACTCGGCTCCGGTCTTCGCGGAGCGGGTGGCGCAGTGCGAGCGGGCGCTGTCGCCGTACGTGGACTGGTCGTTGACCGGTGTGCTGCGGGGTGAGCCCGGTGCGCCCTCGTTGGAGCGGGTGGATGTGGTGCAGCCCGCGTTGTGGGCGGTGATGGTGTCGTTGGCCGCGCTGTGGCGGTCCTGCGGCGTGGAGCCGTCGGCAGTGGTCGGGCACAGCCAGGGGGAGATCGCGGCCGCCGTGGTGGCGGGGGCGTTGTCCCTGGAGGACGGGGCCAAGGTCGTCGCCCTGCGCAGCCGGGCCCTCGTGGCGCTGGCCGGGGCCGGCGGCATGGTGTCCCTCGCCGTCTCCGAGGACCGGGCCCGAGCCCTCCTGGCACCCCACGGCGACCAGGTCTGCGTGGCCGCCGTGAACGGCCCCGACGCGGTGGTGGTGGCCGGCCGGACGGACGCGCTCACGGACCTCCTCGCGGCCTGCGAGAGGGACGGCGTACGGGCCCGGCGCATCCCCGTCGACTACGCGGCCCACTCGGCCCAGGTGGCCCGGGTCCGCGACGACCTGCTGGCCGCACTGGCCGACGTGACGCCCCGCACGGGCGGGACACCGCTGTACTCCACGGTCACCGGCGAACCCCTCGACGGATCGCTGCTGACGGCGGACTACTGGTACCGGAACCTGCGCGAACCCGTCGAGTTCGCGCGGGCCACCGCACGGCTGCTGGACGCCGGGTTCGACCTCTTCGTCGAGACGAGCCCGCACCCCGTGCTCACCGCCGGAGTCGAGGGAACCGCCGAACGGGCGGGCCGGACCGTCACCACCGCAGGGACGTTGCGGCGCGACGACGGCACCCCCGCGCGGTTCCTCGCCTCGCTCGCCGAAGCCTGGACCACCGGAGCTCCGGTGGCCTGGCCGGATGTCGTGGCCCAGGCCGCGCCCGGCGCCCGACCCGTCCCCCTGCCCACCTACGCCTTCCAGCGGACCCGGTTCTGGCTGCCCACCCCGGGCCGCACCGCCCCGGCGGCCGCCCTGGCGGACGGCGCCGCACAGGACCGCTTCTGGGCGGCCGTGGACAGCGGCGACCCGGCCGGGCTGGCCACAGCCCTCGGCGCGGACGCCGACGCCACACCGGAGGGCTTCGTCCCGGCGCTGCGCGAGGTGCTGCCGGTGCTGTCCGGCTGGCGTCGCGCCCGGCTCGACCGGGACGCCGTAAGGTCCCTCGGCTATCGGGTCCACTGGCAGCCGGTGGCCGACCCGCCCGCCGCGCCGCTCGACGGCGACTGGCTCCTCGTCGTACCGAAGCAGCACACCGACGACCCGCTCGTCGGCGCGTGCCAGGACGCGCTGCGGCTCGGGGGTGCGCGGGCCCGTACCGTCACCGTCGACGCGGGCGACGCGGCCCGTACGGCGCAGGACGTCGCCGACTCCGTCGCGGACGCGGCCCGGCCGGTGTCCGGCGTGCTGTCCCTGCTGGCCCTGGACGAGCGTGCGGCGGCGCGGGAGGCCCTGGTGCTCGCCGGAACCGCCGCCACCCTCGAACTGCTCAAGGCCCTGGACACCCTGGGGATCGACGCCCCGCTGTGGTGCGTGACCGGCGGCGCGGTCGCCGTCCACCCCGACGAGCGGCTCACCCGTCCGGGCGGGGCCCAGCTGTGGGGGCTCGGCCGGGTCGTCGGCCTGGAACAGCCCGGGCGCTGGGGCGGCATCGCCGACCTGCCACCGCACCCCGGCCCCGACGAGGTACGCCGCCTCGCCGCGTTCCTCGCGGGCGGTCACGAGGAGGACCACCTCGCCGTACGGCCCACCGGCGCTCACGCGCGCCGACTCGTCCACGCCCCGGCGCCCGACGCCTCGGCGGGCCGCGACCGGACACCGGCCGGAGGGACCGCCCTGATCACCGGCGACACCGGGACGCTGGGCGCGGACATCGCCCGCTGGCTGGCCCGGCGCGGCGCCCGCCAGGTCGTCCTGGCCGGGGACCGGAACGCGGATCAGGAGGCCGTGGCCGCCCTGCGCGACGAACTCGCTGAACTGGGAGCCGAGTTGACCGTGCCCGACGGCCCGGACGCCCTGGCCGGCCTGCCCGGCGAAGCACCCCTGACCGTCGCCGTCCACCTCGCCCGCGCCCATGACCCCGGCGCGTCGCTCGCCGAACTCACCCCCGAGGACCTGGAGGGCGCCCTGCGTTCCGTCCTCGGCCCGGTGGCCGACCTCGACGCGCTGCTCGACGGCCACCCCGCACCGGACTCCGTCGCCCTCGCCGTGCTGTTCCCGCTGAGCGGTGTCTGGGGGGCCGCCCGGCGGGGCGCCGCCACCAGTGCCTACGCCGCCCTCGAAGCGCTGGCCCGCGACCGCCGGGACCGGGGCAGCCGCTGCGTCACCCTCGCCCTCGGCGGTCAGGAACCCGCGCCCGCCGGCTCCGACGCGGTGGAGCGCCCCCTGGAAGCGGACACGGTCCTCGCGGCCCTGCAGCAGTCGCTGGACCACGACGAACCCGCCGCGATCCTCGCCGACGTCCGCTGGGACCGCGTCGTGGCCGCCGTGCCCGACCCCCGCGCGCTGCGGCTGCTCAGCGAACTGCCCGAGGCCGCCTCCGCCCCGGACGACACCACGCGGGACGACGAGGACGACGCGGCCGCCGAACTCGCCCGCCGGCTCGACCCGTTGGACGAACCCGCGCGCCGCCGTCTGCTGCTCGACCTGGTGTGCGACCACGCGGCCGCCGTCCTCGGCCACACCGGCCGTCAGGCCGTCCCGGCCGACCAGGCGTTCTCCGCCGTCGGGTTCGACTCGATGCTCGCCGTGTCCTTCCGCAACCGGCTGCGCACGGCGACCGGTGTCCCCATCGCCGCGACGGTGGTGTTCGACCATCCCACCCCCACCGCCCTGGCCGACCACCTGTACGACGGGTTGTGCGCCCGTCCCCAACCGGCCGTCCCAGCGCTCGCCGAACTCCGGGCGCTGGAGGCGGCCCTGACCTCCGCCGACCCGCGCGCCCAGGGCGCCGACGAGCTCGGCGCGCGCCTGCAGGACCTCGTACGGACCTGGGCCCGGCGCACAGCGCCCGACACCGGCCCGGCGGACGCCGACGCGATCGGTTCGGCCAGCGCCGACGAGCTGTTCGACCTGCTGGACAACAACTTCGGAATGGCCTGAGGAGCACCGCGAAGATGCCGGACGAACAGAAGCTTCTTGAGTACCTCAGGCGGGCGACCGCGGACCTCGGGCAGGCGCGCCAGCGGCTGCGCGAGGAGGAGGACGCCAGGCACGAGCCCATCGCGATCGTCTCGATGAGCTGCCGCTACCCCGGCGGCGCCGACGACCCCGAGCAGTTGTGGGACCTGGTGTCCTCCGGCACCGACGCCATCTCCGAATGGCCGGCCGACCGGGGCTGGGACACGGCCGCCCTCTACGACCCGGACCCCGACCGGCCGGGCACCTCCTACACCCGGCACGGCGGATTCCTGCACCGGGCGGGGGACTTCGACGCCGCGTTCTTCGGCATGTCACCGCGCGAGGCCCTCGCCACCGACCCGCAGCAGCGGCTCCTCCTGGAGACCTCCTGGGAGACGCTGGAACGCGCGGGCCTCGACCCGGCGGCCCTGAAGGGCTCCGCGACCGGCGTCTTCGTCGGCGCCATGACCAACGACTACGGCGACGGCTCCCGAGACCGGTCCGACGTCCAGGGCCTGCTCCACACGGGCACCGCCGGCAGTGTGATCTCCGGCCGGATCTCCTACACCCTGGGCCTGGAGGGCCCGGCGGTGACGGTCGACACCGCGTGCTCGTCCTCGCTGGTCGCCCTGCATCTCGCGATACGCGCGCTGCGCTCCGGCGAGTGCTCCCTCGCCCTCGCGTGCGGTGTCACGGTCATGCCGCACCCCGACCCGTTCGTCGCGTTCAGCCGCCAGCGCGCCCTGGCACCCGACGGCCGCTGCAAGGCATTCGCGGCCGGCGCCGACGGCACCTCGTGGTCCGAGGGCGCGGGTGTGCTGCTGCTGGAGCGGTTGTCGGACGCCCGTCGCAACGGCCACCGGGTGCTGGCGGTGGTGCGGGGCAGCGCGGTGAACCAGGACGGGGCCAGCAACGGTCTGACGGCGCCGAACGGTCCCTCGCAGCAGCGGGTGATCCGGGCGGCGCTGGCGGACGCCCGGCTGCTGCCCGGCGATGTGGACGCGGTGGAGGCGCACGGCACGGGGACCCGGCTCGGGGACCCGATCGAGGCGCAGGCGCTGCTCGCGACGTACGGCCAGGACCGGCCCGCCGACCGGCCCCTGCTGCTCGGCTCCCTCAAGTCCAACATCGGGCACACCTCGGCCGCTGCCGGGGTGGGTGGCGTGATCAAGATGGTGCAGGCGCTGCGGCACGGGGTACTGCCCCGGACGCTGCACGTGGACGCGCCGTCCCCGCAGGTCGACTGGTCGACGGGCGCGGTCGAACTCCTCAGGGAGGAACGCCCCTGGGCCTTCGACCCCGACCGCCCCCGCCGGGCCGCCGTCTCCGGGTTCGGTGTGAGCGGCACCAACGCCCACGTGATCCTGGAGGAGGCACCGGAGTCCGCCGAGACCCCGGAGGCTCCGGAAACCGCCACCCCCCTGCCGCTGGTGCCCTGGGTCCTCTCCGCCCGTGGCGAGGACGCCCTCACCGACCGGGCCCGCCAACTGCTGGCCCTCGCCGACGCGGACGCCTTGATCCCGGGCGCCGTCGCCCGCGCCCTCGCCACCGGCCGCTCGCCGTTCGAACACCGCGCCGTGGTGGTCGCGGGCGACGCCGAGGGATTCCGTACGGGACTCACCGCGCTGGCGACCGGCGGCGAGGCCGCCAACCTGGTCCGAGGGCTCGCGGGACCCGCCGGCCGGACCGTGTTCGTGTTCCCCGGCCAGGGGACCCAGTGGACCGGCATGGCCCTCGAACTCCTCGACTCTTCACCGGTGTTCGCCGCCCGCATGATCGAGTGCGAACGTGCTCTCGCCCCCTACGTTCCATGGTCTCTGGCTGAGGCTCTGACCTCGTCCGAGGGCCTGGAACGCGTCGACGTGGTCCAGCCCGCGCTGTGGGCCGTCATGGTCTCTCTGGCAGCGCTGTGGCGCTCGGCCGGTGTCGAGCCGGACGCCGTGCTCGGCCACAGCCAGGGTGAGATCGCCGCCGCTGTCGTGGCGGGTGCGTTGTCCCTGGAGGACGGCGCCAAGGTCGTCGCCCTGCGCAGCCAGGCCATCACGGCCATCGCCGGACGCGGTGGAATGGCCTCCGTCCCGCTGCCGCCGGGGGAGTTGGCCGGCTATCTCGGCCCGTGGGGCGACCGGCTGTCCGTCGCCGCCGCCAACGGCCCGGCAGCCACGGTGCTGTCGGGCGACACCGAGGCGATCGACGGCGTGGTGGCCGAGCTCCAGGCCGACGACGTACGGGCCCGTCGCATCCCCGTCGACTACGCCTCCCACTCCGCGCACGTCGAGGAGATCCGCGAACGGCTCCTGGAGTGCCTCGCGGACATCGAGCCGACGGCCGGCCAGGTGCCGTTCTTCTCCACCGTGGACCTGAACTGGCAGGACTCCGGCGCGCTGGACGCCGAGTACTGGTACCGCAACCTGCGGCAGACCGTGCGGTTCGAGGAGGCCACCCGCACCCTGCTCGCCCAGGGCTTCCGCTTCTTCGTCGAGTCCAGCGCCCACCCGGTGCTCACCGTGGGCATCAGCCAGACCGCCGAGGCCGAGGAGTCCGACGCCGTCGCCGTCGGCACCCTCCGCCGCGACCAGGGCGGCCTGGACCGGTTCCTGCTCTCCCTCGCCGAGGCCCACACGGGCGGACTCGCGCCGGACTGGGACACCCTGCTCGCCGGGCAGCCGGGCGACACCGTCGACCTGCCCACGTACCCCTTCCAGCGGCGCAGGTACTGGCTGGAACGGCCTTCGGCCGACGCCGAGAACACCGTCGGCGCCACCGACCCGGCGGACGCCGCCTTCTGGGAGAGCGTCGGCGGACAGGATCTCCCGGCGCTCACCAAGACGCTCGGTGTCCGCCCCGAGGATCCGCTGACCGTCGTCCTGCCCGCCCTGGCCGACTGGCGCAGGCGGCGCGACGAACGCGCGACCGTGGACTCCTGGCGCTACCGGATCGACTGGCGGCCCCTCGCCGACGCCCCGGCCGGCCGCACCGCCGCCGCCCCGACCGGCACCTGGCTGGTGGCGGTCACCGACGGCACGGAGGGCGACCCGGTGCGGGACGCCGTCGTCCGGGCGCTGCGCGAGGCCGGCGCCGACCCCGTGCCCGTCGTCCTGACCGAGGCCCACACCGACCGGGCCACGCTGACCGCGCACCTGTCCGAGGCGAGCACCGGCCCCGTCCACGGCGTCCTCTCCCTCGTCGCCCTCGACGAGCGCCCCCACCCGAGCCACCCCCACCTTCCCCTCGGCCTCGCGCTCACCCTGACCCTCGTGCAGGCCCTGGGTGACACCGGCATCACCGCCCCGCTCTGGTGCGCCACCCGGGGAGCGGTCACGACGGGCCGCGACGACGCGGTGACCAGTCCCGGACAGCACATGGTCTGGGGCCTCGGCCGGTGCGCCGCGCTGGAGCACCCGCAGCGCTGGGGTGGTCTGGTCGACCTGCCCGACACGCTCGACGAGCGGGCCGCCGCCCGGCTGTGCGGCATCCTGGCCGGCCGGGACGACGAGGACCAGGTCGCCGTACGCCACTCCGGCGCGTACGGCCGGCGGCTGGTCCGCGCCCGCCCCGCCGACCCCGCCCGCGCGGACGCCTGGCAGCCGCGCGGCACGGTCCTGGTCACCGGCGGCACCGGCGGCGTGGGCGCGCACCTAGCGCGCTGGCTGGCCGAGGGCGGTGCCGAGCACCTCGTGCTGGTCGGCCGCCGGGGCGCCGACACCCCCGGCGCGGCCGAGCTGACCGCCGAACTGACCGCGCTCGGCACCCGGGTCACCGTCGCCGCCTGCGACGTCGCCGACCGCGACCGGCTCGCCGAACTGGTGGCCGGGATCGAACAGGACGGCTCCCGGATCAGGACCGTCATCCACGCCGCCGGCACGGGCCTGCTCGTGCCGCTGTCCGACACCGACCCCGACGAGTTCGCCGACATCCTCTACGCCAAGGTCGCCGGCGCGGAGAACCTCGACGCCGTCTTCGACCGGGACGACCTGGACTCCTTCGTCCTGTTCTCCTCCATCTCCGGCGTCTGGGGCAGCGGCGACCACGGCGCGTACGCCGCCGCCAACGCCCACCTCGACGCGCTCGCGGACCGGCGCCGCGCTCGGGGCCGCACCGCCACCTCCGTGGTGTGGGGCATCTGGGACCCCGAGGGCGGCGCGGGCATGGCCGCCAACCTCGTCGAGGAGCAGCTGCGCGGCCGGGGCATCCCCTTCATGGCCCCCCGGGTCGCGCTGACCGGGCTCCAGCAGGTCCTGACCGACGACGAGACCGTCGTCCTCGTCACCGCCGTCGACTGGGACCGCTTCGCGCCCGTGTTCACCTCGGCCCGGCCCAGCCCGCTCATCGGCGACCTGCCCGAGGTCCGCCGCGCGCTCGCCGAGGAGACCGCGCCCGGCCAGGACGGCGACGACACCGCCTCCTCGCTGCGCGACCGCATCGCGGACCTGCCCCCCGCCGACCGCGACCGCCTGCTCACCGACCTCGTACGCGCTCACGCCGCCGCCGTGCTCGGCCACGGCTCCGCCGACGCCATCGCCCCCGAACGGGCCTTCCGTGAACTGGGCTTCGACTCACTGACCGCCGTGGAGATGCGCAACCGGCTCAACGGCGCCACCGGTCTGCGGCTCCCGCTCACCGTCCTCTTCGACTACGCCTCGGCCGACGCGCTCGCCCGGCATCTGCGCGAAGAACTCCTGGGCCCCGACACCGCCGCCCCGACCGGGCCTGCCGTCCCCGCCCATGTGCCCGCCGACGCCGACGACCCGATCGCCATCGTCGGCATGAGCTGCCGCTACCCCGGCGACGTCCGCACCCCGGAGGACCTCTGGCGGCTCGTCGTCGAGGGCCGGGACGTCATCTCCGCACTGCCCGCCGACCGCGGCTGGGACCTGGACGGCCTCTACGACACCGACCCCGACCGGCCCGGCACGACCTACAGCTCCGAAGGCGGATTCCTCTACGACGCCGGGCAGTTCGACCCCGCCTTCTTCGGGATCTCGCCCCGCGAGGCGCTGGCCATGGACCCGCAGCAGCGGCTGCTCCTGGAGACCTCCTGGGAGGCCCTGGAGCGGGCCGGCATCGACCCCGCCTCCCTGCGCGGCGGCCAGGTCGGCGTGTTCGCCGGCGCCGCCTACCAGGGCTACGGCGGCCTGAGCGACGTACCCGAGGAGGTCGAGGGGCACCTCATCGCCGGTATCTCCACCAGCATCCTGTCCGGCCGCATCGCCTACACCCTCGGCCTCGAAGGACCGGCGGTCACCGTCGACACGGCCTGCTCGTCCTCGCTGGTCGCCGTCCACCTGGCGGCCCAGGCCCTGCGCTCCGGCGAGTGCTCCCTGGCGCTCGCGGGCGGTGTGACCGTCATGGGCACCCCGCTGTCCTTCACCGGCTTCAGCAGGCAGCGCGGTCTCGCCGCGGACGGCCGCTGCAAGTCCTTCGGCGCCGACGCCGACGGCTTCGGCATGGCCGAAGGCGTCGGACTGCTGCTCCTGGAGCGGCTGTCGGACGCCCGCCGCAACGGCCACCGCGTGCTCGCCCTCGTACGAGGCTCGGCGGTCAACCAGGACGGGGCCAGCAACGGGCTGACCGCCCCCAGCGGCCTGGCGCAGCAGCGGGTCATCCGCAGCGCGCTGGCCGGTGCGGGCGTGGCACCGGCCGAGGTCGACGTCGTGGAGGCGCACGGGACGGGCACCCGGCTCGGCGACCCGATCGAGGCGCAGGCGCTGCTCGCGACGTACGGCCAGGACCGCCCCGCGGACCGGCCGCTGCTGCTCGGCTCGCTGAAGTCCAACATCGGGCACAGCCAGGCCGCCGCGGGCGTCGCCGGGATCATCAAGATGGTCCAGGCGATGCGCCACGAAGTACTGCCCCGCACCCTGCACGCCGAGGAGCCGACCCCCAACGTCGACTGGTCCCTGGGCGCCGTGGAACTCCTGACGGAGCCCCGGCCGTGGACCCGGGGCGGCCACCCGCGCCGCGCCGGCGTCTCCTCCTTCGGCCTCAGCGGCACCAACGCCCACGTGATCATCGAAGAGCCGTACGGCGAGGAGCCCGCGCCGGAGCCCGAGGGGGACGCACCCGCGACCGCCGTGCCGTGGCTGCTCTCCGGCCGGACCCCGGAAGCGCTGCGCGAGCAGGCCGCGCGGCTGCACGCCCATCTGACGGACCGTCCGGAACTGCGGCCCCGCGACGTCGGCCTCACCCTGGCCACCGCCAGGTCCGCCTTCGAACACCGTGCCGTCGTCGTCGGCGCCGACCACGCCACCCTGCTCACCGGCCTGGCCGCGCTCGCCGCCGGACAGGACGACCCCGCCGTGGTCCACGGCACCGCGGCCACCCCGGGCCGTACCGTCTTCGTCTTCCCCGGTCAGGGTTCGCAGTGGGCGGGCATGGCGGTGGGGCTGCTGGATGCGGCTCCGGTCTTCGCGGAGCGGGTGGCGCAGTGCGAGCGGGCGCTGGCGCCGTACGTCGACTGGTCGTTGACCGATGTGCTGCGCGGCGAACCCGACAGCCCGCCGCTCGACCGGGTCGACGTCGTCCAGCCGGTGCTGTTCTCGGTGATGGTGTCGCTGGCCGCGCTCTGGCGGTCGTACGGTGTCGAGCCGTCGGCGGTGATCGGGCACAGCCAGGGGGAGATCGCCGCCGCCGTGGTGGCGGGGGCGCTGTCCCTGGAGGACGGCGCCAGGATCGTCGCCCTGCGCAGCCGGATCCTGACCGCGCTGGTCGACCGGGGCGCGATGCTCTTCGTCGCCCTCCCCGGCGACCAGGTGCGCGAGCGGATGGCGCCCTGGGCCGACCGGCTGTCCGTCGCCGCCGTGAACGGGCCCGCCGCCGTGACCGTCTCCGGCGACCCGGAGGCCCTGGAGGAGTTCGGCGACCGGCTGTCCGAGGACGGCGTCATGCGGTGGATGATCCCGGGCGTCACCTTCGCCGGGCACTCGCCCCAGGTGGAAGGGGTGCGCGAGGAACTGCTGGACGCGCTCGCCGGGGTGACACCGCGCCAAACCGACGTCGCCTTCTACTCCACCGTCACCGGGGGCGCCCTCGACACCACCGCCCTGGACACCGAGTACTGGTACCGCAACCTCCGCGAGCCCGTGGAGTTCCACCGCGCGGTCGCCGCGCTGATCGACGCCGGCCACGACACCTTCGTCGAGGTCAGCCCGCACCCGGTGCTGGCGGTGTGGGTGGAGAGGAGCCTGGAGGCGGCGGACGTCGCCGGGCTCGTCACGGGCACGCTGCACACCGACGACGGCGGCACCGGCCGGTTCCTGACGGCGCTCGCCGCGCCGCATGTCCACGGTGTCCCGGTCGACTGGCGGGCCGTGTTCGCGGGCACCGACGCCCGCCCCGTCGAACTGCCCACCTACGCCTTCCAGCGCCGCCGGTACTGGCTGGAGCCGACGGCGGCGCCCGCTGCCGGGGAAGGCGGTGCCCAGCCCGCCGACACGGCCTTCTGGGACGCCGTCGAACGGCACGACCTGCCCGCCGTCGCCGCCGCGCTGAACCTGCCGGACGAGGACGCCACGGCCCGTGCCTCCCTCGACGGGGTGCTCCCCGCACTCGCCGACTGGCAGCGCGGCCGCCGCGGCCGCACCACCATCGACGGCTGGCGCTACCGCGTCACCTTCAAGCCCCTGCACCTCACCCCCGGCACCCCCGCCCTCACCGGCACCTGGTGGGTCGTCGTACCGGCCGGCGCCGCCACCCACCCCGTGGTGGCGGGCGCGCTGCGCGCCCTCGAACGGCACGGCGCCACCGCCGTACCCGTCGAGATCGGCACCGCCGGCACCGACCGGGCCGAACTCGCCGCCCGGCTGGGGGCCATGACCGCCCCGGACGGCGGCGTGCTGTCGCTGCTCGCCCTCGCCGAGCAGCCGTACACCGACGGGACGGCTCTGCCGACAGGGCTCGCCCTCACCACCCTCCTCCTCCAGGCGCTCGGCGACGCCGGGATCAACGCCCCCCTGTGGTCCGCGACCTGCGGCGCGGTGTCCGTCGGGCGCTCCGACGCCCTCACCGCACCCGCCCAGGCGACCCTGTGGGGACTCGGCGCCGTGGCCGGCGTGGAGTACCCGGAACGCTGGGCCGGAATGCTCGACCTGCCCTCCGACCTCGACGAACGCGCCGGAGGCAGGCTGGCCGCCGTACTGGCGGGCCTCGACGGCGAGGACCAGATCGCGATCCGGCCCTCGGGCGTCTACGGCCGCAGGCTCGTCCGGGCCCGGCCGGCCGAGGAGACGACGGCGGACGCCTTCGAGCCCGACGGCACGGTACTGATCACCGGCGGCACCGGCGCCCTCGGCGCCCATGTCGCCCGCAGGCTCGCCCGCTCCGGCGCCCGGCACCTGCTGCTCACCGGCCGCCGCGGCCCCGACACACCCGGTGCGGCGGAACTGGTCGCCGAACTCGCCGGCCTCGGCGCGGAGACGACGGTCGCCGCCTGCGACGCCGCCGACCGGGACGCGCTCGCCGCCCTGCTCGCGGACATCCCCGAGGACCGCCCCCTGCGCACCGTCGTGCACGCCGCCGGCCTCCTGGACGACGGTGTCCTCGACACCCTCACCCCCGAGCGGGCCGCCGGGGTCCTGCGCCCCAAGATGGACGCCGCCCTCAACCTGGACGCCCTCACCCGCGACCTGGACCTGACCGCGTTCGTCCTGTTCTCCTCGCTCGCCGGCACCCTCGGCGGCACCGGACAGGGCAGCTACGCCGCGGCCAACGCGTTCCTGGACGCCCTCGCCGAGCAGCGGCGCTCCCTCGGCCTGCCGGCCACCTCCGTGGCCTGGGGCCTGTGGGCGGGCGACAGCGCCGCCGACTCGGCCCGCGAACGGCTGGTGCGCAACGGACTGCCGCCGATGGACCCGGAGCTGGCGGTCACCGCCCTGGAACAGGCCATGGGCCGGTCCGAACCCAGGCTGGTGGTCTGCGACTTCGCCTGGGACCGCTTCGCGCCGGCCTACACCGCCCTGCGGCCCAGCGCCGCCCTGCGCGACCTGCCCGACGCCCGCGACGTCCTGGCCGCCACCGGCGCCGACCGGCAGGAGACGGAGGCGGACTCCCTCGCCGCCCGCCTCGCGGCCCTGTCCCCACAGGAGCGGCAGGAGGAACTGACCCGCCTGGTCGCCACCGAGGTCGCCGCCGTCCTCGGCCACCCCGACCCCGACGGCATCGACCCCGACCGTGTCTTCAAGGACCTCGGCTTCGACTCGCTCACCGCGGTCGACCTGCGCAACCGGCTCTCCGAGGCCACCGGGCTGCGCCTGTCGGTCACCCTGGTCTTCGACCACCCCACCGTCACCGCCCTGGTGGACCACGTACGGTCCGAACTCGGCGGTACGGCACCGGTCCCGGCCTCCGCACCCGCGCCGGTCTCCGCATCGGCGCCGACCACGGTGGCCGACGACGACGCCATCGCCGTCGTCGCGATGAGCTGCCGCTACCCCGGCGGCGTCACCACCCCGGAGGAGCTGTGGCGGCTGGTGACGTCGGGCTCCGACGCCATCACCGAGTTCCCCACCGGCCGGGGCTGGGACCTCGACGAGCTGTACGACCCCGACCCGGAGAAGGTCGGCCGGACGTACGCCCGCCACGGCGGCTTCCTGCACGACGCGGACCACTTCGACCCGGCGTTCTTCGGGATCTCCCCGCGTGAGGCGCTGGCGATCGACCCGCAGCAGCGGTTGCTCCTGGAGATCTCCTGGGAGGCGTTCGAGCGGGCCGGTATCGACCCGGCGTCGCTGAAGGGCAGCCGGGCCGGGGTCTTCGTGGGCTCCAGCTACCGCGACTACGGCTCCCGCGTCCAGCAGCCCACCGAGGAGACCGAGGGCTACCTCGGCATCGGCAGCGCGGGCAGCGTCGCATCCGGCCGGATCTCCTACACCTTCGGCCTCGAAGGACCGGCGGTCACCGTCGACACGGCCTGCTCCTCCTCGCTGGTCGCCGTGCACCTCGCGGCCCAGGCGCTGCGCGGCGGCGAGTGCTCGCTCGCCCTCGCGGGCGGTGTCACGGTGATGTCCACCCCCGACGCGTTCATCGAGTTCAGCCGGCAGCGCGGGCTCGCCGCCGACGGCCGCTGCAAGCCCTTCGCCGCCGCGGCCGACGGCACCGCCTGGGCCGAGGGCGCCGGCATGGTCGTCCTCGAACGGCTCTCCGACGCCCGGCGCAACGGCCACCCGGTGCTCGCCCTGGTGCGGGGCTCGGCGGTCAACCAGGACGGCGCCAGCAACGGTCTCACCGCCCCCAACGGCCCCTCCCAGCAGCGCGTCATCCGCCAGGCCCTCGCCTCCGCCGGGCTCGGCAGCGCGGATGTCGACGCGGTGGAGGCGCACGGTACGGGCACCCGGCTCGGCGACCCGATCGAGGCGCAGGCGCTGCTCGCGACGTACGGCCAGGACCGCCCCGCGGACCGGCCGCTGCTGCTCGGCTCGCTGAAGTCCAACATCGGGCACGCCCAGGCCGCCGCCGGCATCGCGGGCCTGCAGAAGATGGTGCTGGCCATGCGGCACGGAGTCCTGCCGCGCACCCTCCACGTCGACGCGCCGACCCCGTTCGTCGACTGGTCGGCGGGCGCCGTGTCGCTGCTCACCGAGGACACCCCGTGGCCCGACCAGGGGCGACCGCGCCGGGCCGCGATCTCGTCCTTCGGCGTCAGCGGCACCAACGCGCACACGATCCTGGAACACGTCCCGGACGAGCACATGCCGGACGGCGTGACGGCTCCGGCGGGCGCCGACGAGCGGCCCGCGGGGGAGGAGGCCGAGACCGGCGAGGGCGCGGCGGCCGCCCCGGTGCCGTGGCTGCTGTCGGCGCGCAGTCGCGTCGCCCTGCGGGCCCAGGCCCGGCGGCTGCTGGAGCACGTCGACGCCCGTCCCGCCCTGCGTCCGGCCGACGTCGCGTTCACGCTGGCCACGGGCCGCAGCGCCTTCGAACACCGGGGCGCTGTCGTGGGCGACAGCCGCGAGGCGCTGATCGGCGGCCTCAAGGCGCTCGCCACCGCCGACGGCGCGCCCGGCGTCACCCAGGGCACGGCCGTGGCGGGCCGGACCGCGTTCCTCTTCGCCGGGCAGGGCAGCCAGCGCGCCGGGACGGGCGCCGAACTGTACGCCCGCCACCCGGTCTTCGCGGACGCCTTCGACGCGATCTGCGCCGAGCTGGACCCGCTGCTCGACCGGCCGCTGCGCGAGGTCGCCTTCGCTCCCGCCGGGTCGCCCGAGGCGGCCCTGCTGGACCGCACGGAGTACACACAGCCGGCGCTCTTCGCGGTCGAGGTCGCCCTCTTCCGCCTGGTCGAACACTGGGGCGTGGTGCCGGACCTGCTGCTCGGGCACTCCATCGGCGAGCTGGCGGCCGCGCATGTGGCCGGGGTGCTGTCGGCGCCCGACGCCGCCGCGCTGGTCGCGGCCCGGGGCCGGCTGATGCAGGCCCTGCCCGAGGGCGGCGCCATGGTCGCGCTGACCGCCTCCGAGGAGGAGGCCGCCGGGCTGCTCGCCTCCCACGAGGGCCGTGTCGCGGTGGCCGCCGTCAACGGGCCGGCCTCCGTCGTCGTCTCCGGCGACGCGGACGCCGTCCTGGACATCGCCGAGCAGTGGCGCGCACGCGGCGGCAAGGCCCGGCGGCTCACCGTCAGCCACGCGTTCCACTCGCCGCACATGGACGGCATGCTCGACGAGTTCCGGCGGGTCGCCGAACGCCTGGAATTCCGGGCGCCGCGCATTCCCCTGGTCTCCGACGTCACCGGTGAACTGGCCACCCCCGAGCAGCTGACGTCGCCCGAGTACTGGGTGCGGCATGTCCGTGAGGCGGTCCGCTTCCACGACGGCATGCGGCGGCTCGCCGCCGAGGGCGCCGTCACCTACCTCGAACTCGGCCCCGACGGCTCGCTGACCGCCATGGGACGCGACTGCCTCGCCGAGGACCCGGCGGACCCCGCCGACCCGTCGGCCGCGGGCGCCCTGGTGCCGCTGCTGCGCAAGGACCGGCCGGAGTCCCGTGCCGTGACCGACGCACTCGCCCACCTCCACGTCCGGGGCACGGCGGTGGACTGGCCGACCGTGCTGGACGCCGGTGCCCCCGGCGGGCCCGGAAAGGTCGACCTGCCCACCTACGCCTTCCAGCGCGAGCGCTACTGGCTGGAGGCCACCGCACCGGCCGGCGGCATGGCCGCCGCCGGGCTCCTCCCGGCCGACCACCCGCTGCTGGGCGCGGCCGTCCCGCTCGCCGACACCGACGGAGTCCTGTTCACCAGCAGGCTGTCGGTACGCACCCACCCGTGGCTCGCCGACCACGGCGTCTACGGCACCGCCCTCCTCCCGGCCACCGCCCTGCTCGAACTGGCGGTGCGGGCGGGCGACCAGGTCGGCTGCGGCCAGGTCGAGGAACTCACGCTGGAGGCCCCGCTGGTGATCCCCGCGCGGGGCGCGGTGGTCCTCCAGCTGTCCGTCGGCGCGCCGGACGCCTCGGGCGCCCGGCCGGTCAGCGTCCACACCCGGCCCGAGGACACCTCGTCCGCCGGCCTGCCGTGGACCTGCCACGCCCGGGGACTACTGGTTCCCGCCGTGGAGGAGGCGGCACCCGCCCCGTCCGTGGCATGGCCGCCGGCCGGCGCGGAGCCCGTGGCACTGGACGGGCTGTACGAGCGGTTCGCCGAAGGCGGGTTCGGATACGGGCCCGCGTTCCAGGGGCTGCGCGAGGTGTGGCGGCTCGGGGACGAGGTGTACGCGGAGGCGAGCCTGCCGTCCGAACAGCAGGCCGAGGCCGCGCGGTTCGGGCTGCATCCCGCGCTCCTCGACAGCGCCCTGCACGCGCTGATCTTCGGCGTCCTCGAAGGGACCGACCAGGGGTGGCTGCCGTTCTCCTGGAACGGCATACGCCTGCACGCCTCCGGGGCCCGCGCCCTGCGCATCCGACTGACCCCCGCGGGCAACAACGCGGTCTCCGTCCAGGCCACCGACACGGCCGGGCAACCGGTCGCCTCCATCCGGTCCCTGGTGCTCCGCCCGGTCTCCCCGGGCCAGGTACGCGCCGCCCGGACCGCGCACCACGAGGACCTGTACCGCCTCGAATGGCCCACACTGCCCCAGCCTGGCGACGCCGGCTCCGACACCTGGGCCGTCATCGGCGCCGAGGCACCCGACTGGGCGGCTCACGGCATCACCCGCTCCGCCACCGACCTCAAGGCGCTCTCCCGGGAGATCACCGAGGGAGCCGCCCGGCCCACGGCCGTCCTCGCCCACGTCCCCGCCGCACCAGCGGAACAGGGCACGGCCGACGCCGTACGGCATGTCACCGGCCGAACCCTCACCCTCGTACGGGACTGGCTGGCCGACAGCACGTTCGCCGACGCCAAGCTGGTGCTCGTCACCCAAGGCGGCGTCCCGACGAGCGCCGACGGCGACGCGCCGGACCTGACCCACGCCGCCGCATGGGGGCTGGTGCGGTCCGCGCAGACAGAGAACCCGGGCCGTTTCGTCCTCGCCGACCTAGACGGGACGGAAGGCTCCAGGGACGCTCTCGCCGCCGCCGTCGCGTCCGGCGAACCCCAACTGGCTTTGCGCGAGGGCCGTGCGCACATTGCCCGGCTCGCCCGCGTACCCGCCGCCGAGCAGTCGCAGACACCCGAATGGGGACGCCCCGGCACGGTCCTGATCACCGGCGGCACCGGCGCCATCGGCTCCGTGCTCGCCCGCCACCTGGTCGCCGAACACGGCGTGAAGCGCCTGCTGCTCACCAGCCGCCGGGGCCCCGCCGCCGAGGGCGCCGCCGACCTGGTCGTCGACCTCGCCGCACTCGGCGCCCACGCGGAGGTCGTGGCCTGCGACGCCGCCGACCGGGACGCACTGGCCCGACTGCTCGGCTCGCTGCCGGACGCCCACCCGCTGACCGCCGTCGTGCACGCGGCGGGGACCATCGCCGACGGGGTCGTCGACGCGATGACACCGGCCCGGCTGGACACCGCCCTGCGGCCCAAGGTCGACGCGGCCTGGAACCTCCACGAGCTGACCGAGGGCATGGACCTGTCGGCGTTCGTGGTGTTCTCCTCCATCGCCGGGATCTTCGGTGGCATGGGCCAGGGCAACTACGCGGCGGCCAACGCCTTTCTGGACGCGCTGGCCCACCACCGCCGGGCGAACGGCCTGCCCGCCGCGTCGCTCGCCTGGGGCCTGTGGGCCAACAAGGGCGGCATGAGCGGAGGCCTCGACGAGGCCGACTTCCGGCGCATCGCCCGCGGCGGCATCGTCGCCTTCTCCCCGGCCGAGGGCGCCGCCCTGTTCGACTCGGCCAACGCCACCGGCGAACCCGTCGTCCTGCCCCTGCGGCTGGACACCGGGGCCCTTGCCGCCCAGACCGGCACCGGCGGCGTTCCGGCGCTGCTGCGCGGACTCGTACGCCCGCCCGCCCGCCGCAGCGCGGCGGTCGGCGAGGCGGCCCCGGACGCGGCCGACACCCTGCGCCGCACCCTGGCCGGCCAGCCCGAGCAGCGGCGCGAACGGACCCTGCTCGACCTGGTGCGCGGCCACGCCGCCACCGTGCTCGGCTTCCCCGGCCCGGCCTCGGTGGACGCCGAACGCGGCCTGCTGGAACTCGGCTTCGATTCGCTGACCGCGGTCGAACTGCGCAACCGGCTCGGCGCCGCCACCGGCCTCAGGCTGCCCGCCACGCTGCTCTTCGACCACCCCACCTCGGCGGCGATCGCCCGCCAACTGTCCATCGAACTCGCCCCCGGGACCACCGGACCCGATCTCGCCGCCCACACCGCGGGCCTGGCCGAACTCGGCCTGCTGGAAGGCGCCCTGGACAACGGCACGGCCGGGCCGGAGCTGCTCGGCCGACTTGAAGAACTGATCAGCAGGCTGCGCCCGGGAACCGGTGGCGCGGCGCGGGACCGCCTGGAGGAGCGGATGGACACGGCCAGCGACGACGAGCTCTTCGAGTTCATCGACAACGAACTCGGCATGTCGTGACCCCCCTGCCCCCATCCGCGCGACGGCGGCTCCCCCTGCCCGGCCCCTCCCGCACGAAGGCCCCGAAGGTGACGGTGCACAGTGACTGACGGCACGCTCAACGACGACAAGCTCCGCGACTACCTCAAGCGGGTCGCGGCCGACCTGCACCGCACCCGGCGCCGGCTGCAGGAGGTGGAGGCCCGGCAGCAGGAACCCGTGGCCATCGTCGGCATGGGCTGCCGCTACCCGGGGGGCGTCGTGTCCCCCGAGGAGCTGTGGCAGCTCGTCGCCTCCGGCACCGACGCCGTCGCCGGCTTCCCCGCCGACCGCGGCTGGGACCTCGCCGCCCTGCACGACCCCGGCCGGGAGCGCCCCGGCACGACGTACGCCGCCGAGGGCGGATTCCTCACCGGCGCCGCCGACTTCGACCCCGGCTTCTTCGGCATCTCGCCCCGCGAGGCGCTCGCCATGGACCCGCAGCAGCGGCTGCTGCTGGAGACCACCTGGGAGGCCTTCGAACGAGCGGGCCTCGACCCGGGCGCGCTGCGCGGCAGCGACACCGGGGTCTTCGTCGGCGTGATGTACCAGGACTACGGACTACGGCTGCGCCAGGTCCCGGACGACATCCAGGGGTACATCGGCAACGGCAACTCCGACAGCGTCGCCTCCGGCCGCCTCTCCTACACCTTCGGCCTTGAGGGCCCGGCGGTGACGGTGGACACGGCCTGCTCGTCCTCCCTCGTCGCCCTGCACCTGGCCGTCCAGGCCCTGCGCCGCCAGGAGTGCGGGCTGGCGCTGGCCGGCGGCGCCATGATCATGTCGACACCGGTGCCGTTCGTCGAGATGAGCCGGCAGGGCGGGCTCGCCGCCGACGGACGCTGCAAGTCCTTCGCCGCCGGGGCCGACGGCACCGGCTGGGGCGAGGGCGTCGGCATGCTCCTGCTGGAGCGGCTGTCCGACGCCCGCCGCAACGGCCACCCCGTGCTCGCCCTGGTACGCGGCACCGCCGTCAACCAGGACGGCGCGAGCAGCCGCCTGACCGCCCCCAACGGGCCCGCCCAGCAGCGGGTCATCCGACGGGCGCTCGCCGACGCCGGGCTCACCCCCGCCGACGTCGACGTGGTCGAGGCGCACGGCACCGGTACGCCCCTCGGCGACCCCATCGAGGCACAGGCCCTGCTGGCCACGTACGGGCAGGACCGGCCCGCCGACCGGCCCCTGCTGCTCGGCTCGCTGAAGTCCAACATGGGCCACACCCAGGCCGCGGCGGGCGTCGGCGGTGTCATCAAGATGGTGATGGCGATGAGCCGGGGCGTCGTGCCGCCCACCCTGCACGTCGAACGGCCCACCCCCACGGTCGACTGGTCCTCGGGCGCGGTGGAACTGGTCACCGAGGCGGTGCCCTGGCCGGAGAGCGGAGCACCGCGCCGGGCGTCCGTGTCGTCCTTCGGGATCAGCGGCACCAACGGACACGTCGTCCTCGAACAGGCCGGACCCGAGCCGGAGCCCGAGTCCGCCCCCGCTCCGGGAACCGAACCGGACACCACCGACGAGCCCGGCCTCCCGACCGCCCTGCCCTGGCCCCTCTCCGGCCGCAGCCGCGAGGCCCTGCGCGCCCAGGCCCGCCGCCTCGCCGCCCACCTCGACACACACCCCGGACAGCGGCCCGTCGACATCGGCCACGCCCTGGCCACCACCCGGGCCGCGCTCGAACACCGTGCCGTCGTGGTCGCCGCCGACGAGGAGGGGTTCCGGCGCGGTCTGCGGGCCCTGGCCGAGGACACCCCCGAGCCCGGACTGCTCCGCGGCACCGGCAGCCCCGCGGCCGACACCGCGTTCGTCTTCCCCGGCCAGGGCTCTCAGTGGACCGGCATGGCAGCCGAACTCCTCGACACCGCCCCCGTCTTCGCGGAGCGGATCGCCGACTGCGAACGCGCCCTGGCCCCCCACACCGACTGGTCCCTGATCGACGTACTGCGCGACGCCCCCGGCACCCCGCCGCTGGACCGCGTCGACGTGGTCCAGCCCGCGCTGTGGGCCGTGATGGTGTCGCTGGCCGCGCTGTGGCGGTCGTACGGCGTCGAGCCGTCCGCCGTCGCGGGGCACAGCCAGGGCGAGATCGCCGCCGCCGTGGTCGCCGGGGCGCTGTCCCTGGAGGACGGCGCCAAGGTCGTCGCGCTGCGCAGCAGGGCCATCGTCGCGCTCGCCGGGGCCGGCGGCATGGCGTCCGTGCCGTTGCCGGTCGACGAGGTCCGCGCCCTGCTGAGCGACGGGGACGGCCGTCTGTCCGTCGCGGCCGTCAACGGGCCCGCCTCCGTCGTCGTCTCCGGCGACCGGCCGGCGCTGGACGACCTGATCGACCGGCTCACCGCCCGCGACCTCAGAGTCCGGCGGATCCCCGTGGACTACGCCTCGCACAGCGCCCACGTCGAGCGCATCCAGGACGAACTGCTCCGGCTGCTGGCCGACATCGCCCCCCGCCCCTCCGACATCCCCTTCTACTCGACCGTCACCGCCGAACCGCTCGACACCACCGGCCTCGACGCCGGCTACTGGTACCGCAACCTGCGCCGGACCGTCGAGTTCGAACAGACCACCCGCGCCCTGTTGGCCGCCGGCCACCACGTCCTCGTCGAGGTCAGCCCCCACCCGGTGCTCACCGTCCCGATGGAGGAGACCGCCAGGGCGGCCGGGGCCGACCGTGCCGATGGTGCCCTGGTCATCGGCACGCTGCGCCGCGACGACGGCGGCCGGGCCAGGTTCCTCGCCGCCGTCGGCGAGCTGTACGTCCACGGTGTACGCGTCGACTGGCGCGCCGCCTACGCCGCATGGCGCACCCGCCGGGCCGACCTGCCGACGTACGCGTTCCAGCGCCGCCGGTACTGGCTGGAGGACTCCGCCGCACCGCAGGGCGACATGGCCTCGGCCGGGCTCGCCGCCGCCGACCACCCGCTGCTCGGCGCGGTCGTGGCCCTCGCCGACGGGGACGGACTGCTCCTCACCGGCCGTCTCTCCACCCGCACCCACCCCTGGCTCGCCGACCACGCCGTCCGTGACGCCGCCCTGCTGCCCGGCACCGCCTTCCTGGAGCTGGCGGTCCGCGCGGGCGACCAGGTCGGCTGCGGCCAGGTCGAGGAACTCACCCTGGAGGCCCCGCTCGTCCTGCCCCCGGAGGGCGGCGTCGCCGTACAGCTCGCCGTCGGCGCGCCGGACCGGGACGGGCGCCGCCCGCTGAGCCTGCACGCCCGCCCGGACGGCACCGACGACGTGCCGTGGACGTGCCACGCCCGGGGGTTGCTGGCTCCCGCCGCCGAGGAGGCGGAGCCGGAGGCGGTGGCCTGGCCGCCGGCGGGCGCGGAGCCGGTGGATCTGGACGGGCTGTACGAGCGCTTCGCGCAGGGCGGCTTCGCGTACGGGCCGGCGTTCCAGGGGCTGCGTGCGGCGTGGCGGCTGGGGGAGGAGGTGTTCGCGGAGGCGAGCCTGCCGTCGGAGCTGCAGGCCGAGGCCGCGCGGTTCGGGCTGCATCCCGCGCTCCTCGACGGCGCCCTGCACGCGACCGCCCTCGGCGAGGCCGCCGAGGGCCGGATGCCGTTCGTCTGGACCGGCGCCGTCCTCCACGCGCAGGGCGCGACCGGTCTGCGGATGCGCATCACCCCCGCCGGCCCCGACACCGTGAAACTGCGCGCCCTCGACCAGGCCGGACGGCCCGTCCTGACCGTGGCGGGCCTGGCCCTGCGGCCGGTCGGCGCCGGGAGTTTCACGGCTCCGGCCGCCGGACGCCACCACGACTCCCTGTTCCGCCTCGACTGGACGCCGGTCCGCCCGGTGCCCGGCCCCACGACGGCCACCTGGGCGGTCCTGGGCCCCACCGAAGACACCCTGGGAGTCGCCCGCCACGCGGACCTCGCCGCGCTCCGCGACGCCGACGGGCCACTGCCGGAGTTCGTCCTCGCCGACCTCGGCGCGGCCCCGGACGACCAGGCCGACGGCCTCGCCGACACGACCCGCACCGCGGTGCACGACGCCCTGGCCCTCGTCCAGGACTGGCTCGCCGACGACCGGTTCACCGGGACACGGCTCGTCCTGGTCACGCGCGGCGCGATCGCCGCCCGGCCCGGCGAGGACGTACCGAACCTGCCGCACAGCGCGGTGTGGGGGCTGGTGCGCTCCGCGCAGACCGAGCACCCGGGCCGCCTCCACCTCGTCGACCTCGACGCGGACGCCGGCCTGCCGGCCGCCGTCGCCGCCGTGCTCACCGACATCGGCGAGACGCAGTTCGCGGTGCGCGGCTCCGAGGTCCTCGTACCCAGGCTGGCCAGGGTCCCCGTGCGGGACGACGACGCGGCCCCGCCCCTGGACCCCGACGGCACCGTCCTGATCACCGGCGGCACCGGTCTGCTCGGCGCCCGCGTCGCCCGTCACCTCGTCACCGGACACGGCGTACGGCACCTGGTGCTGACCAGCCGCGGCGGCCCGGAAGCCCCCGGTGCGGACGGACTGCGCGACGAACTGGCCGCGCTCGGCGCGCAGGTGAGCGTCGTCGCCTGCGACGCGGCCGACGCGGAGCGGCTCGCCGAGGTCCTGGCCGGCATACCCGTCGGGCACCCGCTGACCGCCGTCGTCCACGCCGCCGGAGTGCTCGACGACGGCGTAATCTCCTCGCTCACCCCCGAGCGGGTCGACGCCGTCCTGCGGCCCAAGACCGACGCGGCACTCAACCTGCACCGGCTCACCGCCGGCCTGGACCTCGCGGCGTTCGTGCTCTTCTCCTCCGCCGCCGGTACCTTCGGCGGCCCCGGGCAGGGCAACTACGCCGCCGCCAACGCGTTCCTGGACGCGCTGGCCCACCACCGCCGGGCCCAGGGCCTGGCCGGGCGGTCCGTCGCCTGGACGCTGTGGGAGCGGCGCAGCGCCATGACCGGGCACCTCGGCGACGACGAGGTCCGCCGTATCGCCCGCTCGGGCCTGCCGCCCCTGACCGACGCGCAGGGCCTCGCCCTCCTCGACTCCGCGCTCACCGTCGACGAACCGCTGCTGGTGGCCCTCCGGCTGGACACGGCCGCGCTGCGCGCCCGCGCCGAGAGCGAACCCGTACCCCGTCTGCTGCACGGTGTGGTCCGGCTGCCGGCCCGCCGCCAGGCCGCCCCGGCCTCCGCCACCGACGGTGACGGAGACCGCGGCCCCTTGGCCGAGCGGCTCGCCGCCCTGGACGCCCCCGGCCGCCGCCGTGAACTCCTCGACCTGGTCCGGGGTCAGGTCGCCGCCGTACTCGGCCACCCGTCGCCCGAGGCCGTCGAGGCGGGCCGTGCCTTCCGTGACCTCGGCTTCGACTCGCTGGCCGCCGTCGACCTCCGCAACCGCCTCGGCAACGCCACCGGACTGCGGCTGCCCGCCACCCTCGTCTTCGACCACCCGACCCCCGAGGTCCTCGCGGCCCACCTCGGCGGCGAACTGCTCGGCGCGGACACCGGCCGCGTGCCGACCGCCGCCCCGGCCGCCGGCGGCGCGGGCGCGGCGACCGACGACGACCCGATCGCCGTCGTCGCCATGGGCTGCCGTTACCCCGGCGGCGTCCGCTCGCCCGAGGACCTGTGGAACCTGGTCTCCTCCGGCACCGACGGCATCGCCGCCTTCCCGGCCGACCGCGGCTGGGACCTGGACGCCCTCCACGACCCCGACCCCGAACGCCACGGCACCTCGTACGCGCGCGAAGGCGGCTTCCTGTACGACGCGGGGGAGTTCGACGCGGGCTTCTTCGGTATCTCGCCGCGCGAGGCCCTCGCGATGGACCCGCAGCAGCGGCTCCTGCTGGAGACCTCCTGGGAGACGCTGGAGCGCGCGGGCCTCGACCCGGCGGCCCTGAAGGGCACCGCGACCGGCGTCTTCGTCGGCGTCATGCACCAGGACTACGCCGCCCGGCTCCTGCCCCACATCCCCGAGGAGGTCGAGGGCTTCCTCGGCGCCGGCAACTCGGGCAGCGTCGTCTCCGGCCGCGTCGCCTACGTCCTGGGCCTGGAGGGCCCGGCGGTCACCGTCGACACCGCGTGCTCGTCCTCGCTGGTCGCCCTGCATCTCGCGACCCGGGCGCTGCGCTCCGGTGAATGCTCCCTCGCCCTCGCCGGCGGTGTCACCGTCATGTCCAGCCCCGAACTGTTCGTCGAGTTCAGCCGCCAGCGCGGCCTGGCCTCCGACGGCCGCTCCAAACCCTTCGCGGCGGCCGCCGACGGTGTCGGCTTCGGCGAGGGCGTGGGCATGGTGCTGCTGGAGCGGTTGTCCGACGCCCGCCGCAACGGCCACCGGGTGCTGGCCCTCGTGCGGGGCAGCGCGGTCAACCAGGACGGCGCCAGCAACGGGCTCACCGCGCCCAACGGTCCCTCGCAGCAACGCGTGATCCGCGCGGCGCTCGCCGACGCCCGGCTGTCACCCGGTGACGTGGACGTCGTCGAGGCGCACGGCACCGGAACCCGGCTCGGGGACCCGATCGAGGCGCAGGCGGTGCTGGCCACCTACGGCCAGGACCGTGAACAGCCGGTGTGGCTCGGGTCGTTGAAGTCGAACATCGGGCACACGTCGGCGGCCGCCGGCGTGGGCGGTGTCATCAAGATGGTGGAGGCGATGCGGCACGGGGTGCTGCCCCGGACGCTGCACGTGGACGCGCCGACCCCGCAGGTCGACTGGTCCGCCGGCGCGGTGGAACTGCTGACCGAGGAACGCTCCTGGCCCGCCGGCCCCGACCGGCCCCGCCGCGCCGGAGTCTCCTCCTTCGGTATGAGCGGCACCAACGCCCACCTGGTCCTGGAGCACGTCGACGAGCACGTCGACGAGGACGTCGCGCGGCCCGCGCGCCCCGAGGGACCCGCCGTCCCCTGGGTCGTCTCCGGCCACACCCCCGAAGCACTGCGCGCCCAGGCCGAACGGCTCGCCGACCACGCCGACGCCCACCCCGGGCAGGGCGCCGCCGCGATCGGCCTGGCCCTCGCCACCACCCGCACCCGGCACGACCACCGGGCCGTCCTCGTCGGCGACCGCGAGCGACTGACCGCCGGACTGCGGGCCCTGGCGGCCGACGCACCCCTCGCCACCGTGGCCAGGGGCACCGCGACCGCCGTCGGGCGCACCGTGTTCGTCTTCCCCGGCCAGGGCGCCCAGTGGACCGGCATGGCACTCGACCTGCTCGACTCCTCACCGGTCTTCGCCGCCCGCATGGCCGACTGCGAACGCGCCCTCGCCCCGCACGTCGACTGGTCCCTGACCGGGGTCCTGGCCTCCGCCACGGACCTGGAGCGCGTGGACGTGGTCCAGCCCGCGCTCTGGGCCGTCATGGTGTCGCTGGCCGAGACCTGGCGGTCCTTCGGCGTCGAACCGGACGCCGTACTCGGCCACAGCCAGGGCGAGATCGCGGCGGCGGTCGTCGCCGGGGCGCTCACCCTGGAGGACGGCGCCAAGGTCGTCGCCCTGCGCAGCAGGCTGCTGCGCGCCGTCGCCGGACACGGCGGCATGGCCTCGGTGGCGCTGCCCGTCGACCGCACCCGCGAACTGCTGGCCGGCTGGGGCGAGAAGATCTCGGTCGCCGCCGTGAACGGCCCGCGCTCCACCGTGGTCGCGGGCGAGACCGCGGCCCTGGCGGAACTCCTCGCCTGCTGCGAGAAGGACGGCGTACGCGCCCGGCGCATCGAGGTCGACTACGCGTCCCACTCCGCCGAAATGGACCCCCTCCGGGCCGAACTGCTCGACGTCCTCGCCGACATCACCCCCGCCACGGCAGGCACCCGGATGTTCTCCACCCTGGAGGCCGACTGGATCGAGGGGCCCGAACTCACCGCCGACTACTGGTTCCGCAACCTCCGGGGCACGGTCGAGTTCGCGCCCGCCGTACGGGCCCTGACCGGCGCCGGATTCACCACCTTCGTCGAGTCGAGCCCGCACCCCGTGCTCGCCCCGGCCGTCCAGGAGGTGCTGGAGGACGGTGCCGTGACGGGCGTGGTCGTCGGCTCGCTGCGCCGCGACGACGGAGGCCGGGAGCGGCTGCTGCTGTCGCTGGGCGAGGCCCACGTCCAGGGCGTGCCCGTCGACTGGTCCGCGGCCCTCGGCCGCACGAGTCGGCCCGTGGACCTGCCGACCTACGCCTTCCAGCGCACCCGCTACTGGCTCGACGCCCCCGTCCGCACCGGAGACGTGGCCGCCGCCGGGCTGGGCGCCACGGACCACCCGCTGCTGGGGGCCGCCGTGGACCTGGCCGATTCGGGGGAGCAGTTGCTCACCGGGCGGCTGTCGACCCGGACCCACCCGTGGCTCGCCGACCACGTCGTCTCCGGGACCAACCTGCTGCCCGGCACCGCCTTCCTGGAACTCGCCCTGCGCGCCGCCGACGAGGCCGGGAGCGCCCTCGTCGACGAACTCACCCTCCAGGCCCCGCTGATCCTCCCCGAACGGGACGCCGTCCACATCCAGCTGCGCGTCGGACCGCCCGACGACAGCGGCAGGCGCCCCCTCGGCCTCTACTCCCGCCCCGAGGCCGACCCCGGCGCGGACTGGACCCCGCACGCCACCGGCACCCTCGCCCCCGGCGAGCGCGCCGACGGCCCGCCCGCGCCGCGCACCTGGCCCCCGGCCGGTACCGAGCCGGTCGACCTGGACGGCGTCTACGACCGCTTCACCGACGCCGGTTACCGCTACGGCCCCGCCTTCCAGGGGCTGCGCGCCGCCTGGCGCGACGGCACCGACGTGTACGCGGAGGTCGCGCTCGAACGGCAGTCGGACAGCGGCGGTTACCTCGTCCACCCGGCCCTGCTGGACGGCGCCCTCCAGGCGTCCGCCCTCCTCGGCGACCGGCCCGGCCCCGCCCGGCTGCCCTTCTCCTGGAACGGTGTCACCGCCCACGCCGCCGGCGCGTCAGCGTTGCGCGTCCGGATCGGCCCGGCCGGACCCGACGCGGTGAGCCTGGACGCCTGGGACCCGACCGGGCAGCCGGTGCTGTCCGCCGAGTCGCTGGTGCTGCGCCCGCTGTCCCCGGACCTTCTCACGGCGGCCGGGACGGGCCGGGACGGCCTGTACCGCCTGGACTGGACCCCGGCCCCCGGCGGCGCCGACACCGCCACCCCGCTCACCGGCTGGGCGGACCTCGACGACACCGGCTCCGGCGCGCAGCCCACGGCGGTCGTCTGGACCTGCCCCACCGCCCCCGGCCCCGACGAGGCCGCCCGCGTCCGGGACACCGCGACCGCCGCCCTCGCCGTCGTCCAGCGGTGGCCGTCCGACCCCCGCTCCGCCGACGCCCCCCTCGTGGTCGTCACCCGGCACGCGGTCGCGACCGGGCCCGGCGGACACCCCGCCGACCCGGCGCAGGCCGCCGCCTGGGGCCTGGTCCGGGCCGCCCAGACCGAACACCCGGACCGTTTCGTCCTGCTGGACCTGGACGACAGCGACGAGTCGGCGGACGCCCTGCCCCGCCTGCTCGGCCTCGCCCTCGCCACACGGGAACCACAGCTCGCCGCCCGCGCGGGGAACCCGCTCGTGCCCCGGCTGGCCCGGGCGGGGCGGCCCGGCACGCTGACACCGCCGGCCGGCGAAGCGGTCTGGCGGCTGGACACCACCGGTGAGGGCAGCCTCGACGGCCTCGCGCTCGTACCGTCCCCGGAGGCGGCTGCCCCCCTGGCCCCCGGCGAGGTCCGGGTGGCCGTCCGCGCCGCCGGCCTGAACTTCCGGGACATCGCGGTCTGCCTCGGCCTCGCCCCCGACCAGCGGATCCTCGGCAGCGAAGGGGCGGGCACCGTCCTGGAGACCGGCCCCGGCGTGACCGACCTCGCCCCCGGCGACCGCGTGTTCGGTGTCTTCGGCGGTGCCTTCGGCCCCGTCGCGGTAGCCGACCGGCGCACCCTCGCCCCGATCCCGCCCGGCTGGTCGTACGCCCGCGCCGCCACCGTGCCCATCGCCTTCCTCACCGCCCACTACGGCCTGTTCGACCTCGGCGGCCTGAAAGCGGGGGAGACGGTCGTGGTGCACTCCGCGGCCGGCGGTGTCGGCATGGCCGCCGTCCAGCTCGCCCGGCACGCCGGGGCCGAGGTGTACGGCACCGCGAGCCCCGGCAAGTGGGACGTCCTGCGCGGCCTCGGCCTCGACGACGCCCACATCGCCTCCTCCCGCACCCTCGACTTCGCCGACCGCTTCCTCGACGCGACCGGCGGACGCGGCGCCGACGTCGTACTGGACTGTCTGGCACGCGAGTTCGTCGACGCCTCCCTGCGGCTGCTGCCGCGCGGAGGGCGGTTCCTGGAGATGGGCAAGACCGACATCCGCGACGCCGGCACCGTGGCCGCCGCCCATCCCGGGGTCCGCTACCGGGCGTACGACCTGGCGGAGGCGGGCCCGGAGCGGATCGCGGAGACGCTCGACCTGATCCTCGGCCTGTTCCGAGAGGGCACGCTCACCCCGCTGCCGCTCACCTGCTGGGACGTACGGCGGGCCCCCGAGGCGTTCCGGTACGTCGGCCAGGCCCGGCACACCGGCAAGAACGTGCTGCTGCCGCCCACCGCCCTCGACGTCGACGGCACCGCTCTCGTCACCGGCGGCACCGGCACCCTCGGCCGCCTGGTGGCCCGTCACCTCGTCGCCGAACACGGGATACGGCACCTGCTGCTGACCAGCCGCAGCGGCCCCGACGCCCCCGGCGCGGACGCACTGCGCACCGAACTGGCCGCACTCGGCGCCGAGGTGAGCGTCGTCGCCTGCGACGCCGCCGACCGCGAACGGCTCGCCGAGGTCCTGGCCGGCGTGACACGCCCCCTCACGGCCGTCGTGCACGTCGCCGGACTCCTCGACGACGCCGTCGTCTCCTCCCTCACCGCCGAGCAGTTGGAGCGCGTACTGCGTCCGAAGACGGACGCCGCGGTGAACCTGCACGAGCTGACCCGGGACCACGACCTCGCCGCCTTCGTCCTGTTCTCCTCCGCCGCGGCCCTGCTCGGCGGCGGCGGACAGGCCAACTACGCGGCCGCCAACGCCGCCCTCGACGCGCTCGCCGAACGCCGCCGCGCCGAGGGCCTGCCGGGCCTCTCCATCGGCTGGGGCATGTGGGAGGAACGCAGCGGCATGACGGGCCATCTCGGCGACGTGGACCTGCGGCGGATGAGCCGCAGCGGGGTCACCCCCCTGACCTCCGCTGACGGGCTGGCCCTCTTCGACGCGGCCCTGCGCTCCGAGGACGCCTATCTGCTGGCCGCGCGACTGGACACCGCCGCGCTGCGCGCCGGCGGTGGGCAGGACGTACCGGCGCTGCTCCGCGGCCTGGTCCGGGCGCCGCGCCGTCGGGCCGCCGCGGCGAACGGCGACGGCGGTGGCCGGGCCGCGGGCCTCGCCGAACGGCTCGCCGGGCTGTCCGAGGCGGACGCCCACGCCGCGCTGCTGGACCTGGTGCGCGGCCACGCGGCGGCCGTCCTCGGCCACCCCTCGCCCGAACTGGTCCAGCCCAACCGGGCGTTCAAGGAACTCGGCTTCGACTCCCTCACCGGCGTCGAGCTGCGCAACCGGCTGTCGTCCGCGACCGGCGTCCGGCTGCCGGCGGGCATGGTCTTCGACCACCCCACCCCCGACGTACTGGCCCGCCACCTGGCGGCCACCACCGGCCGGCCGGCCCCGGCCAAGGCGGCCGCGCCGCTCGTGGAGCTGGACCGGTTCGCGGAACTGGTCGCCGGCCTCGCGCCGGACGCCCCCGACCGCGACCGGCTCTCCCAGCGGCTGCGCGAGGTGCTGGCCCGCCTCGAAGCCACCGAACCCGCCGGCCAGGTCACCGCGGACCACATCGAGTCCGCCTCACACGACGAGATCTTCGACCTCATCGACAACCAGCTGGGCATCTCGTGACGCCCCGGATCCACGTACAGCCGTTTCCAGGAGAAGGCGAGAACGCACAGTGAGCGACCGGACCGAGCAGAAGCTCCGCGACTACCTCAACCGCGTCACCATCGACCTCCAGCAGACCCGGCGACGGCTGCGGGACGTCGAGGAGCGCAGCCGTGAGCCCATCGCCGTCGTCGCGATGAGCTGCCACTTCCCCGGCGGGGTGCACAGTCCGGAGGACCTGTGGGAGCTGGTGGCGGACGGCCGCGACACCTACGCCGGGATCCCCGTCGACCGGGGCTGGGACGCCGCCGGGCTGGCCGTCTCCGGCGTCCCCGTCACCGGGGCCTTCCTGGAGGAGGCCGGCGGCTTCGACCCCGCCTTCTTCGGCATCTCGCCCCGCGAGGCGCTCGCCATGGACCCCCAGCAGCGGCTGATGCTCCAGACCTGCTGGGAGGCCGTCGAACGGGGCGGCATCAACCCCGTGTCGCTGCGCGGCAGCCGTACCGGCGTGTTCGCCGCCTCCATCGACCAGGGGTACATGTCGCTGGCCGACGGGGCGCCCGAGGGCGTCCAGGGCTTCCTGATGACCGGCAACGCGATCAGCGTCATGTCCGGGCGCGTCTCCTACGTCATGGGACTGGAGGGGCCCTCGGTCACGGTCGACACCGCCTGCTCCGCCTCGCTGGTGGCCCTGCACCTCGCGGCGCAGTCGCTGCGCAACGACGAGTGTTCGCTCGCGCTCGTCGGCGGCGTCAACGTGATGGCCATGCCGGGCGCCTTCGTGGAGATCTCCCGCCAGGGCGGCCTCGCCGCGGACGGCCGCTGCAAGCCCTTCGCGGCGGCGGCCGACGGCACCGGCTGGGGCGAGGGTGTCGGCGTGCTGCTCGTGGAGCGGCTCTCCGACGCCCGCGCCAACGGCCACCCGGTCCTCGCGGTGCTGCGGGGCAGCGCCGTGAACCAGGACGGCGCCAGCAACGGCCTGACCGCCCCCAACGGTCCCTCGCAGCAGCGTGTGATCCGCGCCGCGCTCGCCGACGCCCAGCTGGCACCGGCCGACGTCGACGCCGTCGAGGCGCACGGCACCGGCACCCGGCTCGGCGACCCCATCGAGGCCGACGCCCTGCTCGCCGCCTACGGCCAGGACCGCGCCGAGGACCGGCCGCTGTGGCTCGGCTCCATCAAGTCCAACATCGGCCACACCCAGGCCGCGGCGGGCCTGGCCGGTGTCATCAAGGTCGTCATGGCGATCCGGCACGGCGTCCTGCCGCAGACCCTGCACGTGGACGCGCCCACCCCGCACGTCGACTGGGGCTCCGGCGGCGTGCGGCTGCTCACCGAGCGCCGCGACTGGCCCGTCGCGGACCGCCCCCGCCGCGCGGGCGTCTCCTCGTTCGGCATGAGCGGCACGAACGCGCACGTCATCATCGAGCAGGCACCCGAGGCCGAGCAGCGGCCCGCCGACGAGCAGGCGCCCGAGGGCGGTCGGCAGGGCGCGGCCGAGCCGATCGCCGATGCCGGGCCGCGTACCGCGCCGGACGCCGGGTCCGGTCTCGCGTCCGTTTCCGCGTCCGGCGCGGACCCCCTGCCGACCGTGCCCTGGCCGCTGTCCGGCCGCAGCCCCGAGGCGCTGCGCGACCAGGCCGCCCGGCTCGCCTCCTGGCTCGCCGACCGGCCCGGCCTGCGCCCGGCCGATGTCGGCCACTCGCTGGCGGCCACCCGCTCCGCCTTCGAGCACCGGGCCGTCGTCGTGGCCGACCGGCCCGAGGGCTTCCTGCGCGGGCTCGCCGCCGTCGCCGCGGGCACCAGCGCCGCCGAGACGGTCACCGGCCGTACCGGCGCGGGCGACGGCAAAACCGTCTTCGTCTTCCCCGGCCAGGGCTCGCAGTGGGCGGGCATGGCACGGCGCCTCCTGGACGAGTCACCGGTGTTCGCCGCCCGCATGGCCGCGTGCGAACAGGCCCTCGCCCCGCACCTGGACTGGTCGCTGTCGGCGGTCGTGCGCGGCGAGCCCGACGCGGCGCCGCTGGACCGCATCGACGTCGTCCAGCCGGTGCTGTTCGCCGTGATGGTCTCCCTCGCCGCGGTCTGGCAGTCCTACGGGGTCGAACCCGACGCCGTCGTGGGCCACTCCCAGGGTGAGATCGCCGCCGCGTACGTCGCCGGCGCCCTGTCGCTCGACGACGCCGCCCGCATCGTCGCCGTACGCAGCCGCGCCCAGCTGGCACTGGCCGGCACCGGCGGCATGGCCTCCGTGGCGCTGCCCGCCGACACCCTGCGGGACCGCCTGCGCGCCTGGGAGGGCCGCCTGTCGGTCGCCGCCGTCAACGGCCCGGCCTCCGCGGTCGTCTCCGGGGACCTTGAGGCCCTGGAGGAGTTCCTCCGCCAGTGCGAGGAACGCGAGGTGCGGACCCGGCGGGTCGCCGTCGACGTGGCGGGCCACTCCGCGCACATGGACCGGCTGCGCGACGGCCTGCTCGACACGCTCGCGGGCGTCCGGCCCACCGCCGCCACGATCCCGTTCTGCTCGACGGTGACCGGCGGATCCCTCGACACGACCGGCCTGGACGCCGACTACTGGTTCCGGAACATACGGCAGACCGTCGAGTTCGACGCCGCCGTGCGCGACCTCGTCCGGCGCGGCCACAGCGTCTTCGTCGAGATCAGCCCGCACCCCGTGCTCACCGTCCCGACGCAGGACACCCTCGACGACCTCGCCGACCCCGACGCGGTGGTCCCGGCCCCGCCGACCCTGGTCACCGGCACCCTGCGCCGCGACGAGGGCGGCCTGCACCGGGTGCTCACCTCCCTCGCCCAGGTGCACGTGCACGGCGTGCCGGTGGACTGGGCGGCGGTGTTCGCCGCTCACCGCCCCGAGCGGGTCGAACTGCCGACGTACGCCTTCCAGAACCGGCGCTTCTGGCTGGAGCCGCAGACCCGGCCCGGCACCCCGCAGGACACCACCGACCCCGCGGACGCCGCCTTCTGGGCCGCCGTCGAACGCGAGGACGTCGCCGCGGTCGCCGCCACACTCGGCGTCGAGGCCGCCAGCTGGAGCGACGTCCTGCCCGCTCTCTCCGCCTGGCGCCGCGACCGCCGTGACCGGGCCGTCCTCGACGGCTGGCGCTACCGCATCGCCTGGCAGAGGCTCACGGCCAAGGCCGCCGGACCGCTGCGGGGCCGCTGGCCGGTCCTCGTCCCGGACGGCCACACCGCCGACCCGGCGGTGACCCGTGCCGTCGAGGCCCTGCGCGAGCGCGGCGCCGACCCCGAACTCGTCGTCCTCGACCACACCCACACCGACCGGTCCCGGCTCACCGGCCACCTGCGTGAACTGCTGGAGACCGGGCCCGGCACGGAGGCCGCCCCCGCCGGAGTGCTGTCCCTGCTGGCTCTCGACGAGCGGCCGCACGAGGGCCTGCCCGCCCTGCCCGTCGGCCTGGCGCTCACCACGGCCCTTGTCCAGGCGCTGGACGACCTCGGGGTCCGGACCCCGTTGTGGTGCGTCACCTCGGGCGCCGTCCCGGTGCACCCGTCCGAGCCGGTGCCCCACCCGGTCCAGGCCCTCGTCTGGGGCTTCGGCCGCACGGCGGCCCTGGAACACCCGACCCTGTGGGGCGGTCTGATCGACCTGCCCGAGCAGTGCGACGAACGCGCCGGACACCTGCTCGCCGACCTCCTGGCCGGCGCCGGCGACGAGGACCAGCTCGCGATCCGGGCCTCCGGCGCCCACGCCCGCCGACTGGTCCGCGCCACCCCCTCCACCCCCGCGCCGTCGGCTCCCTGGCGGCCCTCCGGCACGGTCCTCGTCACCGGCGGCACGGGCGGGCTCGGCGCGCACGCCGCCCGCTGGCTCGCCCGGGGCGGCGCCGACCACCTGGTCCTCGTCAGCCGCCGGGGCGCCGACGCCCCCGGCGCCGACGAACTGGCGGCCGAACTCACCGCCCTGGGCACCGGTGTGACCCTGGCCGCCTGCGACATCACCGACCGCGAGGCGCTCGCCGCGCTCGTCGACCGGGTCACCGCCGAGGGCCACCCGGTCCGCGCCGTCCTGCACACCGCCGCGGCCGCCCAGCTGTTCCCCATCCGCGACGAGAACCCCGAGAGCATGGCCGCCACCCTGGCCGCCAAGGTCCAGGGCGCCGCCAACCTCGACGCCGTCTTCGCCGACACCGACCTCGACGCGTTCGTCCTGTACTCCTCCGTCTCCGGTGTGTGGGGCAGCGCGGACCACGCCGCCTACGCGGCGGGCAACGCCTACCTCGACGCCCTCGCCGCCCACCGACGCGGCCGGGGCCTCGCCGCCACCTCCGTCGTCTGGGGCATCTGGAGCGCCGAGGGCGGCGGCCTCGCCACCAGCGACCTCGAACGCGCCCTCCTCGAACGCGGTATCCCCTTCATGGACCCGCGGCTGGCCGTCGGCGGGCTCCAGCGCGTCCTGGACGACGACGAGACCGTCGTCGTGGTCGCCGACGTCGACTGGGCCCGCTTCGTGCCCGTCTTCACCTCCGTACGGCCCAGCCCCCTCATCGCCGACCTCCCCGACGTCCGCGCCCTGGCCACCGCCGAGGACCGGACCGACCCCGACCCGGACGACGCCGACGGCGCCGCCGGACTGCGCCGCACCCTCGCGGGACTGCCCGAGCCCGAGGTCCGGCGGACCCTGCTGGAACTCGTCCGCACCAACGCCGCCGCGGTCCTCGGCCACGACTCCGCCGACGCCGTCCTGCCCGACCGGGCCTTCCGCGAACTGGGCTTCGACTCACTGATCGCCGTCGAACTGCGCAACCGGCTCAACCAGGTCACCGGCCTGCGGCTGCGCGCCACCGTCGTCTTCGACTACTCCTGCGCCGCGCTCCTCGCGGAACACCTGCGCACCGAACTCCTCGGCGACACCGCTCCGGCCGCGGCCACGGCGGCCGTCGTCCCCGTCGCCGACCCCGACGAGCCCATCGCCATCGTCGCGATGAGCTGCCGCTTCCCCGGCGGCATCGACACCCCGGAGCGGCTGTGGCAACTGCTCCTCGACGGCGGCGAGGTGCTCTCCGGCATGCCCGCCGACCGCGGCTGGCCCCTGGACCGCCTCTACCACCCCGACCCCGACCACCCGGGCACCTCCTACGTCCGCGAGGGCAGCTTCCTGCACGACGCGGGCGACTTCGACCCGGCCTTCTTCGGCATCTCGCCGCGCGAGGCCGTCGCCATGGACCCGCAGCAGCGGCTGCTCCTGGAGACCTCCTGGGAGGCGTTCGAACGGGCGGGCATCGACCCGGCGTCCCTGCGCACCACCCCCACCGGCGTCTTCGCCGGCGTCAACTACCAGGACTACACCTCGCTCGCGGGCTCCTCGCCGGAGGGCGGCGAAGGACATCTGGTCGCGGGCGGAGCCGCCAGCGTGGTCTCCGGGCGCGTCGCCTACACCCTCGGTCTGGAGGGCCCGGCGGTCACCGTCGACACCGCCTGCTCCTCCTCGCTGGTCGCCACACACCTCGCCGCGCAGGCCCTGCGCGGCGGCGACTGCTCGCTCGCCCTCGCCGGCGGTGTCGCCGTGATGGCCACCCCGGGCGTCTTCGTCGGCTTCTCCCGGCAGCGCGGCCTCGCCGCCGACGGCCGCTGCAAGGCGTTCGGCGCCTCCGCGGACGGCATGGGTCTCGCCGAAGGCGTCGGCGTGGTGCTCCTGGAGCGGCTCTCGGACGCCCGCCGCAACGGCCATCCGGTGCTCGCCGTGCTGCGCGGCAGCGCCGTCAACCAGGACGGCGCCAGCAACGGCCTGTCCGCCCCCAACGGCCTCGCCCAGCAGCGGGTCATCCGGCAGGCCCTCACCAACGCCGGGCTGACCGCGGCCGACGTCGACGTCGTCGAGGCGCACGGCACGGGCACCACCCTCGGCGACCCCATCGAGGCGGACGCCCTGCTCGCCACCTACGGGCAGGACCGCCCGCACGGCCGTCCGCTCTGGCTCGGCGCGCTCAAGTCCAACATCGGCCACACCCAGGCCGCCTCCGGAGTCGCCGGAATGATCAAGACCGTGCTCTCGCTGCGGCACGGCGTCCTCCCGCGCACCCTGCACGCCGACGAGCCCTCCCCGCACGTCGACTGGGCCTCCGGCGAGGTGGAACTGCTCACCGAGGCACGCGACTGGCCCGACACCGGCGCACCCCGCCGCGCCGGCATCTCCTCCTTCGGCTTCAGCGGCACCAACGTGCACGCCATCCTCGAACAGGCACCGCCCGCCTCCGACGCGGACACGGACGCAGGCGCCGGACCGGAGCCGCGGCACGCGCCCACCTTGCCGGTCGTGCCCTGGGTGCTGTCCGCGAGGTCGCCGCGGACCCTGGCCCACCAGGCGCAGCGGCTGCGCAGCCACCTCGCCGGGGGCGCCAGCGCCGACCCGCTGGACACCGGCTACTCCCTGGCGACAGGCCGCACCCCCTTCGAACACCGCGCGGTGCTCCTCGGTACCGGCGGCGACGCCCCGTCGGCCGCCCTCGACGGGCTGGCCGGCGGCGAGGACACCCAGGGGCTGATCCGTGGCGTGGCCGACACCGACGGCCGACGGGTGTTCGTCTTCCCGGGCCAGGGCGCGCAGTGGGCCGGCATGGCGCGGGAACTGCTGGACACCTCCCCGGTGTTCGCCGCCTCCATCGCCGCCTGCGAGCAGGCACTGACGCCGTACGTCGTCTGGTCGCTCGACGCCGTGCTGCGCGGCGCCCCGGACACGCCACCCTTCGAACGGGTCGACGTGGTCCAACCCGCGCTGTGGGCCGTGATGGTCTCGCTGGCCGCGCAGTGGCGCTTCTGGGGCGTCGAGCCCGACGCCGTACTGGGCCACAGCCAGGGCGAGATCGCCGCCGCCGTGGTCGCCGGGGCCCTCTCCCTGGACGACGGCGCCAAGGTCGTCGCCCTGCGCAGCCGCGCGATCCTCTCCCTCGCCGGGCACGGCGGCATGGTCTCCGTGGCCGTCCCGCGCGAGCGCGCCGTCGAACTCGTCGCCCGGTGGTCCGGGCGGCTCTCCCTCGCCGCTGTCAACGGACCGTCCGCCGTCGTCGTCTCCGGCGACGCGGAGGCCCTGACCGAGCTGATCGCCGTCTGCGAGAAAGAGCGCGTACGGGCCCGCACGATCGCGGTGGACTACGCCTCCCACTCCGCGCACGTCGAGCGCATCCGCGCGGAGGTGCTCGACGCACTGGACGGCATCGCGCCGGTGGCGGGCCGGGTGCCGCTCTACTCCACCCTCACCGGCGACTGGCTCGACACGACGGAGATGGACGCCGGGTACTGGTACCGGAACCTGCGCGAGACCGTCGAGTTCGACGGCGCCGTACGCGCCCTCGCCGACCAGCGCCACCACGTCTTCGTCGAGGTCTCGCCGCACCCGGTGCTCACCATGTCCGTGCAGGAGACCGTCGAGTCCGCCACGGCCGCCGAGTCGGCCGAGGCCCCGCGGACCGTGGTGACCGGCACGCTCCGCCGTGACGAGGGCGGCCTCGCCCGCGCGCTCACCTCGGCCGCCGAACTGTGGGTGCGCGGCGTCCCGGTGCTGTGGCCGGTCCTCTTCGAAGGCACCGGCGCCCGCCGCACCGACCTGCCCACCTACCCGTTCGAGCACCGGCGCTACTGGCTCGGGTCCGGTGAGCCGGCCGGCCCGTCGGGCACGACCGGCACGGTGGACGCGGAGGGTGCGGCCGACGCGATCGACGCGATCGATTCTGCGTTCTGGCGGATCGTGGAGCGCGGTGACGCCGCCGAGGCCGCCGGAGACCTGGCGGTGGACGCCGAGACGCTCGGCACGGTGCTGCCCGCCCTGAACGCCTGGCGCCGCAGGCAGCGCGAGGGCGCCGCCGTCGACAGCTGGCGCTACCGCGTCGACTGGCAGCCGGTCCCCGACCCGCCCGCCGCGCCCCTGTCCGGCACCTGGCTCGTGGTCCTGCCCGAAGGGCACGACGAGGAGCCGGGCGCCCAGCTCGCGCGGGACGCCGTGACGGCCCTCACCGAAGCCGGGACCGACGTCGTGACCGTGCGGCTCACCGACGCGGACGCCGACCGCGCCACGCTGGGGGAGCGGCTCACCACCGCCCTGGACGGCCGCACCCCGCAGGGCATCCTGTCGCTGCTGGCGATCGCCGGGCGACCGCACCCCGACCACCCCGCCGTCTCCGCCGGTTCGGCCCTCACCCTCGTCCTGGTCCAGGCGCTCGGCGACCTCGGCGTCGAAGCCCCGCTGTGGTGCGCCACCCACGGCGCCGTCTCCACCGGCGCCGGCGACCCGCTCACCGCACCCGACCAGGCGCTGGTCTGGGGCACCGGCATGGTCGCCGCCCTGGAGCACCCCACCCGCTGGGGCGGTCTGGTCGACCTGCCGCCGGCCCTCAACTCCCTGGCCCGCGACCGGCTCCGCGCGGTCCTCGCCGGTGCCACCGGTGAGGACCAGCTCGCCGTCCGCTCCGCCGGACTGCTCGGCCGGCGCCTGGTCCGCGCCCCCCGCCCGCCCGGCACCCGGCCCGGGTGGAAGCCCCGGGGCACCGTCCTCGTCACCGGCGGCACGGGCGCCCTCGGCCCTCACGTCGCGCGCTGGCTCGCCCGCGGCGGCGCCGAACACCTCGTCCTTCCCGGGCGGCGCGGCGCCGACGTCCCCGGAGCCGACGAACTGCGGGCCGAACTCGCCGAACTGGGCACCCGGCTGTCCCTGCCCGCCTGCGACGTCGCCGACCGCGCCCAGGTCGCCCGGCTGCTGACCGGACTGGAGGAAAAGGGCACCCCCGTCACCGCCGTGTTCCACGCCGCCGCCTACATCCAGCTGGCCTCCCTGGACGACACCCCGCTCGACGCCTTCGCCGAGGTCGTCGCCGCCAAGGCGGAGGGGGCCCGGCACCTGGACGAACTGCTCGACCGCGAACTCGACGCGTTCGTGCTGTTCTCCTCCGTCGCAGGTGTCTGGGGCAGCAGCAACCACGCCGCCTACACCGCCGGCAACGCCTATCTCGACGCCCTAGCCGAACACCGCAGGGCCCGGGGCCTGAGCGCCACCACCGTCGACTGGGGCGTCTGGTCGGCCGCCAACCCGTGGGCCGTCCGCGAGACCGTCGACGAGTCCGACTTCTACCGGGTGCAGAAGCAGGGCCTGCCGCTCATCGAGCCCGACCTCGCGCTCGCCGGACTCCAGCAGGCCCTCGACGACGACGAGACGGTCATCGCCCTCGCCGACGTCGACTGGGAACAGTTCGCCGCGGTCTTCGGCTCCGTACGCCCCAGCCGTCTGCTCACCGGCGTACCGGAGGCCAGGCGGCAACTGGAGGAGGCCGCGACGCCGGGTACGAGCGCCGCCACACCGGCCGCCGACGTGCTGCGCGAGCGCCTGGCCGGACTGGCCGGGGCCGAGCAGCGCCGCGTCGCCCTGGACCTCGTCCGCACCCACGCCGCGGCCGTCCTCGGCCATGACTCCCCGGAGGAGCTGCGGCCGGGCAGGGCGTTCCAGGAACTCGGCTTCGACTCACTGACCGCCGTCGAACTGCGCAACCGGCTCCGCACCGCCACCGGCCTCCCCCTGCCCGCCACCCTCGTCTTCGACTACCCGTCCGCGGCCGTGCTCGCCGAGCACATCCGCGCCGAACTGCTCGGCGAGCACCGGACGCCCGCCACGCGGGAGCCCGCGCCGGCCGGCACCGGGGTGGCCGACGAGCCGATCGCCATCGTCGCGATGAGCTGCCGCTTCCCCGGCGGGGTGCACACCCCCGAACAGCTGTGGCGGCTGCTGGAGGAGGGCGGCGACGTCGTCTCGGAGTTCCCGACCGACCGCGGCTGGCCGCTGGAGTCCATGTTCGACCCCGACCCGGACCAGCCCGGCACCAGCTATGTACGGCACGGCGGATTCCTCTACGACGCCGGTGACTTCGACGCCGACTTCTTCGGCATCTCCCCGCGCGAGGCGGTCGCCATGGACCCGCAGCAGCGACTGCTCCTGGAGACCTCCTGGGAGGCATTCGAACGCGCAGGACTCGACCCGGACCGCCTGCGCGGCACCGACACCGGTGTCTTCACCGGTGTCAACTACCAGGACTACGGCGCTTCCGTGGCCCAGACCCAGGAGAACGAGGGCCACCTCCTCACCGGCAGCGCGGCGAGTGTGATCTCCGGCCGGATCTCCTACACCCTCGGTCTGGAGGGCCCCGCGGTCACCGTCGACACCGCCTGCTCCGCCTCCCTCGTCGCGGTGCATCTGGCCGCCCAGGCGCTGCGTGCCGGGGACTGCTCACTCGCCCTGGCCGGCGGCGTCGCGGTGATGTCCAGTCCCGGCGCCATCATCAGCTTCGCCCGCCAGCGCGGCCTGGCCGCCGACGGCCGCTGCAAGGCGTTCTCCGACGCCGCCGACGGCATGGGCATGGCCGAGGGCGTCGGCGTGATCCTCCTCGAACGGCTCTCCGAGGCACGGCGCAACGGGCACCCCGTGCTGGCAGTCCTGCGCGGCAGCGCCGTCAACCAGGACGGCGCCAGCAACGGCCTGACCGCCCCCAACGGCCCCTCCCAGCAGCGGGTCATCCGCGCCGCCCTCGCCAACGCCCGGCTCTCGGCGGCCGACGTCGACGTCGTCGAGGCCCACGGCACCGGCACCACGCTCGGCGACCCCATCGAGGCCCAGGCCCTGCTCGCCACGTACGGGCAGGAGCGCACCGACGGGCGCCCCCTGCTGATCGGCTCCCTGAAGTCCAACATCGGGCACACCCAGGCCGCCGCGGGCGTAGCCGGTGTGATCAAGACCGTCCTGGCGCTCCGGCACGGGCAGGTGCCGCGCACCCTGCACGTCGACCGGCCCTCGACCCAGGTCGACTGGACGGCCGGTGCCGTGGACGTGGTCACCGACACGACCCCGTGGCCCGCGACGGGCCGCCCGCGCCGCGCCGGGATCTCCGCGTTCGGCATGAGCGGCACCAACGTGCACGCGATCCTGGAGGAGGCGCCCGAGGAGAGTCGGCCCCGGACACCGGACGAGGTGCCGGCCCGGTCCGTGGCCTGGCCGTTGTCCGCGAAGTCCCCGGACGCCCTGCACGGTCAGGCCGCGCGCCTGACCACCCACCTTTCCGAGGCACCGGACGCCACGCCCGCCGGCATCGGCGGGGCCCTGGCCGCCCGCACCGCCTTCGAACACCGCGCCGTCCTCGTCGGCGACGGCGCCCGGCTCCCCGCCGCGCTGACCGCGCTCGCCGACGGAGGCACCGCCCCCGACCTCGTACGCGGCGTCGCCGGCGCCGTGGGCCGTACGGTATTCGTCTTCCCGGGCCAGGGCTCGCAATGGGCCGGTATGGCACGGGAGCTGCTGGACGAGTCCCCCGTGTTCGCGGCCCGGATGGAGGAGTGCGAACGGGCACTGGCTCCCTTCGTCGACTGGTCACTGCTCGACGCCGTGCGCTCGGGCGGCGTCTGGGACCGGGTGGACGTCGTCCAGCCCGCGCTGTTCGCGGTGATGGTGTCGCTGGCCGAGGTCTGGCGGTCCTTCGGTGTCGTACCGGACGCCGTCGTCGGCCACTCCCAGGGCGAGATCGCCGCCGCCGTCGTGGCGGGGGCGCTGTCCCTGGAGGACGCCGCCCAGGTGGTCGCGCTGCGCAGCAAGACGCTCGACGCGCTGGCCGGTCGCGGCGGCATGGCCTCGCTGTCCCTGCCCGCCGACCAGGCCGAGGCCGCCCTCGCCCCCTGGTCCGGCGCCCTGTCGGTCGCCGCGCTGAACGGCCCCGCCACCACCGTGGTCGCGGGCGAGGCGGAGGCCCTGGCGGCCCTGCTCGCGCGGTGCGAGGCCCAGGGCGTACGGGCCCGGCGCATCGACGTCGACTACGCCTCGCACTCCGAGCACGTCGAGGAGATCCACGGCGTCCTGATGGACGCCCTGGCGGGTATCAAGCCGCTGCCGAGCGAGGTCCCGCTGTACTCCACGGTGGACGGCGGCTGGCTCGACACCACCGGCATGCACGCCGGTTACTGGTACCGCAACCTGCGGCAGACCGTCGGCTTCGACCCCGCCGTCCGCGCCCTGGCCGCCGAGGGGTTCACCTCCTTCGTCGAGGTCAGCCCGCACCCCGTGCTCACCATGGCCATCGAGGAGACCACCGAGACCGCCGGACGCGAGGCCGTCGTCCTCGGCACCCTGCGCCGCGACGAGGGCGGCCTGCGACGCTTCCTGCTGTCGGCGGCCGAACTGTGGGTGCGCGGAGGCGCGGTCGACTGGACCGCCGCGTTCCCCGGCGCGAGCACGGCCGAGCTGCCGACGTACGCCTTCCAGCGGCGCCGCTACTGGATCCAGCCGCCCGCGGCGACGCCCCGCGGGCCCGGTGCCACCGGTCACCCGCTGCTCGGCACGGCCGTCGAGGTCGCCGACACCGGCGACCTCGTGCTCACCGGCACCCTGTCGACACGCACCCACCCCTGGCTCGCGGACCACGCGGTCTCCGGCGTGGTCCTGCTGCCCGGCACCGGCTTCGTCGAACTGGCCGTACGCGCCGGTGACGAGGCGGACTGCCCCCGCGTCGAGGAACTGACACTCCAGGCACCGCTGGTGTTCGACCGGGACGCCGCCGTCCGGATCCAGGTGCGGGTCGGCGCGCCCGACGACGCCGGGCGGCGCACCCTCGGTGTGTTCTCCCGGGCCGAGGACGGCGCCGGCACTCCGTGGACCGGGCACGCCACCGGTGTCCTCGCCCCGGCCGGGTCCACCGACGGGGCGGCCCACCCGTACGGCACGGCATGGCCGCCCGCCGGGGCGGAACCGGTGCCCGTCGACGGCCTCTACGAGCGGTTCGCGGACGCCGGCTACGGATACGGCCCCGCCTTCCACGGCCTGCGCGCCGCCTGGCGCCTCGGCCAGGACGTCTACGCGGAGGTCCGGCTGCCGGAGGAGCTGCACACGGGGGCCGTCGGCTTCGGTCTGCACCCCGCGCTGCTGGACGCGGCCCTGCACGGTCTGTGGCTCGCCGACGGCGCCGACCAGAGCGACGCGCCCGGCACCGCCAGGCTGCCCTTCTCCTGGGAGGGTGTCCGCCTGCACGCCTCCGGCGCGACGGAACTGCGCGTACGGCTGAGCTACGACGACACCGGCTCGGTGGCGCTGGCCGCCGCCGACCCGGCCGGCCGGCCGGTCGCCGACGTGGCGGCGCTGGCCATCCGGCCCATCGCCGTCGACGCCCTGCGCGACGCCGCGGCGCCGGGACGCGATGCGCTGTTCACCCTGGGCTGGACCGCCCTGCCCGCCGCCACCGAGCCGCCCGTCGGCCGGTGGGCCGCCCTCGGCACCGAGCACCTGCTGCCCGAGACCCACGAGAACCTCGACGCGCTCACCGCCGCCGTGGACGGGGGCGCCGCCGTGCCCGACGTGGTCGTCACGCTCTGCCCGCCCGGCGGGAACAGCGCGGACGCGGCCCGCACCGCGCTCGCCGGCACCCTGCGCCTGCTGCAGACCTGGCTGGCCGACGACCGCTGGGCCGACACCCGCCTGGTCCTCGTCACCCGGGGCGGCGTCGCGACCGCGCGCGGCGAGGACATCGGCGACCTGGCCGCCGCCGCCGTGTGGGGGCTCGTGCGCTCCGCGCAGTCCGAACACCCCGACCGGTTCGTCCTCGTCGACGCCGAGGACCCGGCCGAGGCCCTCAAGGCCCTGCCCGCCGCCCTGTCCGCCACGGAACCCCAGCTCGCGGTACGCGACGGACGGACCCTCGCACCCCGCCTGACCAGGACCCCGCCGACGGATGCCGGGGCCGCGGCCGGCAAACCGTGGGACCCCGAGGGCACGGTGCTCGTCACGGGCGCCTTCGGCGTCCTCGGCGGCCTGGTGGCCCGTCACCTGGTCACCGAGCACGGGGTACGCCACCTGCTGCTGACCGGGCGGCGCGGCGCCGACACCCCCGAGGCGACCGCCCTGGTCGACGAGCTGACCGCCTTGGGTGCCCGGGTGGAGACCGCCGCCTGCGACGCGGCCGACCGGGACGCCCTGGCCGGACTCCTCGCGGGCGTCCCCGACACCCACCCGCTGACCGCCGTGGTCCACTCGGCCGGCGTCCTCGACGACGGGGTCATCGGCTCGCTGACCCCCGAGCGCCTCGACCGCGTCCTGCGCCCCAAGGCGGACGCCGCGCTCAACCTGCACGAACTGACCCGCGACCTGCCGCTGGCCGCGTTCGTGCTCTTCTCGTCCGCCTCCGGCACCGTCGGCAGCTCCGGGCAGGGCAACTACGCGTCGGCCAACGCCTTCCTGGACGCGCTCGCCCAGCACCGTCGCGCCCGGGGCCTGCCCGCACAGTCGATCGCCTGGGGCATGTGGGCGGAGCGCTCCGCCCTGACCGGCACCCTCGACGAGGTCGACCTGCGGCGCATGGCCCGGGGCGGCGTGGGGGCACTCACCTCCGACGAGGGCCTCGCCCTGTTCGACACCGCGCTCCAACGGGACGACGCAGTGCTGGTCCCGGTCCGGCTCGACCTGGCCAGGCTCCGCGCCAGGGCGGGCACCGGCGCCGTACCCGCCCTCTTCCGCGCACTGGTACGCGGCGCCACCCGCCGGACGGCGGCCACCGGTGGCGCCGTCGACGGGGCGGACGCCCTGCGCGGGAGGCTCGCGGGCCTGTCCGCCGACGACGCCCGCGCCGTCCTCGCCGACCTGGTGTGCGCGCACGCCGCCGACGTGCTCGGGCACGCCGGAGCCTCGGCCGTCGACCCCGAACGCGCCTTCCGGCAGCTCGGCTTCGACTCGCTGACCGCGGTGGAACTGCGCAACCGCCTCAACGCGGCGACCGGACTGCGGCTCCCCGCCACCCTGGTGTTCGACTACCCGAGCCCGGCGGCCGTCGCCGGGTACTGCGCCGACCGTCTCGCCCCGGCCGGCTCCGCGCAGGCCGCGGCGGCGCCGGCCCCGGCCGACGAGGAGATCACCCGCGCGCTGTCCACGATCCCGCTGGACAAACTGCGCGACTCCGGCCTGCTGGAGGCACTGCTGCGCCTGGCCGGACCGGACCGGGACGGCGGCACACCGGAGTCTTCCGAACGGACGGCCGACATCCAGGAGATGGACGTGGACGGCCTCGTACGGCTGGCACTGGGGAGCGAGAGTGCCTGACCGCGTACCGGCCCGGAACGGGATGTGAGGAGAGGGATGTCCACGGACAAGGTGGTCGAGGCGCTGCGCGCCTCCCTGCTGGAGAACGAGCGGCTGCGCGGCGAGAACACACGGCTGCGCGACGAGTCCCGGGAACCGGTCGCCGTCGTCGCCATGAGCTGCCGCTTCCCGGGCGGGGTCCGCACCCCGGAGGACCTGTGGCGGCTCCTCGTCGAAGAACGCGACGCGGTCAGCGAGTTCCCCACCGACCGGGGCTGGGACGCCACCGCGCTGTACGACCCCGACCCCGACACCCCGGGCACGTCCAACACACGCGAGGGCGGCTTCCTGCACGACGCCTGCGAATTCGACGCCGGTTTCTTCGGGATATCGCCCCGTGAGGCCCTCGCCATGGACCCCCAGCAGCGACTCCTGCTGGAGACCTGCTGGGAGGCCGTCGAGCGCGGCGGCATCGACCCGCTGTCCCTGCGCGGCAGCCGCACCGGCGTCTACGCGGGCGTCATGTACAACGAGTACGGCGCCCGGCTGGCCCGGATACCGGAGGACGTCGAGGCGTTCATCGGCACCGGCACCGTGCCCAGCGTGGTCACCGGCCGGATCGCCTACACCCTCGGCCTGGAGGGCCCGGCCGTCACCATCGACACCGCGTGCTCGTCGTCGCTGGTTGCCCTCCACCTGGCCTGCCAGGCGCTGCGGGCGGGTGAGATCTCCCTCGCCTTGGCGGGCGGCGTCACGGTGATGTCCACACCGAGCCTGTACGTCGGCTTCAGCCGCCAGCGCGGACTGGCGCCGGACGGCCGCAGCAAGTCGTTCGCCGCGGCCGCCGACGGCGCCGGCTTCGGCGAGGGCGTCGGCGTGCTGCTCCTCGAACGGCTCTCGGACGCCCGGCGCAACGGCCACCCCGTGCTCGCCCTGGTGCGGGGCTCGGCGGTCAACCAGGACGGCGCCAGCAACGGCATGACCGCGCCCAACGGCCCTTCCCAGCAACGGGTGATCCAGCAGGCCCTGGCGGCGGCCGGCCTCTCGCCGGCCGAGGTCGACGCGGTGGAGGCCCACGGCACGGGCACCCGCCTCGGCGACCCCATCGAGGCCCAGGCGCTGCTGGCCACCTACGGTCAGAACCGCCCGGCGGGCCGGCCGCTGCTGCTCGGCTCGCTCAAGTCCAACCTCACCCACACCCAGGCCGCCGCCGGGGTCGGCGGCGTCATGAAGATGGTGCTGGCGATGCGCCACGGCCTGCTGCCCCGCACCCTGCACATCGACCGTCCCACCCCGCAGGTCGACTGGAGCGAGGGCGACATCGCCCTGCTCACCACGGCCACCCCCTGGCCGGACAACGGCCACCCCCGCCGCGCCGGAGTCTCCTCCTTCGGCGCCAGCGGCACCAACGCCCACACCGTTCTGGAGGCGGCGCCCGCCGACGTACCCGCCGACGACGAGGTACGTGACGAGGTGCCCGGCCCCGTGGCCTGGGCGCTGTCCGCGAAGGGCGAGGCGGCACTGCGCGGACAGGCCGCCGCCCTGCACGCCCATCTGACCGACACCCCGCAGGCGCACCCCCTGGACGTGGGCTTCTCGCTGGCCACCGCCCGGTCCGCGTTCGCCGACCGCGCCGTCGTCGTCGGCGACGACCGTCCCGCCCTGCTGTCCGGCCTGGCCGCGCTGGCCGCCGGACGGCCCGACCCGGCGGTCGTCTCCGCCCGCGCGCGGCCCGGACGCAAGGCCGTCTTCGTCTTCCCCGGCCTCGGCTCGCAGTGGCCCGGTATGGCCGCCCAACTGCTCGACGAGTCACCCACGTTCGCGGCCCGCATGGCGGACTGCGCACAGGCACTCGCCCCGTACGTCGACTGGTCGGTCACCGACGTCCTGCGCGGCGCGCCCGGCGCGCCGTCCCTGGACCGGGTGGACGTCCTCCAGCCCGTGCTGTTCTCCGTGATGGTGTCGCTGGCCGCGCTGTGGCGGTCGTACGGCGTCGAGCCCGCCGCCGTCGTCGGCCACAGCCAGGGCGAGGTCGCCGCCGCCTGTGTCGCGGGCGCGCTCACCCTGGAGGACGGGGCCCGCGTGGTGGCGCTGCGCAGCCGGGCCCTCGCCGGACTCGCCGGTGGCGGCGGCATGGCCACCGTCGTGCTCTCCGCCGCCGAACTCGCCCCGTACCTGGAACGCCGCTCGGGCAAGGTCACGGTCGCCGCCGTCAACGGGCCGCGCGTGCTCGTCGTTGCCGGACCCGGCGACGAGGTCGGCGCCCTCGTCGACGAACTCTCCGCCGAGGGCGTCATGGCCTGGCGCATCCCGGTGGACTACGCCTCCCACTCGGACGACGTGAGCACCGTACGCGACCGGCTGCGCGAGGACCTGTCCTCGCTCGCCCCCAAGGCCCCGGCCGTGCCCCTGCTGTCCACGGTGGACGCCGACTGGGTCGGTGCCGGTGACCTCACCCACGCGTACTGGTACCGCAACCTCCGCCAGACCGTCCGCTTCCACGACGCGATACGCCTGCTCCTCGACGCCGGGCACCGCACCTTCGTCGAGGTGAGCCCCCACCCGCTGCTCACCTACGGCATCGGCGACACCGCGGCCGACGCCGGCGCGGACGACGCCGTGGTGCTGGGCACCCTGCGGCGCGACGAGGGCGGTCTGCACCGGATGCTGCTGGCGCTCGGCGAGGCGCACGCGAACGGCGTGGCCGTCGACTGGCGGCGCGTGTTCGACGGCACCGGAGCCCGTCTCACCGACCTGCCCACGTACGCCTTCCAGCGCACCCACTACTGGCTCGACGTGCCCGCGCACGTCGGGGACCCCGGGTCGGCGGGCCAGACGGAGACGGGCCACCCGCTGCTGACCGCCGCCGTGGATCTGCCGGACGGCGACGGAGTGCTCTTCACGGGGCGCATGTCAGCGCGCACCCATCCGTGGCTCGCGGACCACGCTGTCTCCGGCACGGTGCTGCTGCCCGGCGTCGCCTTCGTGGAGATGGCCGCGCACGCCGCCGTCCACGTCGGCTGCACCACGGTCGAGGAACTCACCCTGGCCGCACCCCTGGTCCTCGCCGCCGACGAGGCCCGACTGCTCCGCCTGACCGTGGACGCGCCCGATCCCGAGGGCCGCCGGGCCGTGGCGCTGTACTCCCGCCCCGACGACGCCGCCTCCACCGCACCGTGGGTACGCCACGCGGGGGGCACCCTGGCCGGGACGCCCGCCTCCGCACCGGGTGACCCCGGTCGGTGGCCGCCCGGCGACGGCGCCGAACGCCTCGACCTCGACCACCTGTACGCGGACTTCGAGGCGGCCGGGGTCCACTACGGCCCGCTCTTCCAGGGCCTGCGCGCCGCCTGGCGGGTCGGCGACGAGATCCACGCCGAGGTGGCTCTGCCCGAGTCGGCGCCGGGGACCCGCGCGAGCGGCTTCGCCGTCCACCCGGCCCTGCTCGACGCCGCGCTGCAGACGGTGGCCCTGCGCCCCGGCGGCACCCGCGACACGGACGCGCGCACGGGAGGCGTACCGCTGCCCTTCTCCTGGCACGACGTGACGATCGCCCCCACGGCCGACCCGGTCCTGCGGGTGGTGCTGAGCCCTACCCCGCAGGACGGTGACGCCGTGTCGGTGCGGGTCACCGACCGCACCGGCCGCCCGGTCGTGACCGTCGGCGCGCTGACCCTGCGGGCGGCGGGCGCCCCCGCCGCACCCGAGCGGTCCCTGTTCCGCCTCGACTGGACCCGGCTGCCCGGCACCGGACCGGCCACCGGAACCTGGGCCGTGCTCGGCACCTCCGGCGGCGGTCTGCTGCCGGCCGGCTTCCAGGCCGCGCCGTGCCCGGACCTCGCCGACGTGCCCCCCACGTGCGACGCCGTGCTGGCCCTGTGCCCGCCCGTCGGCGGCGCGGGCCCCGAAGCGGCCCGCGCCGCCCTGAACGCCGTACTGGACCTGCTGCACCGCTGGCTGGCGGAGCCGAAGTCCACCGAAACCCCCCTGGTGCTGCTCACCCGTGGCGCGGTCGACCTCGACGGCGCCCCCACGGATCTCGGGGGCGCCGCCGGCTGGGGGCTGCTGCGCACCGCCCAGCTGGAGCACCCCGGCCGCTTCGTCCTGCTGGACACCGACGGCGGCGACGGCCTCGAAGCGGCCCTCGCCACCGCCCTGGCCGAGGGCGAACCCCAACTGGCCCTGCGCGAAGGCATCGTGTACGCACCCCGACTGGTCCGCCCGCCCGTCGCCGACCGGCCCGCCGGGTTCGGCCCGGAGGGCACCGTCCTCGTCACCGGCGGCGGAGGCACCCTGGGCGGACTGGTGGCCCGTCACCTGGTCACCCACCACGGCGTACGGCGTCTGCTGCTGCTCGGCCGCCGGGGCGCCGCTGACGAGGGCATGGCCGCGCTCACGGAGGAGCTGAGCGCGGCGGGAGCCGAGGTCACCGTCGCGGCGTGCGACGTGGCCGACCGGGAGGCGCTGGCGGCCCGCCTCGCGGCGATCCCACCGGAGCACCCGCTGCGCGCCGTGGTGCACACGGCGGGTGTGCTGGACGACGGGCTGTTGACCGACCTCACCCCCGAGCGGCTGTCGGCCGTCCTGCGCCCCAAGGCCGACGGCGCCTGGAACCTGCACGAGCTGACCCGGGACCAGGATCTGACGGCGTTCGTGCTGTTCTCCTCCGCCGCCGGGGTCTTCGGCAGTCCGGGCCAGTCCGCCTACGCCGCCGCCAACGCCTTCACCGACGCCCTGGCCGCCGTCCGCCACCGGGCGGGGCTGCCCGGCACCTCCCTGGCCTGGGGCCTGTGGGAGCAGCGCACCGCTCTCACCGACGGCCTCGGCGACACGGACCTGCGGCGGATGGCCCGCAGCGGGGTGCGTGCCCTGCCCACCGAGGAGGGCCTGGCACTGTTCGACGCCGCACTGGCGGGCGACGACCCCGTCCTCGTCCCGGTGGGCCTCGACCTCCGATCCCGCCCCGGCGGCCCGGTGCCCCACCTGCTGCGGTCGCTGGTCCGGACCCCCGCCGCACGCCGGCGTGGCCCGGCGCCCGAGGCGTCGCTGCGGCCCCGGCTGGCCGCCGTGCCGGAGGCCGAACAGGGCGAGATCCTGCTGCGGCTGGTGCGGACCCAGGCGGCCGAGGTGCTCGGCCACGCCGACCCGGACGCGCTGTCCGAGGGGGACGCCTTCCTGGAGAGCGGGTTCGACTCGCTGACCGCAGTCGAGCTGCGCAACCGCCTCGCCGCCGCACTCGACCTACGGCTGCGCCCCACCGCCGTACTCGACTCGGGAACCCCCGCCCGGCTGGCCGGGCACCTGCGGGCGGAACTGACCCGGAGCACCGCTCCCGGAGCCGGGCGGGGGGTCGGTGAACCGCCGCACGACGCGGTCAGCGCCCTGTTCCGGCAGGCGTGCGAGGTGGGCCGGATCCACGAGGGCATCCAGATCCTCCAGCAGGCCGCGAAGCTCCGCCCCGATTTCGGGTCCGGCCCCGAGCTGCTGAACTCGTCCGGACGCCGTCCGGAGCTTTTGCGGCTGCACGTCCGCGACGACGCGCCCGAACTGGTCTGCTTCGCCTCGGTGGTGGCGCTCGGCGGAGCCCATCAGTACAGCCGCTTCGCGTCCGCCTTCGAGGGCCGCTACGGCGTCAGCGCGCTGGACGCGCCCGGCTTCGCCCCCGACGAGCCGCTGCCCGCCGGCATGTCCGCCCTGCTGGACTTCCAGACCGAGGTCCTCCTGCGGCGCCTCGGTGACCGGCCGAAGGTGCTGCTCGGCTCCTCGTCGGGCGGCACCCTCGCCCACGCCGCCGCCGCCCGCCTGGAAGCGCTCGGAGCCGGCCCGGCCGCCGTGGTGCTGCTGGACACCTATCTGTCCGGGGACGAGGCGATGACCCAGTTCGACGACGTCCTGGTCAGCGGCATGTTCGAGCGCGAGGACCGGGCCGCCCCGATGGACGGCACCCGGCTGACCGCCATGGGCCGCTACTTCCAGCTCCTGGACGACTGGGAGCCGCCCCCCGTCGCGGCGCCCGTGCTGCTGGTCCGCGCGTCGAGCCCCCTGGCGGAACCGGCACCGGACAGCGACATCGACTGGCGGGCCTCATGGCCGTCCGCGCATTCCGTCCTGGACGTTCCGGGAAATCACTGGTCGATGATGGAACAGCATCTCAAAACGACGGTCGAAGCCGTCGATGGATGGCTCGGCGAAACTGTGAAAAATGAAGGGGAGTGAAATGTCGGAAAACAATGCTGGTGGTGCCGAAAAGGCGCCTCGCCTCACTGTCCTGGGCGCAGGCGTCATGGGTGTCGGCATCACCACACTGGCGGTCGGTCACGGTGTGCCGGTGACGCTGGTCGACGTCGACCAGGCCAAACGTGAGGCGGCCGAAGCCCGCATCGCCCACGAACTGAGGATCGCGCGACTGATGGGCGCACTGCCGGACGACCTTCCCGCCGGGGAACTCGTCATCAGCGATTCCGTGTCCGACGCGGCCGGTTCCACCGCGGTCATCGAAGCCGTCACGGAAATAGCGGAGATCAAGGAGAAAGTGATCGCGGAGGTTTCCGCGGTCGTTTCCCCTGGTACTGTCCTGGTGTCCAACACCTCGTCCATTCCCATTGACGAACTGGCCTCGGCCGCCGTGCGTCCGGCAGAACTCGTCGGCACGCATTTCATGAACCCGTCCTATCTGATCCGCACGGTCGAGGTCATCCGCGGCGCCCGCACCGGCGATGCCGCCATGGACTCCGTACGGGCCCTGCTCACCACCCTGCGCCGTCAGCCCGTCGTGGTCAGGGACGCCCCCGGCTTCGTGACCAGCCGGGTCCTGCACCCGATGATCAACGACGCGGCCCGGGTGGTGCAGGAGGGGACCGCGACCGCCGAGGACGTCGACGCCCTGATGCAGGGCTGCCTGGGGCACGCCACGGGGCCGCTGCGCACCGCGGACCTCATCGGCATCGACAACCTCGTCGACTCGCTGAACGTGCTGTACGAGCGCACCGGTGACAGCGGCTGCCGTCCGTGCGACCTGCTGCTGGAGAAGGTGCGAGCGGGCCACATCGGCCGGAAGTCCGGCCGTGGTTTCTACGAATACGAGGGATGAAAGTCATGACCATGCCATCCGAGGCGACCGTCGAGAAGGAACTCCTCGACTTCCTGCACGTCCGCACCAAGACCGTCTGGGAGGAGGACACCGACCTCTTCGCGGCCGGCGGGCTCTCTTCCCTGTTCGCCATGGAACTCGTCGTCCACCTGGAGAAGTCCTACGGCATCGCGATCCGGGGCGCCGACCTGCGGCTGGACAACTTCCGTACCGTCACGGGAATGGCGGCACTGGTCCGCCGTCTGCGCGCGGCCGCCGGGGACGGCGGTGAGTGAGCGCCTCGCCGAGGCGACGGCCTCGGTCACCGGCCTCGTCGGTGACCGGGCCGGTGACTGGGACCGCTCGGGCCTGCTCCCCGCCGAGCTGCTGAGGAAGCTCGGCGCCGCCGGGCAGTTGTGCGCCGGTGTGCCCACCGAGTACGGCGGCCTCGGCTGGGACAGCCGCACCGGCGGCGAGTTCACCGCCCACGTCGGCAGCCTGTGCAGCTCCCTGCGCAGCGTCATGACCTCCCAGGGCATGGCCGCCTGGACCGTCGAACGGCTCGGCGACGAGGCCCAGCGCCGCGCACTGCTGCCCCGCCTCACCTCGGGCGAACTGGCCGCCGTCGGCTTCAGCGAGAGCCAGGCCGGCAGCGATCTGTCGGGCATCGACACCCGGATCACCGTCGACGGCGACACCGTCGTGGTCGACGGCCACAAGGTGTGGATGACGGCTGCCCACTACGCCGACCTGCTCATCGTCTTCGGACGGATGGGCGACGGCGCCGCCGCCGTGGTCGTACCCGCCCGGGCCCCGGGCGTCGACGTACGACGGGTTGCCGACCCCCTGGGCTGCCGCGCCGCCGGACACGCCGAGGTCCGCCTCGACTCCGTACGCCTTCCCGCCGACAGCGTGCTGGGCGGCGGGGGCCTGTCCCTGCCGCTGCTCGTGACCACCGCCCTGGCCTACGGACGGATGTCGGTCGCCTGGGGATGCGTCGGAATCCTGCGCGCCTGCCTGGCCGCGACGACCCGGCACGCCGCGTCCCGCGAGCAGTTCGGGCAGCCGCTGGCCCGTCACCAGCTCGTCGCCAAGCACCTCGCCGATCTCTTCGTCGCGGAACAGGTCGCCTCCCGCGCCTGCGAACACGCCAGCCACCGCTGGGACACCGGGTCCCCCGACATGGTGGTCGCCACCATCCTCGCCAAGCACGTCAGCGCCGGCCACGCCGCCCGCGGGGCCGCCTCCGCCGTACAGGTCATGGCGTCGGCGGGAGCCCAGGACGGCCATCCGGTGGCCCGCGCCTACCGGGACGCCAAACTCATGGAGATCATCGAGGGCAGCAACGAGATGTGCGAACTCCTGCTCGCCCAACACGCGTTGACAAGTGTGGAGCCGACATGAGCGACAAGTCCGGCGCCGACGCGCCGGCCCTCGTGAAGTGCCTGGTCTGGGACCTGGACAACACCCTCTGGCAGGGCACGCTGCTGGAGGACGCGGAGGTACGGCTGCCCGACGCGATACGGGCGACGATCGTCGAACTCGACGCGCGGGGCGTCCTGCAGTCCGTCTGCAGCCGCAACGACCACGACCTGGCCTGGGCCCGTCTCGAAGAGCTGGGCGTCGCCGAGTACTTCGTGCTGCCCGAGATCGGCTGGGGACGCAAGTCCGAAGCGGTACGGCGGATCGCCGAGGGCCTGAACTTCGCCCACCGGACCATCGCCTTCATCGACGACCAGCCCGCCGAACGGGCCGAGGTCGCCCACCACCTCCCGGACGTCCGCTGCTACTCCGCCGAGGAAGCGGTCACCCTCACCGGCCTGCCCGAGTTCAGCCCCGCCGTGAGCACGGTGGACTCCCGGCGCCGGCGCGAGATGTACCAGGCCGGCTTCCGCAGGGAGACCGAACGGTCCGCCTACGAGGGCCCCGACGAGGAGTTCCTCCGCTCCCTCGACCTGGTCATGCGCATCGGACGGGCCACCGAGGAGGAGATCACCAGGGTCGAGGAACTCACCCTGCGCACCAGCCAGATGAACGCCACCGGAGTGCACTACTCCGACCGGACGCTGCGCGAGTTGTCGGCGGACCCCGGCCACGAGGTCCTGGTCACCACCCTCACCGACCGGTTCGGGCCGCACGGGGCCGTCGGCGTCACGCTGGTCGAGAAGCACCCGGCCGTGTGGCACCTGAAGCTGCTCGCCACCTCCTGCCGCGTGGTCTCCTTCGGCGCCGGATCGGTCATCCTGAACTGGCTCGTGGACCAGGCCGCCGCGGCCGGCGTCCATCTCGTGGCCGACTTCCGGCGAACGGACCGCAACCGCATGATGGAGGTCGCCTACCGGTTCGCGGGCTTCGACGAAGAGCCCTGCGCCTGCCGCGACGCCGTGCGGCCCGCGTCGGCAGGGGCGGCAGAGGGAGCGGAAGAGGGAGCGGAGGAGCAGGAGACAGCGGAGGTCGAACGACTGCATCTCGTCGCCGCACCCCGGCCCGCCTCCACGACCGTCCGGTTGATCGCCCCCGACCTGACGGCGCGGCCCGCCACGGACACCTCGGTCGTGGCCCCGGCGTGACGGTCCCGCTGCCGAGGGCAGCTCACGGCGGGCTCCCGGACCACCTCGTCCGGGAGCCCGCCGAGGACTCGTACGACGTGGCGGTGGGGGGGGGGGGGGGGGGGGGGGGGGGGAGGAAAAAACACCCCCCCCCCCCCCCCCGGGGGAACTCACACCCCCAAACGGGGGGGGGGGAACTCCCCCCGGCCCCCCCCCCCCCCCCCCCCCCCCCCCCCCCCCCCCCCCCCCCCCCCCCCCCTTCTCCCCCCCCCCCCCCCCCCCCCCCCCCCCCCCCACGACCCGACCCTCCCCGAGGCCTCCGGGGGCCTCAGCCGCCCGACCGGATGCGGGCGACCGACTCCCTCGATGCCGACGACCGCGACCCGGGACGGCGAGATCGCAGACGAGGGGCAGGGCACCGAACCGACGCAGCGGCCCCGTGTCGGCGCCGGTGCGCGCCGGCCACGCGCTCTCAGGCGGGCTGCCGGCGCTTGAGGGGCTCCCACCAGTCCCGGTTGTCGCGATACCAGGCGAACGTCTCGGCCAGCCCGGACTCGAAGTCGTGCCGCGGACGGTAGCCCAGCTCGGTCCGCAACCTGGTGCAGTCGATCGCATAGCGCCTGTCGTGGCCCTTGCGGTCCGGTACCTGCCGTACGCGCGCCCAGGTCGCGCCGACCGCCGCGAGCAGCCGCGCGGTCAGTTCCCGGTTGCTCAGCTCGACACCGCCGCTGATGTTGTAGACACGGCCCGCGACACCGCCGGCGCGGACCAGCTCGATGGCCGCGCAGTGGTCCTCGACGTGCAGCCAGTCGCGCCGGTTGAGCCCGTCGCCGTACAGCGGGACGTCACCACCGTCGAGCAGCGTCGTGAGGAACAGCGGGATGATCTTCTCGGGGAACTGCCGCGGCCCGTAGTTGTTGCTGCACCGGGTGACCCGCACGTCAAGGCCGTGGGTGCGGTGGTACGACAGGGCCAGAAGGTCCGAGGCCGCCTTGGAGGCGGCGTAGGGGGAGTTGGGGTCGAGGGGGTCCCGCTCGGTGCGGGAGCCGCTCTCCACCGAGCCGTAGACCTCGTCCGTGGACACGTGCACGAAGCGGTCGACGCCGTGTCGCAGCGCGGCGTCCAGCAGGGTCTGGGTGCCCATGACGTTGGTGCGCACGAAAGCGTCGGCGGAGACGATCGAGCGGTCCACATGGGACTCGGCGGCGAAGTGCAGCACCTGGTCGGCGTGTTGCATCAGCTTGTCGACGAGGGGAGCGTCGCAGATGTCGCCCCGGACGAACGTCAGCCTGGGATCGCCGAGGTCGAGATTGTCCAGGCTCCCGGCGTAGGTCAGGCTGTCCAGCACCGTGACCTGGGACACCCCGCTGCGCTGTGCGGTGTCGCCCGCGAGCAGCATCCGTACATAAGCGGAGCCGATGAAACCGGCGGCGCCGGTGACCAGCAGATTCACAGCCCCTCCGAAGGAAGCGGAAGCAGCACGCCCGCCTTGCACAGGCGCGCCCGCTCCATGACGTACTCGCCGTAGGGCGAATTGCCCATGCTCGCACCCAGGGCTTGGCAGTCGTCCGGGTCGATGTATCCCATGTGCATGGCGATCTCCTCGATGCAGCCGAGGCGGGTGCCCTGCCTGCGCTGCGTGTCCCTCACGAAAGTGCTCGCTTCGAGCAGGGATTCATGCGTGCCGGTGTCCAGCCACGTGACGCCCCTGCCGAGCCACACCAGTTCGGCGGTGCCCATCTTCAGGTAGACGCGCAGCACGTCGGTGATCTCCAGCTCGCCCCGGGGGGACGGCTCCAGGTCTCTGGCGATGTCCGTGACCTGGGCGTCGAAGAAGTACATCCCCGGGATGGCGAGCTTCGAGCGCGGATTGAGGGGCTTCTCCTCGATGGAGACGAGTTCGCCCTGCGCGTCGATCTCGGCGACTCCGAACCGCTCCGGGTCGGCCACCTCGTGACCGAACAGCACACAGCCACCCATCTTGAGCGCGGTACGCCGCAGCATGGTGGGCAGATTGGCGCCGTGGAAGAAGTTGTCGCCGAGGATCAGCGCGCACTGCTCGCCGCGGATGTGGTTCTCGCCCACGAGGAAGGCGTCGGCGATGCCGCGCGGCTTGTCCTGCGTGGCGTAGCCGAGGGACAGCCCCAGCTGCCGGCCGTCGCCCAGAAGCGCCTGGAAGGCGGGGAGGTCGGCAGGACGCGTGATGATGAGGATGTCCCGGATGCCCGCCAGCATGAGCATGGAGAGCGGGTAGTAGATCATCGGCTTGTCGTAGACCGGCGCCAGTTGCTTGGAACCCGCGAACGTGAGGGGCTGCAGGCGGGTGCCGTTGCCGCCCGCCAGAATGATGCCCTTCATGCGCTCCACGCTCCCTCGTGATCGGTGTTTGGGCATCCGTCGGGGGCCCGTCCTGAGCCGTTCTCATGCGCGTCTTGGGGGAGCGGGGCCGACTACCGGCGCGGGGACTTCGAGCAGGGTCATCGCATGTTCGGGATCACCGGCGCGGTGGCCCGTACCCATGAGAACCGAGCGAGACCGTGCCTGCCCGAACGGTCATTCCGCCGGACGGGGCGTCAGGCCGGGGTCAGCGTCAGGTACCGCTGCTGCCAGACGTCGTACAGCTCGGCACGCACCTCGTCGGTGACGACGCCGGCCTCCTTCGCCAGCTCGCCGACGGTGCGCACGCCGTCCACGACGCCGAGCAGCGCGAACAGCTCCTCCGACACCCTGGTCACCGGAGCTCCGTAGTAGTCCAGGGAGATCTCGTGCCATGCGGGGCCTGCCGCGGCGGCCCCGGTGCCGAGCCGTCGCGCCAGCCTGGTCACCGGCCGCAACCGGGGAACGAGCGCGTCCAGGTCGGCCGATGGGGCCGCCGAACGCCGGCGCACCAGGAAGTCCTCGACCACCAGGTAATCCAGATCGGTGGTGAGGAAGCACGTCACCACGTCGTCGATGGTCTGCACGATCGGCTCCGCGTTGTTGTTGAAGGACGTGTTGAGCAGTACCGGTGTCCCGGTGCGCTCGCCGAAGGCCGTGACGAGCCGGTGGAACCGTTCGTTCGCGACCGGGTCGACGACCTGCACTCGCGCGGTGCCGTCGATGTGGGTGACCGCGCCCAGTTCCGGCCGGCGCTCCTCGCGGACGGGAACCACGTAGGACATGAAGTCGTAGTTCGCCTCGGTGGCGGGCAGGTCGAAGTACTCGGCGGCGGCCTCGGCGGTGACCACGGGCGCGAACGGCCGGTAGCTCTCCCGCTGCTTCACCATCGCGTTGATCCTGGTCTGGTTCTCCGCCGGCCGGGCGTCCGCGATGATGCTCCGGTTGCCCAGCGCCCGCGGGCCGAACTCCGAACGTCCTTGCGCCCAGCCCAGGACCGCGCCGTCGGCCAGCAGTCCGGCCGTGACCGGCACGATGTCCTCGTGCCGCTCGAAGTCGAGCACCGCACCCCACGCGCCCAGTCGGTCGCGGATTTCCGCCTCGGTACCCAGCGCGGGGCCTGAACTCGCGGTGCGGGACCGGCGGACGGGCCGGGCCGCACCGCCCAGCTGGTCGGCCGCGAGGAAGGCGGCACCCTCGCTCGCGCCGGCGTCGTGCGATGCCGGGTGCACGAACACCTCGCGGAACAGCCCGGAGCGCAGGATGTTGCCGTTCAGGGTGGAGTTGTGGGCCACGCCGCCGCCGAAACACAGCCGGGACAGGCCGGTCGACTCGGCCCAGTGTGTCAGCACGTGCAGCACGATCTTCTCCAGCGCCTCCTGGGTCGCGGCGGCGAAGTCCTTGTGCTGCTGGGTGAACGGCTCGCCCTTGCGGCGAGGCGTGATGCCCCTCGCGAGCATCGACGGGCCGACCAGGTCGGGCACCGACATGTTCGGCAGCAGGTTGTAATCGCCCTTGTCGCCCAACATGTACAGCGAGCTGACGGCGTCGCGGAAGGTCGCCGGGTCGCCGTAGGGCGCCAGACCCATCACCTTGTACTCGTCGCCGAAGCCGTAGCCGAGCAGCTGGGTGGCGTTGAGGTAGAGCATGCCCAGTGACTTGAAGACCGGGTAGTCGGCCAGCTTCTCCAGCCGTCCCCCGCCCGACCGGTAGACGGTGCCGGAGTTCTCCTCGCCGCGGCCGTCCAGGACCAGCACCAGCGACTCCGGCATCCCGGACCTGGCCACCGCCGCGATCGCGTGCGCGTCGTGGTGCGGGGTGAAGACGAGCTTGTCGTCGCTGAGATCCCAGGCGAACTCCTCGGCGAACCACTGCTTGATCAGCTGGCGGCAGTACACCGTGGGCACCTTCGGGTGGACGGTGTAGAAGAAGTTGAGCGTGGTGTCGACGAAGTCCTCACGGAAGTAGTACGCCACGCCGTCGAGCTGGTCGACCGTCACCCCCGCCACGTCCAGGCACGCGCGGATCGCGTTGACCGGGAACTTGGTGGTCTTCTTGATCCGGTTGAACCGTTCCTCCTCGACGGCGGCGATCACCTCGCCGTCCCGCACCAGACACGCGGCCGAGTCGTGGAACAACTGGTCCGGCATGAGGGGGACCAGATCCGAGTCCCGCGCGGAGAAGTTTCCGCTCAACCCGAGCACCAACATCGTGACCACCCCAACTCGTCGATGACTTGCCGACCCGCCTGCCGTCAGGCTCGGGCCCCTGTCGGACCACGACACTGAGCTGATGCGGGGTCCTGAGGGTGCGCTAGCAGCCTAGGAGGGACGGATAGCGGATGAATATCGCCGACGGCTGGACCGGACGCGCCAGGTCAGGACGGCAGTCCGTTGCGCGGACGAGTCCGACAAGCAGTTCGGCGCGCGATACCCCGGCCGGCTCGGCGCGCGATACCCCGGCGCGGTCGCTGGAGGGCGGAACGCCTGGGACAAGGCACCCCACCGGCTGGGGGCGAGCTCAGCCGGCGTAGTGGGCCACGTACCGGTCGAGTAGCCGATCGAGGTGGCCGGCGCCGCCCGGCAGGACGGCGGTCGGCAGCAGGGCCCGCAACCGGGCGGTGGAGACCGTCGTGCGCACCGGCGGGGCGTCGACGACCTCCAGCCGGGCCGGCAGGCCCATCCGAGCCCGCACCCCGGCGGCGATCGCGGTCACCGGCACCGGTGTGCCAGAGGCGACGTGCACCACCTCGCCCTGCACGCCGGCCGCCAGCAGACCGTCCACGGTGGACACGACATCGCGCACGTCGACCAGATCCCGGTAGGTGTCCCGGTACAGCCGGACGGTTCCCGAACGCACCTGCTCGACGAACGCGGGCAGCAGTTGGTGCGGCCGCTGTCGTGCGCCGACGACATGCGCCAGCCGCAGCACGAGCCAGTTCGCGCCCGAGTCCGCCACCTGCCGCTCCAGCCCGAGTTTGTGCCGCCCGTAGGGCGAACTCGGCGAGACGGGTTCCCGTTCCTCCACGACGTGGTCGGTCGAGCCGTACATCGCGTGCGACGCGGTCGACAGCACCACCGCCGTCAGGTTCTCTCGCAGGCAGCGCTGCGTCACATCGGCCATGAGCGCCCGCTCCCTGGCGAACTCCGCCGGATCGGTCACCCGTACGCTGGACACACCGGCAGCCACCACCACGGCGTGCGGGTGCCGGTCGGCGATCGTGCTGAGGTGGCTTGCGATGAAGCCCCGGCCGATGACGAGCATCAGTGTCCTCCGGACACGGTGACGACGCGAGCGGATGCCCTGATGGCGTCAAGAAGTCGGGCGGTGCACAGGGTGTCGGCATTGGAGGCCGCTGCCGGGTCCGGCACGCCGGCTCGGCGGGCTCGGACCTCGGCGGTGAAAGCGGCAGCCGATCGGGCGAACTGGTCGGCGGCCGGCGTCACGATCTCCTCGGCATGGTCCTGTTCATCGATGCGCAGCACCGGCTGGTGGGTCGGGGGTGGGGTGAACGCGCGCTCCAGCAGCAGCTGGGCGGACGAGCCCCACAGCCGGTAGCGGGAACCGTAGCTGTGCCGGAAGCCGAACTCGGCCGTCACGACCACGTCGCCGGTCGTGAGCAGCACGCTGCCGGACACGTCGACTCCGGTGACCGGATCCACGTGCAGCACCGCGCCGGCGACCTCGATCTCGTTGCCGAACAACAGTTGCGCCGCCCGGATCGGGTAGACACCGGCGTCCAGCAACGCCCCGCCGCCCAGTTCGGGCCGGTAACGCACGTCGGTGTCGGGAAGCGGCGGGAAGCAGAACGAACTGGTGAAGTGCCGAGGCTCGCCGATCCGACCGGCGCTCACCAGGTTCCGCACGACGGCGTGCACCGGGTGGTGCACGAACGTGAAGTTCTCGCGCAGCACGAGATTGTTCACTTCGGCCAGGCGCACCAGATCAGCCGTGTCGGCGGCGCACGTCGTCAGCGGTTTCTCCGCCAGGACGTGCTTTCCGGCCGCGAGCGCGGCCGCGGCCCACTCGTGATGGAGGGCGTTCGGCAGCGGGACGTAGACGGCGTCGATGTCGGCGCGCTCCAACAGCGCCGCGTACCCTTCGATCGGCTCGCCACCGAACCGCTCGGTGAACGCCGCGGCCCTGGACCGGTCCCGGCTCGCGATGGCCGCGACCGACACCCCGGCCGTACCGGTCAGAGCAGGTAGCATTCGCCGCCACGCGGTGGATGCCGTCCCCAGCACACCGATCCGCACTGTCGCCGCCGGGTCGAAGTCCGCTCCGGGGGCGGAGTCAGCGAGAGGCCGGGCCATCAGGCGCCCCCACCCGGCGCGACCGGACCGTCGTCGTCGCGAGCCACGAGGCTGTGCAGGCACGCCACCAGACTGCGGGCCTGCACGTTCACGTAGTGGCTGTGCCGTAGCAACCCGACGATCTGGGCCATGGTCATCCACCGGTGCCGGGCCGGTCCGGCACCGTTCTCCAGCACCGGGTCGACCTCGACGATCATGTGCCGGGTACGGGCGTGGAGGAACCGGCCGCCCTCCTCGGAGAGCTCGCTGTCGAACCGGATCCGGTCGGCCGGCGCGGCCAGCACGTCGTCCAGGAAGGGCGGCCTGGCTTCGGCCGGCAGGTGCTCGTAGTTGTCCGGCGTGCACTGCACCGTCGGCGCCAGCTCGACGAAGTCCAGGCCCGGCTCCGCATGGGCGCCGACCAGTATGTGCAACACCCCGGAGAACCGGGCGACCAGGAACGCCACGACGCCGAGCCCGTGCGGGGCGATGACCGGCTGCGTCCAGCTGTCGATCTCGCGGCCCCCGCCGTCCACCGCGACCGCGCGGACGTCGAAGAACACGCCCGTGTCGTGAGTGATCCGGTCGGGCTGCCGGCGCCAGCCGCGCACCTCGCACAGCGGGATCGGGGTGGCCTCGACCTCGCGGCGGGACCGCAGGTCGGTGATCCAGCTCAGGAGCTCGCCGTCGGTGTGCAGTGCGCCCCACTCCGTTCCGATCGACCGCACGAGGGCCGCCCGGAACCCGGACGCGCCACAGCCCAGCTCGCCGACGAGGTTCGGTCCGGACAAGGACAGGCAGGACAGCACAGTGCGCGTGTCCATGTTGACGAGGTGGTCCTCGGCGAGCAGCGCGTGCACCTGGCCCAGTGACAGCCAGCAGAAGCCGGGCAGCACCTCGACGTCCGCGGTGGCCTCCACGACGATGTTGCGGTTGCGTTTGCGGTAGAACCACGAGCCTTGCTCGGACTGCAGCACGTCGGCGAGCACCGACCGCGGTGGCGCGGACAGGAACATGTCCACATAGGGCACCGGGCGGCCGCGGTGTACCGCGGTGTAGTTGCTCTGCGTGGCCTGCACGGTCGGGGACAGTTGCAACACGTTGCAGTTGCCCGGCTCCATCTTGGCCTGCATCAGGCAGTGCAGCACCCCGTCGAACTCCTTGACCAGGATGCCCAGCACGCCGGTCTCCGGCTGATTGATGATGGGCTGCGACCAGCTCGCCACCGGGCCGTGAGCGGCGGCCACCGACAGGCCCTCGATGGTGAAGAACTTCCCGCTGTCGTGCACCAGGTTGCCGGTGTCGTCGGCGAAACGCCAGCCGACCAGGTCGGCGAAGTCGATGCCGACGACCGTGGTGGTCCCGGCCAGGGCCAGCCGTTCGGCGAACCAGGACCGGAAGTCCGGTGTGGCCGTCACGGTGCCCTCGGTGGACAGTGCTGACCGGACGACACGCAGCGCCGCCGACGGGTCGCGGGTCCGAAGCAGACCACCGGGGGCGACCGGGGATGCGGTCATTCGGACTCCTTCGTGGATACCCCGACCTTCGGGCCGGGAAGAGAACGAACTTCTGCGGGGCAGGGCAAGAAATCGCAGGACCGACGGCCGGCACTCCGGCCATCGCCGTGACAGCGGGTCGACAGCGGGCCGTGCGGCAGAAAGCGCGACTGGCGAGGGTCGGAACTCCCTGCCGCAGCCGGGAGAGCGGTCAAGGTTCCTCCAGTTCCGGCTGGGGAAGGGCTGCCACCGGAAGCCGTCAGCGCCGGGTGGCGGCGTGCTTCTCGATGACGTCCGCGGCGGCGGCCACGCCTCGATCAGCGCGCACCGAAACCGCCAGCGCCGCCGCCCGAGTGGCGATCGCCGGATCGTCGACGGCGGTTCGCACGGCGGCGGCCAGCCGGTCGCCGGTCAACCGGGAGAACGGCACCGGCGGCGGTGCGACGCCCAGCGCGGCCATCCGGCCCGCCCACACCGGCTGGTCGGCAAAGCAAGGTACGACGACCTGTGGCACGCCGGCGGACACCACGGCCGCGGTGGTGCCCTGGCCGCCGTGGTGCAGTACGGCGGCGGCGCGGGGCAGCAGCCAGACGAAGTCGGCGCTTTCGGTCCGGATCGCCTCGACGCCGGCGGGCAGCGGGCCGTCCGGGCCGCCGACGACCAGCAGCCGGTGTCCGGTCGCCGCCGCTGCCGCCACGCTCGCCGCGAGCAGTCCGGGACCGTCCACCGCCCAGGAGCTGCCGAAGGTGGCCACCAGGGGCGGATCGCCGCGTTCGACGAACTCGGTCACCTCCGCCGGGTTCTCCCAACGCGCGTTGTCCGACCAGTACCCGGTGATGTGACACTGCTCCGGCCAGTCCGCGGGCGGCGCGAACACGTGCGGGCTGAACTGGTACAGCAGCGGCCGGGTGACCCCGTCGTCACGGAAGGGTGAGCGGAGCCCGAGTCGCGGCAGCCCGGCGGCGGTCCGGCCGCGGTTCACGCTGGGCCGGTACACCAGCCACTCCAGCGTGCCCATGGCCCGGTGGGTGAACCGGTTGTAACCGCCGCCCAGCGACAGCTCCGGCGCGCCCAGCGCGGGCCACGCGGCGGTCTCGGTCACCGGCCAGGACGCGACCGAACACCACGGCACGTCCGGCCGGGCCAGCGCGCCGATCCGGGTCAGCGTGGTGTTGACGACCAGGTCCGCGCCCTTGCCGGCGGCCACCATCTCGTCGATCAGGGCCTGCTGCTGGGCACCGGTCAGCCGTGGCGCCGCCATGGCCATCCGGTACATCGACGGCCCACGTCGCAAGGCGGCCCGCACCTTAGGATCGCTCAGCACCGACTCGGCGTAGCCGGCGGGCAGCGCTTCGAGAGCCCGGAAGCCGAGACCGGCCCGGTCGGCCAAGCTCCTGAACTCCGCCCCGGCTGCCAGCACCACCTCGTGCCCACGAGCCTTCAGCTCGACGCCGAGCACCACGAACGGCTGCACGTCACCGCGCGAACCGATGGTCAGCAGGACGATCCGCATCGTTCTCCTCGAGTCCGTCACTCCGCCGGACGGGCGTCAGGCCGGGGTCAGCGTCAGGTACCGCCGCTGCCGGTGGTCCTCGCCCGTCGAATGAGCTGACGACCCGCCCGCCATCGAGCCGTCCCGGCCAGGCCGAGCCTAGGCGGGACGGATAGCGTCCGAATATCGCCGGACGTCTCGCCCGAGCGCGTCGCCGTCGAGGCGTTGCAGCAGACGGCGGATGGTGGCCGGATGCGGTACGGCCCCGGACGCCGGTGAGCGGGTCGGGTGGGAAGCCGAGGTCGCCCAGGACGGACGGCGCGGCGTCGGTGGTCCGTCCGTTCGCCGATCGGGACAAGGCAGCGGGCGCCGGCCGGCACGGCCGCGGCGGCCGCGACAAGGGCAGCGTCGGATACCGCCGTCCTCGATGGCCGCGTGGAACCACATGAGCACCGGCGCCGGCCACTGACGGCGTCGGCCCGCCGACGCGGCACATGGCCGGGCCCGAGCCCTGGAAGCGACGTGCCACGGCCCCAGGGATCGTGGTCCGGCCCGGGGTCCTTCTCCCGCGGAGACCGTCGGAAGGGCCCGCCCCTCGCCCGGAGCCCGGCGCCGTCAGGCGTCCTTGCGCCGGGCGAGCGTGATGCCGTCGGCCATGGTGAGCATGCTCAGGTCCACCCGCTCGTCCGCGCGCAGGCGGGTGTTGAGTTCACGGATGCCCGCGGTGTCGGCGTCCGTGAACTGCGGATCGGTGACCCGGCCGAAGAAGAGCGTGTTGTCCACGACGACGAGGCCGCCGGGTGCGAGCAGTTCCAGGGAGAGCTCGTAGTAGCGCGGGTAGTTCGCCTTGTCCGCGTCGATGAACACCAGGTCGAAGACGCCCCGGCCCTCGTCGGCGAGCAGCTTCTCCAGGGTCTCCGTCGCGTCGCCGACCCGGAGGTCGATCAGTCCGTCCACCCCGGCCCGCTTCCAGAACTCCGCGCCGATGGAGGGCCAGCGATCGGTGATGTCGCATGTCACCAGTCGTCCGTGGGCCGGCAGGGCGCGGGCCATGCACAGGGTGCTGTAGCCGGTGAAGGTGCCGATCTCCAGGACCGCGGCCGCCCGGGTGAGCCGGACCAGCAGCGCGAGCAACTGTCCTTCCTCCGCGGGCACCTGAAGGGCGACGCCGCCGGGCAGCCCGGCGGTCGCTTCGCGCAGTTCCAGCAGGATGTCGTCCTCGCGCAGCGAGGTCTGCCTGACGTACTCGAGAAGCTGTGGCGTCATGCCGATCTGCTCGGCCATGGGGGGGGTCTCCGTCCCGGTGGGAGTCGGTGTGAGCGGCACGCCAGGCGGCGGGGGAGCGCCGGGCGACGAGCCGTGCGTGCTCGGGTACGGACCCGCCTCGGCGTCGTTCCGCGCGATCAGAGCCCGGCGTGCCCGGGGGCGGGGGAAACCTGGGGGCCGTGGCCGCCCACGCCCTCGTCGTCCGCGCCGTGCCACAGCTTGGCGTCGTAGGGAATGTCGGACACCGCGATGGTGTCTCGTTCTCCGGCCGGCGGGCCGGCCGACACAGCGTCGGCCGGTTCACCGACGAGTGCGCGCACATGCAGGCGCAGCCGTTCCACGTCGTCGGCCAGTCTGGTGAGCGAGGGAGGCTCGCCGAATCCGGAGGACCGCAGTGAGCCGACGCAGTGCGCCAGCCGGTCGACGGTGTGGAGCAGTTCTCTGATGGCGGCTGGGGGCATCGAGCTTCCTCCGAGTCTGCCTAGTGAGTGCCCGCGCCGAAGACCGGGAGCGAGCTCAGGCGGTCGCGGACCATGCTGTGCACCGCGTCCGCGTGATCATTGAGAAAGAAGTGACCGCCCTTGAACACCTGCGTGGCGAACGGCCCCTCCGTGTACTCGCGCCACGCCTCGACCTCGGCCACGGCCGCACGCGGGTCGGCGTCCCCCGTCAGCGCCACCACCGGGCAGCGCAGTGGCGGTCCCGGCACATGGACGTAGGTCTCCGCCGCGCGATAGTCGCCCCGTATGGCGGGCATGACCATCTGGAGGATCTCCGGGTCGGCCAGCGCCACGGCGCCGGATCCGCCCAGCAGCTCCAACTCCCGCAGGATTCCCTGGTCGTCGCGCTGGTGGATGTACTCACTGCGTTCGAAGCGCGGCGCCCGGCGCCCGGAGAGGAACACGGTGACCGGACTGTTCGCCCCGCCCTCCCGCTCCAGTCGGCGGGCCACCTCGTAGGCGAGGGTGGCGCCCATGCTGTGCCCGAACAGCGCCAGCGGCCGGTCGTCGGCCGACGCGGTCAGGACCGGCACCAGCCGGTCGACCAGCTCCGGAACGTTGTCGACGCACTTCTCGGCCCGACGGTCCTGACGGCCCGGGTACTGCACGGCCAGCACCTCCGCGGCGGGCGGCAGCGCGCCCGCCATGGCGTGATAGGCACTCGCCGATCCGCCGGCGTGCGGGAAACACACCAGCCGTGTCCGGGCCCGGGGGGCGGCCACGAAGCACCGGAGCCACAGGTCCGTTTCCTCGGCGCTTCGATCCATCGTCCGTCCTTCGCCCTGGTAGGTCATGTGCCTGGCGGCAACGTAACGGAGGTTAGGCAGCCCGAATCGGTGGCGGCCACCCCTAGCCACCCCCTACCACCCCCAGAGATCCTCCCGGCCACCCCAGATCCGCTGCCTCGGCGCGGGCGGCAGCCGGTAGAAAGTGCTGCATGAGATCTTCCGGACGGGTATCAGGCAGGCTCATGGCAACAAGTGATCTTCATGTGGCCTATCCGGAGAACCGGCACATCGTGGCCGGCATGCGTCCCCGGTCCGACGACGACTGGCTCATCGTGGCCGGCGACGTCGGTGAGATTACCGAGGACTTCACGTGGGCGCTGACCCTGCTGCGAGAACGATTCGACACTGTGATCTGGGCACCGGGGAACCACGAACTCTGGACCCCTCCCGGCGACCCCGTCCAGTTGCGCGGCGAGGAACGCTACCGCCATCTCGTGGACATCTGCCGCGGGCTCGGCGTCCTCACCCCGCAGGACCCCTATCCCGTGTGGGACGGACCGGGCGGCCCCGTCACCGTCGCACCCCTCTTCGTCCTCTACGACTACAGCTTCCGCACCCCCACCGCCGCGACCAAGGAGCAGGCGCTCACCCAGGCATACGAGGCCGGTGTGGTGTGCACCGACGAGATGCTCCTGCATCCCGACCCCTACCCGAGCCGCGAGGCGTGGTGCCACGCCCGGCTGGTGGAGACCGAGCGCCGGCTCGCCGAGCGCGATCCCGAGCTGCCGACCGTACTGGTCAACCACTTTCCCCTGGTACGGGATCCGACAAGGGTCCTGTACCACCCGGAGTTCGCCCAGTGGTGCGGAACCGAACAGACCGCCAAGTGGCATGTGCGGTTCGACGCCAAGGTCGTGGTCTACGGCCATCTGCACATCCCCCGCACCACCTGGCACGACGGAGTCCGCTTCGAGGAGGTCTCGGTCGGTTACCCGCGCGAGCACCGGCAACGCGGCATGCCCCGAGGCGTCCTGCGCCAGATCCTTCCGGCGGTGACCGCGTGATCGACCAGTTGCTGCCCGCCACGGTGGCCTCCGCCTGGGCCAGGGAGGACCATCCCGACACCTGCCTGTTCCCCGAGGAGGAAGCGGCACTCGGCGACGCCGTCGACAAACGCCGCCGCGAGTACACCACCGTACGGGCCTGCGCCCGCAGGGCCTTCACCCAACTCGGCATGGAACCGGCCCCCGTCGTCCCCGGCCACCGCGGGGCGCCGCGGTGGCCGGACGGACTGGTCGGAAGCATGACGCACTGCGCCGGCTACCGTGCCGCCGCCCTCGCCCGGGCGTCCGACGCCCTCGCCCTGGGGATCGACGCCGAGCCCCACCAGCCCCTGCCGGAGGGGGTCCTCGACGTCGTGGCCCGGCCCGAGGAACGCTCCTGGATCGCAGGGCGGGGCGGTGGTACCGGAGTGTGGTGGGACCGGCTGCTGTTCGGTGCCAAGGAAGCCGTCTTCAAGGTCTGGTACCCACTCACCGGCCGAGAACTGGACTTCGACGAGGCCGTCGTCGATTTCCGTCCCCGGGAAGTCGCCCCGGGACACGCGTCGGGTGACTTCGACGCCCGGCTGCTGGTGCCCGGTCCACGCATGCTCACGGAACTCTCCGGCCGCTGGCTGGTGCGGGACGGCCTGTCCGTCACCGCGATCGTCCTGCCCGCTCGGCCACCCGTACACGGGTGACGGCTGCGGAGAGGGTTCCACCCACTGTCGCGTCGCGTGGTGCGCGCCCAGCGTGCCACGGGGGACCTCGCGATCGACGGAATCGCATCATGTTTTCGTAGGGGTGAGGCAGTTATGGAGTTCTTGTTGTTAGGTCCCCTGGTCATCCGGTCGGGCGGGAACGAGGTGAGAGTGCCCGCCGCGAGGCAGCGGGTCATTCTCGCCGCCCTGGTGCTCAACGCGAACCGAGTGGTCCCGGTGGACAACATCGCGAGCTTTGTCTGGGACGGCACCCCGCCGCCCAGCGCCACCGCCACGATCCGCACCTATGTCATGAGGTTGCGCCAGGTCCTGGGCATGGCCGGGAGGGCGCGGATCACCACCCGAGCGCCCGGCTATCTGATCGAACTGGAGGAGGACGAGACCGACCTCGGACGGTTCACCGCCCACCGGAAGACCGCCGACGCCCTCGTCCAGGCGGGCCGCACCGCGCAAGCCGCTGAGGAACTCCGCAAAGCGCTCGCCCTGTGGCGGCACGACCCGCTGATGGACGTACCCTCGCGCACCCTTCAGGACACGGAGGTCTCTCATCTGCAGCGGCTCCATCTGCAGACCCGCATCTGGTGCGTGGACCTCGACCTCGATCTTCAGCGCCATGCCGAGATCCTGCCCGAGCTGTGGCAGATGGTGCGGGAACACCCGCTCCACGAGGGGCTCATCGGCCGTCTCATGCTGGCGCTGTTCCGCTCGGGCCAGCAGCCGGAGGCCCTCGACCTGTTCCAGCGGACCCGCGCCGCGCTCATCGACCAGCTCGGCACGGAGCCCGGCTCCGAACTGCGGGCCGTCCAGCGGCGCATCCTGCGCGCCGAGGACGAGCCGCCGCGGCACCGGGCCGCCTTCGAGGAGCGCCCCGAGGTACACGGCGGCCCCGGCCGACCCTGGCCCGGCTGGCCGACCCCGGCCCAACTGCCCCAGGGCGTCACGGACTTCACTTCCCGAGACCGGGAGACCACCGCTCTGGAACGGCTGCTGCGGGGCAAGGCGCCCGCCGCGGACCCGGCCACCACGGTCGTGATCAACGGTGCGGCCGGCATCGGCAAGACCGCGCTGGCACTGCACGCGGCCCACGCCGTCCGCGGTGACTTCGCCGACGGACAGGTCTACGCGGACCTGGAGGGCAGCACGGGGAAACCCGCGCAACCCGCCGAGGTCCTCACCCGGCTGCTCGTCGGCCTCGGGGTGCCCGATGTCGCGGTGCCGAGAACGATGGTCAACCGCACCTCCCTCTTCCGGTCCCTGGTCGCCGACCGCCGCATCCTCATCGTGCTCGACGACGCCGTGAGCACCGCCCAGGTCCGCCCCCTCATCCCCGGCAGCGGGGGAAGCCGGGTGATCGTCACCAGCCGCCACCGGCTCGCTGACCTCGAAGGGGTCCACGACGTCAGCCTGGACGCGCTCGGCGAGGAAGCCTCGCTGCGACTGCTGGAACGATTCGTCGGTCGTTCCCGCATGGACGCCGAACGCGCCGCCGCACACCGGCTCGTCGAAGCGTGCGCCGGTGTGCCGCTGGCCCTGCGCATCGTCGGCACCCGGCTGCGCTCACGACCCCGCCGCAGCCTCGGAGCCCTGGCCCACCGCCTGCTCGAACAGCGGCGCCTGCTCGACGAACTGCACATCGGCGACCTGTCGGTCCGCACCGGACTCGACGCGGGATACGCCGCCCTGCGCGGCCGGTCCGTGCACGGCGTCGATCTCGCGGCGGCGTTCCGCAGACTCGGCGCGGGCAACATGCCGTACGTCCGCGGCGAGACCGCCGCGGTGCTGCTGGGCTGCTCCCAGGAGAACGCCGAGGACGTGCTCGACGTGCTGGTCGACGCACACCTGCTGCGCGAGCACGACCACTTCCGCTACCACCTCGACGCCCTGGTGCGCGCCTACGCCCGTGAGCGCGCCGAAGCCGAGGAGCCTCCGGAGTACCGGACGGAGACACTGCGCTGCCTGCTCCGGTGGTATCTGCAGACCCTCCTCCGGAGCGTTCGTCCAGGCCGGGCGGAGGAACCGGAAGGGACGTACCTACTGCGCCCGCCGACCGTGAACTGGACGGACGACGACCGCGCCGGACTCGTCGAGGCCCTCGCCGAGGCGGAGCGGATCGGCGTCGACCTGGTCGGCAGCCGACTGGTCGGTGAACTACGGGCACGGCTGCCACAGGTCGTGGCGCCCCACGCCGCGTCCGGATGAACCCCGCGCGACCACGGACCGCCGCCCGTCCCGTCCTCCCCGCCGCCGTTCCTACGGCACCTGGTCGAGGCCGGTGCGCCGGGCCGCAGGACGGGCAGGGGGCACTTGGTCCCGATGCGGGGCCGGCGGGTCCGCCGCATACGGCGGGCCCGCTGCTCGTTCTGGCGCCGTATGCGGCGCGTCCGCATTGAATCGCACCTGTGTGTGGCCCATCGCCGACAGGGGAAAAGGCTTGGACCCCGTGCGTCCCGGCGCGGGAGACTTCGTTTTATGCCCTCTTTATGCGCGTATGGCGCGGCCGTTCAGGCAGGGCATGTCCCCCAGGAGGCACGTGGCCGACGGCCACACGACAACACAGGGGCGGGATGGGATCACCTGAATCACGCACAGCGATGCCGGGCAAGGGCCCGGTCCTCCTCGCACTCCGCTACTACGGACGGGAGCTCGCCCGGCTCCGGCTGCTGGCCGTCCCCGGCATGCTCCTGCCGGCCCTCGGCAACATCGGCATCTACTACCTCGCACCGCTGGTCGTCGCGAAGCTCGTCGGCCGCATCGCCGACGACGCCGACGTCACCGTCGGCTCGGCGCTGCCCTACATCCTCGGCTTCGCGGGCGTCCTGCTGTTCGCCGAGGCGCTCTGGCGCCTCGGCCTGCACTGCCTGAACCGTCTCGACGCCCTCGGCATCGAGCGCCTGTACGTCATCGGCATGGACGAACTGTTCGCCAAGGACGCCGCGTTCTTCCACGACAACTTCGCCGGTTCGCTGACCAAGCGGGTCCTGAGCTTCGCCTCCCGCTTCGAGCAGTTCGTCGACACCCTGACGTTCTCCGTCCTCGGCAACTTCGTTCCGCTGCTGTTCGGGGCGGTCGTCCTGTGGCGCTACGAACCGCTGCTCGTCGTCGGGCTCCTGGTGATGATCGCGCTGACGGCGGTCTGCGTCGTGCCCCTCATCCGTCGCCGGCAGGCACTCGTGGGCCTGCGCGAAGAGGCCATCGCCCGGGTGTCCGGCCATGTCGCCGACAGCCTGATGAACATGGACACGGTCCGCGCGTTCGCCGCCGAGGAGCGGGAGGCCGCGGAGCACCGCTCCCGGGTCGCCGAGTCCCGGCGGCTCTCCCTGCGGTCGTGGGACTACGGCAACCTCCGCATCGACACCCTGGTCGCCCCACTGTCCGTGCTGACCAACGTGCTGGGCCTGGTGCTCGCGATCGCCCTCGGCGCCGGCGGGAACGGCGTCGAGGCGGTCGTCGTCGCCTTCACCTACTACACCAACGCGACGCGGATCATGTTCGAGTTCAACCAGATCTACCGTCGTATGGAGAGCGCGATGACGGAGGCCGCGCAGTTCACCGACCTGTTGCGGAACCCGCCCACCGTGCTCGACCCGCCGGAACCGGAGCCACTGCGCCCCGGCCCCGCCGACGTGCGCTTCGAGAAGGTGACCTTCGCCCACGCGGGCGCCGAACCGCTCTTCCGGGGCCTCGACCTGACGGTGCCCAGCGGCGCGAAGGTCGGTCTCGTGGGTCGTTCCGGCGGCGGAAAGACAACGCTGTCCCGGCTCCTGCTGCGCATGACCGACATCGATGCCGGCCGCATTCTCATCGGCGGCCAGGACATCAGCCGGTTACGCCAGGCCGACCTGCGCAGCCTCATCGCGTACGTGCCGCAGGACCCGGCGATGTTCCACCGCACCCTGCGGGACAACATCGCCTTCGCCCGGCCGGACGCCACCGACGCCGAGATCCGGCGGGCGGCGGAGGCCGCCCACGTCACGGAGTTCGCCGACGCCCTGCCCGACGGATTCGAGACGCTGGTGGGCGAGCGCGGCGTCAAGCTGTCCGGGGGACAGCGCCAACGGGTCGCGCTTGCCCGGGCGATCCTGCGCGACGCGCCGATCCTGCTGCTCGACGAGGCGACCAGCGCGCTCGACTCCGAGAGCGAAGTGCTCGTGCAGGAGGCGCTGTGGCGGCTCATGGAGGGCCGTACGGCACTCGTGGTCGCCCACCGGCTGAGCACGGTCGCCGGCATGGACCAGCTCGTCGTCCTCGACCGCGGCCGGATCATCGAGCAGGGCACGCACCAGGAACTGCTCACCTCCGACGGCGCCTACGCGAAGCTGTGGCAACACCAGTCGGGCGGCTTCCTGGACGACGGCCCCACGGACGACGGTTCGACCGACACCAAGCCCACCGACACCAAGCCCACCGACATCGAGCCCTCCGAGGCCGAGCCCGTCGACATCAAGTCCGCCGACCAGACCTCCGCCCATGACCGGCCCGCCGATCCGCTGGGCGTTCAGCCCCGGTAGCCCCGTAGTTTCCGGTACAGCGTGGCGCGGGCGATGCCCAGGGCCGCCGCCGTCCTGGCCTTGTTGCCGCCGTGGCGGTGGAGGGCGTCCAGGATGGCGGCGCGCTCCGCCCGCTCCATCGGGCTGAGCTGCCGGGCGGCGGGTCCCTCCCGCACCGGGCCCGGCAGCTCGGCCCGCCGGACGGGCCCAGTCGCCCGGCGCCGCTCGGCCAACGCGCGCACCAGGTGGGCCAGTTCGGTGACATTGCCGGGCCAGGGATGCTGCTCCAGCGCGCGCAGCGCGTCCAGGGTCCAGGTGAGCGGCGGCTGTCCCGGCGCCGGCCGGGGAGTGAGGGAGTCGAGCAAGTCCCTGATGTCCTCCGGCCGTTCGCGCAGCGCGGGCAGGGTGACCGAGCGCGCCGCCAGGCTGTCCAGCAGCCGTTGCAGGCAGGGGCCGGGAGGAGGGCCCGGGGTGTAGGTCACCAACAGGGGTGCGTCGGGCGGCACTTCGAGGAGGGAGTTGAGGGCCGCCACATCGCGCTGGGTCAGACGCTCGGCATGCCGGACGAGGACCGCCCGACCGCCCGCCAGCGCGTCCAGCGCCGTCCGGACCCCGCCCTCGGCCGCGTCCGCCGTCAGCAGCGGGGCTCCGGCCAGTTCCCGGGCGAGGGACGTCTTCCCGGTGCCGCGCTCCCCGACGAGCAGCAGCGGCTCCGACGACGCCCGCGCCAGCTCCGTCGCCCGTTCCACCGCGTGCCGCCAGGCCACCGAACGCCCGCCCGACCCCACGTCACCACGGCCACGACCACGGCCACGGCCACCGACACCGACACGGCGTCCAACGCCGCGATCGATGCCGCCACCGTCACCGCCGCCGAGCCCGGTCGCCGCCGCCCCGCCCCGCTCGCCCGCCCCGCCCGCCACCTTCCCCGCCTGCCGCACTCGCCCCACCGGTTCCACCGGTTCCACCGGTTCCACCGGTTCCACCGGTTCCACCGGTTCCACCGGTTCCACCGGTTCCACCGGTTCCTCCGGCTCTACCGGTTCCTCCAGTTCTATCGGTTCCAGCTCGGCGACCACGCCGATCACCGAGCCCAGGTGCGTCACCGGGGTCAGGATCGCGCGACACCTCGATCCCTCCGGCAACGTGAGCGCGTACCAGGGAGGGGCCGCCGTGGACGGGGACGGGGGGACCGCGAAGGCCGCCCCTCCCACCGCGGCGGCCGCACCGCGCTCCAGCGCCTCCAACCCCTCCGGTGACAGCAGCCGCCCCGCGGCCTCGCTGACCAGCCGGCTGCGCCCGTCCAGGGCGACGACCGCACGCTCTGCCCCCGGTCGCCCGCGCCCACCGCGCTCCCGGCCCTCCTCACCGTCCCGGCCGTGACGCCCCGCACCCCCCGACGCCGCCACATACGCGTCCAGCAGAACCCGTTCCGCCCCCTGCGACCGCGCGAGGAGTTCCGCCTCGACGGCGTCGGCGGCGGCCTCCGCGAGGGCGGCGCCCGGGTGCGGGCCGCACTCCGCGCAGAGCGTGGAGGCCACGGTCACCGTGCCCAGCGGCCGCCCGGTGCCGGGGGCGAGCACGGGCACGCTGACCGCGGAGACCTCCTGCCAGAGGTCGAGGAAGTGTTCGGGCCCGTGGACCTCGGCCCGCCGACCGGTGCTCAGCGCGCGGGCCGCGCTGTTGACACCGACCGCCCGCTCGGAGAGGTCGAAGCGGCAGAGGTCGTCCCGTCCGCCGCCGGTCGCCCACAGCACCCGCGGCCGCTCGTCGGTGAGGAGGAGGGCCGCCTGTTCCGCGGCGAGGGCGGGCGCGATGCGTTCGAGGACCGGCCGGGCCGCCGCCAGCAGGGCGGACCCCTCCGGCCGTACGGCAGGCGGTACCGGGTCGGGGGCCGGGCCCCGCGTGTCGTGCCGTACGCCGAAGAACCGGGCACGCTTCCACGCGGCGACGACCTCTTCCGGTACGTCGTCCGGCAGTTGCCGCCCCAGCAGGAACAACTCCCGGGCCCTGCGCAGCGAGGTGAGGGTGGGGCGGACGGAGACGGAGGGCTGCTCTGTGGTGGTCACGACACCACTCACCGTACCGGCACTCGTTGAATGAGAAACAAGCGCCCTGTTTCCGTACTCCGTGCCGTGGGCAGCCCGAAACGGGCGCCCGACCCCGTACGCGGAACCGTCACGTACGCCCAACCCTCCCGTACGCCGAACTGTCTCGAATTGAGACACCCACGCTCCCGCCCACCCGTCCATGATCTTGGACGGTCGGTGCCTGTTCTCATGTCCCTGGAGCGTTCCCCGTGCACACCGTCGAGCCCGATGTCGTGACCGACGTACTGATCGTGGGCAGTGGCCCCGCCGGCGCCTCCGCCGCGCTCGCGCTGAGCACGTACGGCGTGCCGAACATCGTCGTCACCCGCTACGCCCGTCTCGCCGACACGCCCCGTGCGCACATCACCAACCAGCGCACCATGGAGGTCCTGCGAGACCTCGGGGTCGAGGACGAGGTCGTCGCGAAGGCCACCCCGCAGCACCTGATGGGCGACACGACCTTCTGCACCAGCCTCGCGGGCGAGGAACTGGGCCGGGTCCGCTCCTGGGGCAACGACCCGCTCGTGCAGGCCGCGCACGAACTCGCCAGCCCCACCCGTATGTGCGACATGCCGCAGCACCTGATGGAGCCCGTGCTCGTCGACGCGGCGGTCGCGCGCGGCACCAACCTGCGCTTCAGCACCGTCTACAAGTCCTTCGTCCAGGACGCCGACGGCGTCACGGTCACCGTCGAGGACCGGCTGCGCGGCGACGAGTACACCATCCGCGCCAAGTACCTGATCGGTGCCGACGGCGGCCGCTCCCAGGTCGCCGAGGACGCGGGGCTGCCCATGGGCGGCCAGATGGGCGTGGCCGGCAGCATCAACATCGTCTTCGACGCGGACCTCACGAAGTACACCGCGCACCGGCCGTCCACCCTGTACTGGGTGCTCGCCCCGGGCGCCACCGTCGGCGGCATCGGCGCGGGCCTCGTGCGCTGCGTCCGCCCCTGGAACGAGTGGCTGATCGTCTGGGGGTACGACGTCACCGCCGGCGCCCCCGACCTCACCACCGAGTACGCCGAGGGAATCGTCCGCAAGCTGATCGGCGACGACGAGATCCCGGTGACCGTCAAGTCGTCCTCGGCCTGGACGGTCAACGAGATGTACGCCGAGACGTACTCCAACGGCCGGGTCTTCTGCGCCGGCGACGCCACGCACCGCCACCCGCCGTCCAACGGCCTCGGCTCCAACACCTCCATCCAGGACTCGTACAACCTGGCCTGGAAGCTCAAGCTCGTCCTCGACGGCACCGCCTCCCCGAAGCTGCTGGACACCTACACCGCCGAGCGCGCCCCGGTCGGCCGGCAGATCGTCACCCGGGCCAACAAGTCCATCGGTGAGACCGCCCCCGTCTTCGAGGCGCTCGACGGGCTCTCCCCGCAGACCCCCGAGCAGCTGTGGGCGAACATCGCCGCCCGCAAGGACGCCACCGAGGCCGCCGAGAAGCAGCGGGCGCGGCTGCGCGAGGCCATCGCGTACAAGGTGTACGAGTTCAACGCGCACGGCGTCGACCTCAACCAGCGGTACGCCTCGGACGCGATCGTGCCCGACGGCACCCCCGATCCCGGCTTCGACCGCGACCCCGAGCTGTACCACCAGCCCACCTCCCGCCCCGGCGCCAAGCTGCCGCACGCGTGGATCACCTCCGGCACCCGCACCCTCTCCACGCTCGACACCGTCGGGCAGGGCCGCTTCACCCTGATCACCGGCATCGGCGGCGCCCACTGGACCCGGGCGGCCAAGGCCCAGGTCCCGGAGGTCGCCACCGTCGTCATCGGGCCCGGTCAGGAGTACGAGGACCCCTACGGCGACTGGTCGCGGCTGAGCGAGGTGGCCGACGGGGGAGCCCTGCTCGTACGCCCCGACGGGTACGTCGCCTTCCGGCACGCCACGGCCGCCGCGTCCGCCGAGGACGCGGAGCGTTTGCTGACGGCGGCGTTGCGACGGATCCTCGGACATGCCTGACGGGAAGGATGCCCGGACATGAGCATCGACGCGAAGACCGACGCGAAGACCGACGCGAAGACCAAGACCGACGCGAAGACCGACACGAGCAACGACGTGAGCGGCGCGTTCACCACCCGGATCACCGAAGCGGTCGTCGACAGCCTGGCGGGCACCCCCGACCCCCGCCTGCGCGAGCTGCTCGCCGCCCTCACCCGCCATCTGCACGCCTTCGTCCGCGAGACCGAGCCGACCATGGCCGAGTGGGAGCGCGCCATCGCCTTCCTCACCGCGACCGGACAGACGTGCACCGCCACCCGGCAGGAGTTCGTCCTGCTGTCGGACGTGCTCGGCGTCTCGATGCTCGTGGAGACGATCAACAGCGAGCGGGGCGCGCACGGGGCCGACGGCGAGGGCGGCGAGCAGAGCGGCGGGGGAGACCGTCCCGGCACCGCCGTGACCGAGTCGACCGTGCTCGGCCCCTTCCACATGACCGAGTCCCCGGCCCGCGCGCTCGGCGCCGACATCGACCTCGTCGGCGGCGGCGAACCGTGCGTGATCAGCGGCCGGGTGCTGTCCCGCGACGGCACCCCGCTGCCCGGCGCGGCACTCGACGTCTGGCAGGCGAACGCCGAGGGCTTCTACGACGTGCAGCAGCCGGACGTACAGCCGCCCGGCAACGGCCGCGGACTGTTCACGACCGACCACGAGGGCCGCTTCTGGTTCCGCACCTGTGTGCCGAGCCCGTACCCCATCCCGACGGACGGCCCGGTCGGCGCGCTCCTGACAGCGACGGCCCGGCACCCCTACCGCCCGGCCCACATCCACTTCATCGGCTCGGCCGAAGGACATCGGCCGGTCACCACGCACATCTTCGTGGCCGGCAGTGACCACCTCGACTCGGACGCGGTGTTCGCCGTCAAGGAGAGCCTCGTCAAGGACTTCGCCGCGACCGACGACCCCGCGCTGGCACGGGAGTTCGGGATCCCTAACCCGTTCCGGCACGCCCGCTTCGACCTGGTGCTCGACACCCTCGACCGGGAGGGGGCGTGATGGAGTTCGTCCACGAGTCCCCGCCCGTGCGGGTCGTCCTCCGCCCCGGCGCCGCGGTCACCGCCGTGCCCGGGGAGGCCGAACGCCTCGGTCTGCGTCGGCTGCTGGTGGTGTCCGGCCCCCGGGGCGCCAAGACGGCCGGGGCGGTCGCCGGCTCACTGGGCGACACCTGCGCCGGACTGCACACCGAGGCCCGTATGCATGTGCCCGTCGAGGTCGCCGCACGGGCCGTCGAGGTGGTGCGCGCCGCCGGGGCCGACGGGTGCGTGGCCGTCGGCGGCGGCTCCGCGATCGGCCTGGGCAAGGCGATCGCGCTGCGCACCGGCCTGCCGCTCATCGCGGTGCCGTCGACGTACTCCGGCTCGGAGATGACCCCCGTCTGGGGCCTGACCGAACACGGCGCGAAACGCACCGGACGCGACCCGTCCGTCCTGCCCCGCAGCGTCGTCTACGACCCCGAACTGACCCTCTCCCTCCCCGTGCCGCTGACCGTGACCAGCGGCGTCAACGCCGTCGCCCACGCGGCGGAGGCCCTCTACGCACCGGACACCACCCCGCTGGTGTCGCTGACGGCGGCGGAGGGCGCCCGGGCCATGACGCGCGCGCTGCCCGAACTGGCGGCCGACCCGCACGACCTCGACGCCCGGGGCCGCGCGCTCTACGGCGCCTGGCTGTGCGGTGCCGCGCTCGGCGCGACCACCATGGGGCTGCACCACAAGCTCTGCCACGTCCTCGGCGGCACCTTCGGCCTGCCGCACGCCGAGACCCACACGGTCGTCCTCCCGTACGCGCTGGCCCACAACGCCCCCGCCGCCCCCGAGGCCCTCGCGACGCTCGGCCGGGCCCTGGACACCGACGACGCCCCCACCGCCCTGTGGGAGCTGGCCGGCCGCCTCGGCGCACCCCGCTCCCTCGCGGAACTCGGCCTGAAGAAAGCCGAGTTGACGGTGGCGGCGGCCCAGGCGGCCGGGCAGGCGTACCCCAACCCGCGCGAGGTCACCGCGGCGGGCGCGCTGGACGTACTGAGAGCGGCGTTCGCGGGCGGCCGGCCGTCACCCACCTGATCCATCCCCAGCGAACACCGCGAACTGAAAGGTGAACAGCATGCCCCTCGGACTGCTCCGGCGGCGCTCCTCCCAAGCCACCCGGGGGGCCGCGGGCCTGACGCTTCCGGTCCCGCCCGGCGCGGGCGCCCTCGTCCGCGAGGTCCTGGACCCGGTGAACCAGCCCATGGGTGCGGCCGAGGTCACGGTGACGGAACTCCGCAGCCACCGGGTCGCGGCCCGCGGCACCACCGACCCGTACGGCTACTTCATGGCCGTCCTGCCGCCCGGCGCGTACAGCCTGCTGATCGTGGCCGAAGGGCTCGAACCCCACCGGGAGTCCGTCGAGATCGTCCCGGACGCCGGCCCGACCCCGGAACGCGTCTGGCTGCGCTCGGCCCGTCAACTGGAACTCCCCGCCCCCGGCACCTGGCTCTTCGACCCGCCGCACACCGCTATCCGCTTCATCGCCAAGCACGTCGGCATGGCCCACGTCCACGGCCGCTTCGAACGCTTCGAGGGCGGACTGCAGGTCGCCCAGGACGTCACCGAGTCCCGCGTCCACGTCCGCATCGACGCGTCCAGCATCAACACCGGCAACCACACGCGGGACACGCACCTGCGTTCCGCCGACTTCCTCGACGTCGAGCGCTTCCCCCACATCGACTTCACCAGCCACCGCTTCGCCTACCGGGGCGGCAGCAAGTGGACGCTCCAGGGCTCCCTCACCATGCACGGCGTCAGCCGTTCCGTCGCCCTCGACACGACCTACCTGGGCACCGTCAACGGCGGCTACGGCGAGGAACTCCGCTGCGCCGCCCTCGCCAAGGCCGAACTGCACCGCGAGGAGTACACCCTCAACTGGCGCACCATGCTCGCCCGGGGCATAGCCGTCGTCGGCCCCACGGTCCAACTCGAACTCGACGTCCAGGCCATGTACCGCACCCACGACACGCCCACCCCGCCGGAGTAGGGAGCGGTCGGCGCTCCATGACCCGGTTGGCGCCAACTGTCTTGTGGACGTGCGAACGGCACTGACAGAGCATGGACAGGGAATGTATCCGGGCGGGGCACCTTCTCCGCACCCAGCGGCTCTCAGGGAGGCAGCAAGGCATGGACGCGCCTCAGAACAGCCACGACAGCACACGACTGGTCGACATCTCCACCGTGCCGGCCTGTCGGCTGACGGCGGTGGCACGGAAGAACACGGCGTGGGGTCATGCCGTGCGGCGCCACCTCCAGGAGCGAGACGGCTCGACGAGGACGATCGACGTCGTCTTCGACAGTGCGCTGTGACGACGACGAAGGCCGGTTCGGGGGACGCGCCCGTGGTTCCCTTCCGGCAGTTCCTGCTGAAGATCCACAGTTCATGCAACTTGTCGTGTGACTACTGCTATGTGTACTTCGCCGCCGACCAGAGCTGGCGCCGACGGCCCGGAGCGATGTCCCTCGACATCGTCCGCCGGGCCGCCGACCGGATCGCCGAGCACGCCCGTGAGCACCGGCTCCCCGCGGTCCGCGTCATCCTCCACGGCGGCGAACCCCTCCTGGTGGGCAAGGCCCGCCTCGGCGAACTCCTCACCGTCCTCGCCGAACGCCTCGCCCCCGAGGTCGAGGTCCGCTGCTCGATGCAGTCGAACGGCATCCTCCTCGACGAGGAGTTCCTCGCCCTGCTGCACCGCCACCGGGTCGGCGTCGCCGTCAGCCTGGACGGGGCCCCGGCGGCACACGACCGGCACCGCAGGTTCGCCAACGGCCGCCCCAGTCACGCCCGGGTCGCCGAGGGACTGCGCCTGCTGAACGACCCCCGCCACCGCGACCTCTTCGTGGGGCTGCTCTGCACGCTTGACCTGGCCAACGACCCCGTCGAGACCTACGAGGCACTGCTGGAGTTCGACCCGCCCCGCGTCGACTTCCTGCTGCCGCACGGCACCTGGCGACACCCTCCACCCGGCCTGGAGCACCGCCGGACCCCTCCCGAGCGCGCCCCGGCCGGCGTGTCGCCACCGGACGAGCCGACCCCGTACGCGCGCTGGCTCGGCGCCGCGTTCGACCGGTGGTTCGACGCCCTCCACAAGGAGACACGGGTGCGCATGTTCGAGGAGCTCATCTCCGGGGTGCTCGGCGGCGCCGTGAACACCGAGGCGTTCGGGCTCGCCCCGGTCGACCTCGTGGTCATCGAGACCGACGGGACCATGGAGCACTCCGACTCGCTGAAGGTCGTCGCGCCGGGCGCCCCCGAGACCGGCTTCGACGTCTTCAGGAACTCCTTCTCCGAGGCGCTGACGACCCCGACCGTACGCCGCAGACAGGCCGGCCTCCTCGGCCTCGCCCCCGTCTGCCGGGGCTGCGCCCTGGTCCAGGTCTGCGGAGGCGGCCTCTACACCCACCGCCACCACCCGTCCTCCGGCTTCGTCAACCCGTCGGTCTACTGCCACGACCTCGCCGCATTCATCACTCACGTCAGCTCTCGTATCCACACGGAACTGGCACAGGTCACCGAGGCCCCGCCGGAACAGCCGTCAGCCCTCCCCTGAGCCCGGAGCGCGCATCAGGGCGCACGCGTGAGTGCCGTGCAGCCTTCTGGGAACAACCACGCGGAGAAAGGGAGTTGGACGCGGAGATCAGGGGAATGCATGCATCGGGTCCTGCCGAGTAAGGGGCCCGTCAGGCCGGAGCGGAGTATCCTTCTCTGTCTCGGCACGACTCAACCAAGGCAATGGCTGAGGGGTACCGGTTGGGGGGTGAGGAGGTGTGGGAGGCAACCGAACCGCGCGCACTTCCGCCGGTGCCGGTCACCTCCCGAGGCACGAGAATCCATCCACCCCACGGTAGGGACCCCGCGATCGCGGCACGTCGGGGGCTCGTTGGAACCGTACTTCTTCCTGAGCTATGCGCGCAGGCGCGGACCGAGGGTCCTCGTCAAGCGTTTTTACGACGACCTGTGCGCCGAATTGCGCCAAGAGCTGCGGCGATTACGCAAGGGCAGGCCCGCGCCCTTCGACCCTCCTTTTCTCGACGTCCAGTCCATACAAATCGGCCAGGACTGGAACGCGGCCCTGGGGGACGCCCTGGGCCACTGCCGCACCATGCTGGCCCTGTACACACCGGACTACTTCCGCAGCGACTTCTGCGGCCGCGAATGGAAGGCATTCGAGGACCGGCAGCGCAGCCACCGGGAAGTGGCCGGAGTGGACGCCAAGGCCCTCATCCCCGTCCTGTGGGAGCCGGTGCGGAGCATTCCGGCGGGCGCCGCGCACATCCAGTACGACAACCTCGACTTCGGCGAGAACTACGCGCAACGGGGCCTGCGCCGCATCCTGGCGGCCGACCCGGGCGGCGAGGAGTACCGCCGCATCGTCAACCTCCTCGCACGGCAGATCCTCGTGGCCGCCGAACACTTCCGCATACCGGTGGCCGAGGGCCTGGACCTCACCGCACCCGAATCCGCCGGACCCTTCCCGTCCGCCGCCCAGCGCGCGGAACCGGGCAGCCACGCCCTGCTGCTCGTCGCCGCCCGAACCTCCGCGACCGCCCACCACCAGAGGTCGACGGACCCGGGGTGCCACGGGGAGAGCCCGACCGACTGGAACCCCTACCACACCGAGTCCCCGGAACCCCTGGTCAGGAGAGCGACCCAACTCCTGGAGGAGCGGGGCTTCACCGTGCGCACCGACGTCGTCTCGGACGTCCTCGGCGCCACGCTGGACGAGGCCCGTGGGCAGGGGCAGGTCGCGGTCCTCCTCGTCGAGGCGCGGGCCGCCGCGGACGAACCGTACGGAAGAGCCCTCCGCGCCTACGACCGGAGCAACCATCCGGGCAGCGCGGCCATCGTTCCCTGCGGTCCCGACGAGGCGGGTGACGGACCCCGGAGCAAACCCTACTGGGAGGCGGTCCGCAGCGCCCTACCGCTGAACTGGGCGAAAGGAGCGGGGGATCCCCTGCCGCTGCTCCAGTCCGGAATCGGCTCGGACGAATTCGACGGGGCACTCCACGCCGTCGTGGCCAAGGTGCAGAACCACCTCTTCTCCTTCCTGGAGACGATCCAGCTCGACTCGCTGGAGAGGACCCGGATCACCTCCACGTCGCTGCCCGTCCTGAGCACCGTGACCGTCGCCCGGCCAGAGCCGAACGGCCCGGTGCGCCCGAAGCCTGCCCGCCCCTCCTCCGATCCCTTTCCCTTAGAGCAGGAGCAGGACAGATGACCCATGACGACCGCGGCCGTGGCACCATCATCACCTTCTACTCCTTCAAGGGCGGTACGGGGCGCACGATGGCGCTGGTCAACACCGCCTGGATCCTCGCGAGCAACGGTCTGCGCGTCCTCGTCGTGGACTGGGACCTCGAAGCACCCGGACTCCACACCTATCTCCAGCCCCTGCTGGCCGACCCCGAACTCACCGAGAGCGCCGGCGTCATAGAGATGGTCAGCGACTTCGCCCGCCGCTCCGTGGCCCAACGCGTCGGCTCCGGTGCGGAGAACGCGGGCGCCGCCGGACCACCCCCGCGCAACGGCGGCCTCCCCGACGGCCCCGATGCCCGCGAACTGGCCCGCGTCGACCGCTACGCCGTCGGCACCGAACTGCGGCTGCCCCCCGGCGGCAAACTCGATCTGCTCCCCGCCGGCGTCCAGGACCCCGACACCTACGCCGTCACCGTCAGCACCTTCGACTGGGGCACCTTCTACCGCATGGGCGGCGCCGACTTCCTCACCGCGCTGCGCGACGACATGGCCGCACGGTACGACTACGTCCTCATCGACAGCCGCACCGGCCTCAGCGACACCGCGAGCATCTGCACGGTCGTCATGCCCGACATCGTCGTGGACTGCTTCACCCTCAGCCGGCAGGGCGTCAACGGCGCGGCACACGTGGCGCGTTCGGTACGCCGCAACTCCCACGCCCAGCGCGACATCCGTATCGTCCCCGTCCCCATGCGCGTCGAGGACGCCGGACGCGACCGCCTGGAGGCCGGCCGCCACCAGGCCCGCAGCCTTTTCGCGCCCTTCCTCGACTGGGTACCGGCCGACGAACAGGACCAGTACTGGAGCAGCGTCGAGATCCCCTACAAGCCCAGCTACGCCTACGAGGAGATCCCCGCGACGGTGGGGGAGCGCCGCCAGGACGGCACCCTGCTCGCCGCTTTCGAACGCCTCACCGCCCGGCTGACCGACAACCGGGTGACCCGGCTGAACAACATGCCCGAGCCGTACCGCCGGACCCTGCGCGCCGAGTACGAACGCACGGCCCCGACCCTCCGCAAGGACTTTTACGTCACCTACGCGGCGAGCGACCGGCTGTGGGCGGACTGGACCGTCAGCGTGCTGCGCGCCGCCGGCTACGAGGCGACCCTCGCCCCCATCGAGACGGACGACCCCGCGGCCGCCCCCGCGACACCGGCCGCCCCCGCGACACCGGCCGGACTCGACCGCACCCTCGCCGGCGAGGGGCGCATGATCGTACTGCTCTCCCCGCAGTACACCGCCCTGCCGCAGGCCCGCGAGATCTGGCAGCAGATCCGGCGCCGGGACCCGGCCGGCCAGATCGGCATGGTCGTCCCCCTGCGGGTCGACGACTCCCCGCCACCGCCGGAGTTCGCGCCCCCCTCGACGGTCAGCCTCGCCGGGGTCTCCGCCGAGGAGGCGGTGGCCCGGCTGCTGACCATGGTCGACCGCGGCAGCCCCACGGAACCGGGACCCCGCGCCACCGCCGTCGCCCTGGCCGCCGCCACCCGGCTCCCCGGCACCCCGCCCCAGGTCATAGGAGGACGTCCCCAGCGGAACGTCGCCTTCACGGGCCGCCGGACACTCATCGAACGACTGCGCGACAGCCTGCTCGCCGGCACGACCGCCGTACTGCCCCAGGCCCTCTACGGACTCGGCGGCGTGGGCAAGACACAGGTCGCCCTCGAGTACGCGTACCGCTTCGAGTCCGATTACGATCTGGTGTGGTGGATCAACGCAGCGGAACCGACGCAGATCCGCCAGGACCTGAACACGCTGGCCGGGCATCTCGGTGTGCCCCTCGGTGGCAAGGATTTGACGGCCATATGCAACGAGGTGCTGGACAAGCTGCGCCGCGGCACCCCCCACGCGCGCTGGCTGCTCGTCTACGACAACGCCGAGAAACCGGCCGACCTGGACGGTCTGGTTCCGGTCAGTGGACCCGGTCACCACATCCTCATCACCTCGCGGAACCCGGCATGGGCCGAACGCGCGGCACGCATCGAGGTCGACCTCTTCACCCGTGAGGAGAGCGTCGCGCTGCTGCGCCGCTACAACCAGGCCCTGGAGCCCGCCGAGGCGGCTCGGGTGGCCGAGGAACTCGGGGACTTCCCACTGGCCGTGAGCCTGGCCGCCGCCTCTTTGCAGGAGTCGGCGATGCCCGTGGCCACCTATGTGGAGATGCTCCGTACCCAGATGACCGACATCCTGCGCAACCAGTCAGCCCCCGATTACCCGACGTCGGCAGCGGCCAGCTGGTCACTCGATCGGCTGAAGTCCCGCACGCCCGCCGCGGCCGTCCTCCTCCAGCTCTGCGCGTTCTTCGGGCCGGACCCGATCCCCCGGGACATGCTCAGCAGCCGTCCCGCCCTCGAACTGCTCGAACGCCATGACCCGAGCCTCTCCGACCCGCTGATGATGAGCAGGCTCTACGGGGAGATCGTCCGCAACGGCCTCGCCCAGGTGGACCAGCGGACCGACACCCTGACCCTGCACCGCCTGATCCAGCGGGTCCTGCGCGACCAGCTCAGCCCGGAGGACCAGACCGCCATGCGGGAACGGGCCCACGCCGTCCTCGGGCAGGCCAACCCCAAGAGCCCGGACGAGTCCGAGAGCTGGCGCCGCTACAGCGCCCTGCTGCCGCACCTGTGGCCGACCCGCGCCCAGGAGAGCGACGCCCTGCCCGTACGGCAGTGGATCTGCGACACCGTCCGCTACCTGTGGCGCAGCGGCGACGCCGACACCGCCAACCGGACGGCCGAACGGGTCCTCACCAGCTGGCAGCCCCGCTTCGGCGAGGACGACGCGCTCGTCCTGCGTCTGCGCACCGAACTGGGCAACGCCCTGCGCGACCAGGGCCGCCTGCCCGAGGCGTACGACGTGACACGCGACGTCCACGAGCGGGCCACCCGGATCCTCGGCGAGGACCACCCCTACACGCTCGGCGCGGCCATGAGCCTCGGCGCGGACCTGCGCGGTGTCGGCAGGTACGCCGACGCGATGGAGAGCGACCGGGCCACGCTGCGGCGCACCCGCAGGGTCTTCGGCGACGGCCACCCGCGCACGCTGGCCGCGGCCAACAACCTCGCGGTGTCGGAGTTCCTGTCCGGCGACCGGCAGGCGGCCCGCGACACCAACCGGGACATCCTCAAGCAGCGCAGGGAGATCTCCGGACCCGACGAGCGTTCCACGCTCAACTCCGCCAACAACTTCAACCGCGACCTGCGGGCCGCCGGACGCTTCCAGGAAGCGCGCAAACTCATCGAGGACACGCTCAAGCGCAGCCGGCGGGCGCTCGGCCCCGAGCACCTGGTCACCTTCCGCGCCTCACTCGGCGCGGCGATCATCTACCGCCGGCTGGGCTCCTACGAGGCGGCCCACAAACTGACGAACGACACCTATGAACAGGCCCTCAAAGAGCTGGGCCCCGACCATCCCGACACCCTGGCCATCGCCACCAATCTCTCCGCGGACCTCTACGACCGCGGTGAGTCGGTGCGGGGCCGCGAACTGGCCAAGGACACGCTCGACCGCTACGAGCGCAAGTTCGGGCCGGACCATGTGTTCACCCTGGCCTGCGCCAACAACCTCTCCGTCCTGCTCCGGCTGACGGGGGAGCGGGACGCCGCACGGGAGCTGTCGACCCGCACGTTCGACCGCTTCCGCCGTCTCCTCGGCCCGCGCCACCCCTACACCCTCACCTGCATGCTCAACCACGCGACGGACCTCTCCGAGGGCGGAGACCACGAACGAGCCGTCGCGGTGGGCCGCGAGGCGTACGAAGGGCTCAAGGAGGTGCTCGGCGCCGACCACTACCTCGCCATCGCCGGCGCCTCGAACCTCGCGGTGGAGCTGCGCCGTGACGACTCCGACGACGCCGAGGAACTCCACGAGGAGGCCGGCCGGCTCCACGCCGACGCGGAACGCCGAGCCACCGGCAGTCCGGAGCTCGGCGGCGACCACCCCCTGACCCGGGCGGTCACCCGCTGGCAGCCCATCGACGCGGACATCGAACCCCCGGTGACCTGACACCACCGCGCCGGACGGAACCCGAGCGACAGGCCCTGCGGACGGCACCGTCCGCAGGGCCTCCTGCGCGGGACCGTGCGTAGGGTAGGGTTAACCTGCGTGTTCACACGGAGCACGGGCCGTCGGCCCGGCATCGTGGAGAGCGCGACGGGACGTGGCGCAGCTTGGTAGCGCACTTGACTGGGGGTCAAGGGGTCGCAGGTTCAAATCCTGTCGTCCCGACTCTACGGAGTCACGGATCAGGGGCTGTTCAGGGAAACCCGAACAGCCCCTCGATCATTCTCGCTGCCGCTCTGGGACCTGGACGCGGCCGTCGAGTCGGCGAACCACCCGTCAGACCTCGACCAGCACCTTCCCCCGGTTTCCCTCCCGGTTCACATACAGGCTGCGGTACGCGTGCGGGATCGTGTCGAAGCCGTGGTGCACGGTCTGGTCGTAGCGGATCTCACCGGCGCGGACGAGTCCGCCCAGCTCCTCGTGCATCCGCGTCAACAGCGGCTCGTGGAACCACTCCTGGGCGAAGATGCCGCGGATCGTGGTGCGCGGGAACATGATGTACGGCAGCAGCCCGGGCCCGGTCGTCGGGTAGAGCCGGCCGGCGCCAGACCTTCAGGTGGCTCGCGACCACCTCACCGGTCCGGGGGGAAGTCCGCCGGGTTCCGCAGCCCCACCGCGACGGGCCGCCGGCCGGGTCGCCAGGTGAAACTACCGAACGCGTGGTCCCGGACGGAGAGTTCGGAGCCCTGGTGACCGGCCTCCGACAGGTCGACGCTGTGATGCAGCCGGTGCTGTGAGGGTCCCGCGAGGACGTGGTCGAGCGGGCTTCCGCCCAGAGCGGCAGCACCGGGTGCCGTGGCGCGGCCCAGCGGACGACGGCCGCCACCGGCAGTTGGGCCAGGGCCCCGCCGGTCGTCGTGAGGACGAAGTAGACGCCGTAGCAGCCCCATTCACGAGAGCTCGGTACCCATTCCCGTGCGTACGGGATCAGCTGTTCGAGCAGGGTGAAGTAGGCGATGGTGCCGACGAGGAAGAGCTGGCTCACCCGGCCCGGGTCCCAGTGCTGGTGCAGGACGGTGATCGCGAATCACCGAAAGTATTCGTGCCGATATGAAGAGTGGCCACCGCTTTGGAGCGAGGGGCCTCCGAGGAAAATCAGAAAGGGTTGGATTATCCGATAGGCATTGGACGATGTGCGAGGTCGCGCCGACCGGTGCAGGCTGAGGATCATGCCAGGCAAGCGGGTGAGGCGCCCGGAGGCCGACGGGTCCGACCGGCCCGGCCGGTCGGACGGACCCGACGTCGAGACGGTGCTCGACGAGCTGTATGTGACCCCGCCGTCCGACTTCGTCGCCCGTCGGGAGGTGTGGGCGGCCGCCGCCAGGACGTCCGGTCGCGGGGACGACGCGCGGGCCATCCGGGGCGCGCGCCGGCCCACCCTGGCCGCGTGGGCGGCCAATCTGCTGCTGCGCTCCCGGCCCGAGGAGAGCCGGCAGTTCCTTGAGCTGGGGGAGTCCCTGCGCGAGGCGTACCGCACGCTGGACCCCGACGGGCTCAAGGAGCTGTCCGACCAGCGGCGTCGTGTCGTCGCCGCGCTGTCCCGGGAGGCCGCGGGGCTCGCCCGCGAGGCCGGGCAGCGGCTGTCCGGCTCGGTGCTGCAGGAGGTCGAGGCCACGCTGCGTGCCGTCCTGGCCGACGCGGACGCCGCCCGGCGGTGGTCCGGAGGTCGGCTGGAAACCGCCCTTGCCCCGCCGTCGAACTTCTCCCCCGACGCCGTACCGGCCCCCGCCGCCGAGGCGAAACGGCCCGCTGCCGCGAAGGGTAAGCGGCCCGCCTCCGCGAAGGGCGAGCGGCCGGCCCCCGCCGAGGCGTCCACGGCGCCGACCGCGTCGACGCGGGGCCGTGCCGGGAAGGACGAGCTGGCCGAGCGGCGTCGTGAACGGCAGCGGCGGCTGGAGCAGGAGCGGGAGCGGCGGCTCGCGGAGGCCCGCGAGGCGGCCGAGGCCGCCGAACGGCGGCTCCACGACCGGCGCGCGGAAGCGGAGGACGCCGACACGTCGCTGCGGCGGGCCCGCGACCGGTGGGACGAGGCGGGGCGCCGGGCGTCGGCCGCCGAGCAGCGGCTGCGCACGGCGAGGGAGGCCCTCGAACGCGCCGAGGAGGACGCCGGCCGTGCCGCGGAGGACCTCGACGGTGCCGAGCGGGAGCGGCGGCAGGCCGAGGAGAGACGGCGGGCGGCCACCGCCGCCCTGACCGAGGCCGAGCGAGAGGCCCAGGCCACCACCCGGACCCTTCACCGCCTCACCCGCTCAGACGGCGACTAGGCCGCCGCCCCGGCTGCCGCCCGGAGTGGGTCGACGCGCTCGCTTGACTTCGCGCGCGCTCCAAGCTGAAGACTGCCTCCGACGGCCCGACGAACGGGCCGGACGGGAGGTATCGGTATGAAGTACCGCACGGTCGGCAGTGACCCGAGAACCCGTCGCGAGGTGAGCGTGCTGTCGCTCGGCGCCATGCTGTTCGGTTCTCGGACCGACGAGAAGACGTCGTTCGCCGTGCTCGACCGCTATGTCGAAGCCGGCGGCAATTTCATCGACACGTCCGACAACTACGCCTTCTGGATCGACGGCGGTCAGGGCGGCCAGAGCGAGGAACTGCTCGGACGGTGGCGCCGCAGCCGGGGGATCGGCGACGAGGTGGTCGTCGCCACCAAGCTCGGCGCCCGCCCCCTCGCCCCCGGCACCAGCTACGTCGACAACGCCGAGGGCCTGTCGGCGAAGGTGATCCGGGAGTCCGCGGAGCGGAGCCGGGAACGCCTCGGCGTGGAGCGGCTCGACCTGCTCTACGCGCACGTCGAGGACCGTACGGTCCCGCTGCGGGAGACCGTCGAGGCGTTCGCGGAACTCGTCGCCGAGGGCACCGTCGGGCTGCTCGGCGTGAGCAACCACGCCGTCTGGCGGGTGGAGCGGGCCCGCGCCCTCGCCGCCGCGGCGGGACTGCCGGGCTACGAGGTGCTCCAGTACCACCACAGCCATCTCCGGCCGCGGACCGACGTCCCCAACGCCCTCTGGCCGCACGGCACGCTCGGCGCGGCCACCGCCGAACTGCTGAGCTATCTGGAGGCCGAGCCCGGCCTCACCCTGGTGGCCTACTCACCGCTGCTCACCGGCGGCTACATACGCCCCGAGAAGCTCCAGCCCGACTACGACCACCCGGGCACGCCCGCCCGTATGAAGGTGCTGCGGGACGTGGCGCGGGAGACCGGGGCGACCGTCAACCAGGTCGTGCTGGCCTGGCAGATGACGGGCCCGCTCCCGATCGTGCCGCTCGCGGGGGTCTCCTCGGTGGCGCAGCTGGAGGAGAACCTCGCCGCCGTCGACCTGGAGCTGACCCCGGATCAGCGGGAGCGGCTGGACACGGCTCACTGACCGAGGGGGAGACTTCCGGGCCGTACGCCGGTCAGTCCTGGCCGACGTTCGCGGTGAGCAGGCGCAGCAGTTGTTTGGCGAGGGCGTGCTGCTCGGGGGTGAGGCCCATGGCGGCGCCGATGTCCACCGGCACGGTCCGGGCCCGGTCCTTGAGCTGTGCCCCGGCCTCGGTGAGGCGGATGGCGACGGAGCGCTCGTCGTCGGGGCGGCGCTCACGGCGGAGCAGGCCGCCGGCCTCCAGGCGCTTCAGGAGCGGGGAGAGCGTGCTGGACTCCAGCTGGAGTGCGGCACCCACGTCGCGTACGGAGATCGAGTCCTGTTCCCAGAGGACCAGCATGACCAGGTACTGCGGGTAGGTGAGACCCAGTTCCTCCAGCAGCGGCCGGTAGCGGGCAGTGACGGCGCGCGAGGCGGCGTACAGCGCGAAACAGAGCTGGTCGTCCAGGAGCAGGGTGCGGCCCTGCGCTGTTTCCGCTCCGCCGGTGCTCACGAGTTCGCCGACTGTGCCGACTGTGCTCACGGTGTCGCTCCTCCGTCCCATGCTGTCCCTGTGCGCTTCAGCGCTTCAGCGCTTCAGCGATGCAATCGCACGCTATCGTTCCGCCGCCCCGTCCTTGACCACGCCGCCGCGGCCTTCGTCGAGGGCGTCACCACAGCACGCCGCCCCGACCGGGAGTGATCCCGGTCGGGGCGGCGGTGTGTGGCCGAGCGGAGCGTCAGGCGAAGTTCGCCAGCGCCTCGTTCCACGTGGCCGACGGACGCATGACCGCGGCGGCCTTCGCCGGGTCGGGCTGGTAGTAGCCGCCGATCTCGGCCGGCCGGCCCTGGACGGCGATCAGCTCGTCGACGATCTTCTGCTCGTTCGCGGAGAGCGTCTCGGCGAGCGGGGCGAACGCCTTCGCCAGGTCGGCGTCGTCGGTCTGCGCGGCCAGCTCCTGCGCCCAGTACAGGGACAGGAAGAAGTGGCTGCCGCGGTTGTCGATGCCGCCGAGACGACGCGAGGGGGACTTGTCCTCGTTGAGGAAGGTCGCCGTCGCGCGGTCCAGGGTGTCGGCGAGGACCTTGGCGCGGGTGTTGCCGGTGGCCTCGGCGTACTGCTCCAGCGACGGGACCAGGGCGAAGAACTCGCCGAGGGAGTCCCAGCGCAGGTAGTTCTCCTTGACCAGCTGCTGGACGTGCTTCGGGGCGGAGCCGCCGGCGCCCGTCTCGAACAGACCGCCGCCCGCCATCAGCGGGACGACCGACAGCATCTTGGCGCTGGTGCCCAGCTCCAGGATCGGGAACAGGTCGGTGAGGTAGTCACGCAGGACGTTGCCGGTGACGGAGATGGTGTTCTCCCCGCGGCGGATGCGCTCGACCGACAGCTTGGTGGCCTCGACGGGGGCGAGGATCCGGATGTCCAGGCCCGCGGTGTCGTGGTCCGCCAGGTACGTGTTGACCTTGGCGATCAGGTTGGCGTCGTGGGCGCGGGTCTCGTCCAGCCAGAACACCGCCGGGTCGCCGGTGGCGCGGGCGCGGGTGACGGCCAGCTTCACCCAGTCCTTGATCGGCGCGTCCTTGGTCTGGCAGGCGCGGAAGATGTCACCGGCGGAGACCGCCTGCTCGATGACCGCGACGCCGTTGCCGTCGACCAGACGGACCGTGCCCGTGGTCGGGATCTCGAAGGTCTTGTCGTGGGAGCCGTACTCCTCGGCCTTCTGCGCCATCAGACCGACGTTCGGGACCGAGCCCATCGTCGACGGGTCGTAGGCGCCGTGGGCGCGGCAGTCGTCGATCACGGCCTGGTAGACACCGGCGTACGAGGAGTCCGGGAGCACCGCGAGGGTGTCGGCCTCCTGGCCGTCCGGGCCCCACATGTGGCCGGAGGTGCGGATCATGGCCGGCATCGAGGCGTCGACGATGACGTCGGACGGCACGTGCAGGTTGGTGATGCCCTTGTCGGAGTCGACCATCGCCAGCTCCGGGCCCTCGGCGAGCTCCGCGTCGAAGGAAGCCTTGATCTCGGCGCCCTCCGGCAGGGCCTCCAGGCCCTTGAAGATGCCGCCCAGGCCGTCGTTCGGGGAGAGGCCGGCCGCGGCCAGCGTCTCGCCGTACTTCGCGAACGTCTTCGGGAAGAAGGCGCGCACCACGTGACCGAAGACGATCGGGTCGGAGACCTTCATCATCGTGGCCTTGAGGTGCACGGAGAACAGCACGCCCTCCGCCTTGGCCCGGGCGACCTGGGCGGTGAGGAACTCGCGCAGCGCCGCGACACGCATCACGGAGGCGTCGACGACCTCGCCCGCGAGGACCGGTACGGACTCGCGCAGCACGGTGGTGGTGCCGTCGTCGCCGACCAGCTCGATCCGCAGCGCGCCGTCCTCGGCGATCACCACGGACTTCTCGGTGGAGCGGAAGTCGTTCTCGCCCATCGTCGCCACGTTGGTCCTGGACTCCGAGGTCCAGGCGCCCATGCGGTGCGGGTGGGTCTTGGCGTAGTTCTTGACGGAGGCGGGGGCGCGGCGGTCGGAGTTGCCCTCACGCAGGACCGGGTTCACGGCGGAACCCTTGATCTTGTCGTAGCGGGCGCGGATCTCGCGCTCCTCGTCGGTCTTCGGGTCGTCCGGGTAGTCCGGAAGCGCGTAGCCCTGGCTCTGGAGCTCGGCGACGGCGGCCTTCAGCTGCGGGATCGACGCCGAGATGTTCGGCAGCTTGATGATGTTCGCCGCGGGCGTCTTGGCCAGCTCGCCCAGCTCGGAGAGGGCGTCGGGGATGCGCTGCCCCTCCTGGAGGTACTCCGGGAAGACGGCGATGATGCGCCCGGCCAGCGAGATGTCACGGGTCTCGACGGAGACACCGGCCTGCGAGGCGTACGCCTTGATCACCGGCAGGAACGAATACGTCGCCAGGGCCGGGGCCTCGTCAGTGTGTGTGTAGATGATGGTCGAGTCAGTCACCGGGTGCTCCGCTCCACGTCTGCAACATTGCTCGACATCAAGATATCTCGTGCGGGGGCCGTGCGGCGCAGGGGGCCGGGCGCGTAGTGACTCGGGGGTGCGCCGACGTCGGCGGGTGCGGGTGCGTTGTGGTTGTTCGCGCGGTTCCCCGCGCCCCCGAAAAGCGTCCGGGGCTGCGCCCCGTGCTTTTCAGCTGAAGGGCGGGCCGCAGGCCCGACCCTTCCGTGGGCGCGGGGAACTGCGTGAATCCCTACCGCGCCTCGACGGAGTCGATCGACGCCTCGCGCTGGTGCGGGATCTCGAGACCCGCACCCGCACCCGCACCCGTCCCCGGCTGGAGCGTGACCGTCCGGCGGGGGGCCGGGATGTGGATGCCCTCGGCCCGGTAGCGCCGGTGCAGGCGCTTGATGAACTCATGCTTGATCCGGTACTGGTCGCTGAACTCCCCGACCCCGAGGATCACCGTCATTCCGATCCGTGAGTCGCCGAACGTGTGGAAGCGCACGGCGGGCTCATGGTCCGGCACCGCGCCCTCGACCTCCTTCATGGTCTCGGCGATGACCTCGTTGGTCACCCGCTCCACGTGCTCCAGGTCGCTGTCGTACGCGACGCCCACCTGCACGAGCAGGGTCATGTCCTGCTCGGGCTGGTTGAAGTTGGTCATGTTCGTGCCGGCGAGCTGCCCGTTCGGGATGATCACCAGGTTGTTGGAGAGCGACTTGATCGTCGTCTGCCGCCAGTTGATGTCGACGACATAGCCCTCCTCGCCACTGCTCAGCCGGATGTAGTCGCCCGGCTGGACCGTTTTGGAGGCGAGGATGTGGATGCCCGCGAAGAGGTTGGCGAGCGTGTCCTGGAGGGCCAGCGCCACCGCCAGACCGCCCACGCCGAGGGCCGTGACCAGCGGCGCGACCGGGATGCCCAGGGTCTGCAGGATCACCAGGCAGCCGAGCGCGAGCACGGCGACCCGGGTGATGTTCACGAAGATGGTCACCGAGCCGGCGACCCCGGCCCGCGACTGCGTCACCGTACGGACCAGCCCGGCGATCACCCGGGCCGCGGTGATCGTCGCGACCAGGATCAGCAGCACCGTCAGCGACTGGTTCACATTGTGGTGGACCGTCCGCGTGAGGGGCAGCGCCGCCGCCGCGGCCGCCGCGCCGCCGACGAACGCGCCCCAGGGCACCAGGGAACGCAGCGCGTCGACGATGACGTCGTCACCGCTCCAGCGCGTCTTCGTCGCGTGTCCGCCGAGCCAGCGCAGCAGCAGGCGCAGCAGGAAGGCGGCCGCCAGTCCCGCGACCAGGATGATTCCGGCCACGAGGCAGTCGTCGAGGGTGAGGGCCCGGGTCATCGGTCGCCTCCCGAGGGGCGCGGGGAGCGGTCGACGGGCCGTATGTCATGTCCCGCGGACCGTATGTGATGTGTCGTCACCTTGCCACCTGCTCGAATCCGGAATTGCACGATCACGCCTGCCCGGACGTGTGTACGACGTCGGGCGCGACCGCTCATCCTGCCGCACTCGTCCGGCTGATCGGCACCGGACCTGCGTGGATCGGCCATGAACGACCCGCCGAACGCAGCGGAATGTCTGATACGCGGCACCGCGCCCGACGGGCCGTCAGACGCTCAGAGCACCTTCAGCCGCACCAGCGCCCCCAGCGTCAACGCCCCCGGCAGCAACGGCAGCCAGAGCGTGATGACGCGGTACGCCAGCACCACCGCCGTCGCGACGGCCGCCGGCGCGCCCGCCGCGACGAGGGCGACCACGAGCGCCGCGTCCACCGAGCCGAGGCCGCCCGGCGTCGGTACCAGAGCCACCGCCACGGTGGCCGCGAGATACGCCACCGCCACGTGCGGCACGGGTATCCGCAGCCCCAACGCCAGCCCGACGGCGGCCAGTCCGGCCGCCTGGAGCGAGGGGAAGGCCAGCGAACCGCCCCACAGGGCGAGGACCCGGGACGGCCGGGTGTGGACCGAACGGGCCTCGCTCAACGCGGTGCGCACAAAACCGGACACCGTCGTACGCAGCCGCCGCACCAGCAGCAGCGCGAGCGCGGCGGCGCAGACCGCCCCCGCCGCGGCGGCCGACAGGACGGTCGCCGACCCGTCCGGGAGCAGCGGGCCGAGGCGCAGCGCACCGGGGAACGCCAGCAGCAGGGCCAGCAGCAGACCCAGCCGGGCGACGGACTCGGCCAGCAGATACAGCGCGAGCGCCGCCGACGAACGGGCCGGCGGCACCCCGCAGACCGTCATGAACCGCAGGTTCACCGCGCTCGCCCCGAGGCCGGTGGGCAGCAGGTGGTTCGCCGCGCCGGCCGCGCACTGCGTGGCCAGCAACCGCCGGGCGGGCAGCCGTTCCACCAGGGCGCCCTGCCGGGTCACGGCCGCCGCCACCCACGTCAGACAGGTCGCGCAGACCGCCGCCGCCAGCCAGGGCCACCGCGCGGACGCCAACTGCCCGAACCCCTCCACGAGCACGGAACGATGGCGCACGGCGAGGACCAGGACAAGGGCGAGGGGCAGCAGGCACAGGATCCGGCGCACCGGGACACGCCTGGGGAGCCCCCGGGGGAGCCGTATCGCTGTCACACCGGGAGACGTTCTCCGTCACTCCCCAACGGCGGGTTGCGGCCACGGGGACGGGCGGTGACCGGCACGGGACTTCACCGCTCGCGGACATCGTCGGAGGAGGACCCCTTGACCTCAAGATTGGTTGAGGTTTTAGCGTCCTTCCCATGAGTATGGAGATGACCGCCTGGAGCCAGCTGCAGGGCTTGTCGAACGCCCGGCGGCCGAGCCGCCCCTTCGCCCGCGCCACGTTACGGCGCGTCGGCGCCTTCGCCCGTCCACATCGTCGCCGTATCGCGTGGTTCGTCGCGGTCAGCGTGATGACCGCCCTGCTCGCCGTCGCGACACCCGTGCTCGCGGGGAACGTCGTGGACGTGATCGTGTCGGACGGGGACGAGGCACTCGTCGTCCGCCTTGCCGTGCTCATCGCCCTCATCGCGGTCGCCGAGGCGGCCCTCGGGCTGCTGGGCCGCTGGCTGTCGGCGAAACTCGGCGAGGGACTCATCCTCGATCTGCGGACCGCTGTCTTCGATCATGTGCAGCGCATGCCGGTAGCGTTCTTCACACGTACGCGTACGGGAGCGCTCGTCAGTCGTCTCAACAACGACGTCATCGGCGCCCAGCGGGCGTTCAGCAACACCCTGTCCGGAGTGGTCGGCAACCTGGTCACCCTGGTCCTCACCCTCACCGTCATGCTCACCCTGTCCTGGCAGATCACCCTGCTGTCGCTGGTCCTGCTGCCCGTGTTCGTGATCCCCGCCCGCCGGACGGGCGCCCGGATGGCCCGGCTCCAGCGGGAGGCGGCCGACCTCAACGCGGCCATGGGCACCCGGATGACCGAACGCTTCTCGGCGCCCGGCGCCACCCTCGTCAAACTCTTCGGACGCCCGGCCGACGAGTCCGCGGAGTTCGCCGAACGGGCCCGCCGCGTCCGGGACATCGGCGTGCGCACGGCCATGGCCCAGTCGGCGTTCATCACCGCGCTCACCCTGGTCTCGGCCCTGGCCCTCGCCCTGGTGTACGGCCTCGGCGGCTGGTTCGCGCTGCGCGGCACCCTCGAAGCGGGCGCGATCGTCTCCCTGGCCCTCCTGCTGACCCGCCTCTACGCCCCGCTGACCGCCCTCGCCGGTGCCCGCGTCGAGATCATGAGCGCCCTCGTCAGCTTCGAGCGGGTCTTCGAGGTGCTCGACCTGAAACCGCTGATCGACGAGAAACCGGACGCCCGCGAGGTGCCCGAGGGGCCGGTGTCCGTGGAGTTCGAGGACGTCCGCTTCGGCTACCCGTCCGCCGACAAGGTCTCCCTCGCCTCCCTGGAGGAGGTCGCCGCGCTCGACACCCGGGGCGGCACCGAGGTCCTGCACGGCATCTCCTTCCGCGCCGAACCCGGCCGCACGATCGCCCTCGTCGGCTCCTCCGGCGCCGGCAAGTCGACCGTCGCGCAGCTCCTGCCCCGCCTGTACGACACCGACGCCGGCAGCGTCCGCATCGGCGGCGTCGACGTACGCGACCTGAGCGCCGAGTCGCTGCGCGGCACCGTCGGCATGGTCACCCAGGACGGGCACCTCTTCCACGACACCGTCCGCGCCAACCTGCTGCTCGCCCGCCCCGCGGCCACCGACGACGACCTGTGGGAGGTCTTGCGCCGGGCCCGCCTCGACGACCTCGTCCGCTCCCTGCCCGACGGCCTCGACACCGTCGTCGGCGAACGCGGCTACCGGCTCTCCGGCGGCGAACGCCAGCGCATGACCATCGCCCGGCTGCTGCTGGCCCGCCAACGCGTCGTCATCCTCGACGAGGCCACGGCCCACCTCGACAACACCTCCGAGGCCGCCGTCCAGGAGGCCCTCACCGAGGCCCTGGAGGGCCGCACCGCCGTCGTCATCGCCCACCGCCTGTCGACCGTACGGGCCGCCGACCAGATCCTCGTCGTCGAGGCCGGCCGCATCGTGGAACGCGGCACCCACGACGAACTCCTCGCCGCGGACGGCCGCTACGCGCAGCTGTACCAGACGCAGTTCACCAAGGACAGGCCGACGGCGACGGTCGCCTAGGAAGCGCCTGAACCCCGGACCGGGCCCCCGCCCGTTCCGGGGTTCAGCCCTCCACGCCGGTCGAGGTGTGGGCGGAACCGACCGGCTTCGACTCCGGGGAACCCCGCTGGCGCAGATAGATCGAGAGGATCGCCATGGAGGCGATGGCCAGGAACTCCGACTGCCAGTTCTGCAGCGTGCGGTTCCAGAAGTCCGCCGACATGACGTACGCGCCCCAGCCGACCGGAGCCTGGAGCTGCCTCAACTGCTCCTCGTCGTACGCGGCGACACCGGTGACCGACTGGGCGAGCCAGGACAGTAGGAAGATCGCCCCCATCGCATACCCCAAGGAGCTGGCGTACAGCTTGAGGCGCACGCCCCCGGCCGCCGCCCACCGAGGGGAGTCCGGCCCGGCGTGCGGCCCCACACGCTGCTCCTCGTCCGACTCCACACCGATCTTGTCCAGGCTCTTGGACTCCGGTGAACCGCGCTGGACCAGCCAGACGGTGAGGAAGAGGAACAGGAAGAACTGGAGGTACTCGGACTGCCAGTTCTCCATGAGGTCGACGGCGAAGTCCGAGGACGTGACGTACTCGCCGAGGGTGATCTCCTGGAGGTCCTCCGCCGCGAGCTGGTTGTTGAAGTCGGCGTGACCGGCGAACGCCTGCCCGACCACGGCCAGGGCGAACAGCGTCAGGAAGGTCAGCCCCAGCCCGTTGTCGCGCAGGAACCGCCGTACGGATCCGCTCACCGGTGCAGCACCCCCAGCGTGACGCAGTAGGCCAGACCGCCCGCGATGACCAGCAGGCACAGGACGAACATGGTGCGCACCGGGTCCTCACCCGCCCTTCAGAAGACACTGGTAGGGCCGCTGCGGACGAGGCGTGCACCCGGCGGCGACGACCTTCCAGCCCTCGGAGAACCGCGACAGGAACAGGGTGTCACCGGGGAACCGGACGCGGGCCTGCCGCCCGTACACGTCGACGCCCGCGCCCCGCTCCCCGGCCGCCTCGACGGTCGGCACGTCCTCCTCCAGGACGCCCTCAGCGCACGCCGTACCGGCGGACTGCTCGACCTCGTCGCGGACGGCCGGGGCCAGCAGCCCGCACACGGCCGCGCCGTCGCCCGCACCCACGGCGCGTTCGAACGCGAGGGCCGCGTCCAGGGCGGCCGTGCGCCGCTCGTCCACCGAACCGCAGCCGGCGGCCAGCGCGAGGGGCACCAGCACGGTCCCCGTCACCACCACCGTTCGCCACCGCCGTCGCCAGGGCATCCCGCCGCCTCCCGTCCGACCGTCCAGGGACGTGTCGAGGGAAGGTAACCCGCCTCACGGTTCGGGGAGGGCGCCGCGCGAGGGGTACGGGCCCGCCGTCCCCCGGCCGGGGCAACCCGCGCTACGACCCGGCGGCGCGGGACCCGTCCACCGGCAGCCCGTACACGGCGAAGGCGCGCCGGATGACCGGCTGGGCGACATTGCGCACCCGTACCCCGCCGCTGGTGATGCCGTGCTCGGTGCCCAGATGGGCGTGGCCGTGGACGGCGAGGTCGGCGCCCGAATCGTCCATCGCCTCCGCCAGCAGATAGCTGCCGAGGAACGGATAGATCTCCAGCGGCTCGCCGACCAGGGTGTCCGGTACGGGGGAGAAGTGGGTGAGCGCGATCCGCACCGCGCAGCCGTCCGCGGCCAGCCCGTCGAGGGCGCCGCGCAGCCCGTCCGCGAGACCCCGGGTGTGGCGGACGAACGCCTTCATCTCGGGTTCGCCGAACTCGCTGCCGCTGCGCCCGGCGAAGCCGCCGCCGAACCCCTTCGTCCCGGCGACCCCCACCCGTACCCCGTCGACCTCGACGACGGTCCCCTCGCCCTCCAGTACGGTCACGCCCGCCGTCCGGAGGACGTCCGTGACGTCGTCGGGCCGCTCGGCGTGGTGGTCGTGGTTGCCGAGGACGGCGATCACGGGCACGGGCAGCCCCGCCACCTCGTCGGCGACGACCCGGGCCTCCTCGGGGGTGCCGTGCCGGGTGAGGTCTCCGGCCAGCAGCAGGAGATCGGCCTGCCGGTGCAGGGTCTCGAACGCGGGGCGGAGCAGTCCTCGGCTGTCCGGCCCCAGATGGATGTCCCCGACGGCGGCGACCCGGATCACGACAGGTCCTCCGGATGGTCGGGCGCGGTCACGTCGGCCAGCGCGATGTCGGCCCGGACGGCGATGCCCGGCAGCTCCTCCGCCGCCAGACGCAGGATCGCCTCGCGGTCGTGGGCCGTGGACGCGGTACCGGTGATGTGCACGGAGTCGCCCCGGGCCTCGATCCGCATCCCGAGTTCGGCGAGATCCCCGGCGGCGAGCCGTTCGCCCAGGTGGGCGATGCGGTACTCGGTGTTCGGCGCGGGGTGCCCAGGGTGCGCGGGGTGCGGCGCGGGGTGCGCGGTGTGGGCGTCGTCAGGTTCTGTCGCCATGGCCGGTCTCCTCCGGCTCGATCACATGGAGGCGTTCCAGCAGGTACAGGAAGGCCGCGGGCATCGGTGCGGCACCGCACTCCCGCCGCACCCGGGCCCAGTCGATCTTCTCCCGCAGGGTCCGGGCGAGCGGCAGCGCGGAACCGAAGTCGCAGTAGTGCTCCGAGAACGACAGCAGCCGCCCGATGAGCAGGTCCGTCGCCGACAGCACCGGCATCCACACGGACTGGACCGACAGCACCTCCGCCCGGTCCAGCAGCTCACGGCTCACCGGTACCCGGGCGGGCCGGAAGATCAGGTCGACCTCCTGGCCGTGGCTCCGGGTCTTGAGCAGCCAGTCCTCGGGGGGCTGGACCACCGCCAGGCCCGCCGATTCCAGGGTCACGGTGACCGCGTCGATGTCCTCGGGCAGGACACAGAAGTCGACGTCGTGCTGGAGGGTGCCGGGGCCGCCGTGGGCGTACACGGCGACACCGCCCGCCAGCGCGAAGGGATGGCCGCCCGCCTTGAGCAGCGAAGCGACCTCCTTGGCCGCTTCGAGAATCGCCTGGGTGCGGTCCGGAGGGAGCCCGTCGTCGTTCGGGTCGGCGAGATCGTCCGCCGACCGGGCTCCGTTGTTCCGCGTCTTCACGCGCCGCCTCCGGCCGCCGCGAAGAGTGCGGGGCACCGCTGGAGCACGAACGGGTTCTCCATGCCTTCCACGATAGTGCGGCTCCCGCCGATGGCGAGGCGGACGACAGGACACTCTCCGAGGAGGCGTCTGGCGGCGGCACGTGTTCCTCATCCGCGCCAGACGCGTTCGATCTCCTCGAGAGCTCGGCGCCACCGAGGACGTCGAGCGGGCACATCTCGCCGCCTCGGCGCTGACCGACGTGCCCGCGGCGCTGAGCCTGCCCGCGCTGGTCGGCGCCGTGCAGGACCAGGTACGGGCGGCCGAGGAAGTCGCCGCGGCGGTGCGGGCCGCGGAGGACCGTGTGGAGCGACTCCGGGCCGCCTGACGCGGTCCAGTGATCCGCGGCGCCGACCTGGCTGATCGTCACCGAGTCACCGTGTCACCGGGGTCGCTGGGGTCACCGGGGTCACCGGCTGAACGTCCACGGGTAGTCGCCGCTCCCGTACAGTCCGTGCTGTGCCCCGTGGCGGCCGTGCCCGGCGGTCGCCAGGAGAGGAGACATGGACACCGAAGCCGGTTCCGGACCGCTCCCGTACGCCTCCGGGACGGGCCCTCGGCCCGTTCCCGAAGTCGAGCGCCAGGTCGTCGAACGGTGGCGGTCGGGTGGAGGCGAGCTGGTCGAGCTGTTGACCGAGGTGCGCGCACGGCTCGGTGGTGTCGCGGCCTTCCGCCTCGGACCGTCGCCCACCGTCCTCGTCACCGACCCTCGGGCGGTCCAGCACGTCCTCGCCCTGCACCCCGAGCGGTACGTCAAGCGCTCCCACCGTGCCCGTCTCCTGGTCGGCGACGGTGTGCTCGCCGCCACCGGGGCGGCCTGGAAGAGCCAACGCCGACTGCTCCAGTCCCAGTTCACCGGCACCGGCATGCGTCGCCACGAGCACCGGATCGTCGCGGCCGCCCGGACCACCGCCGAGCGCTGGGACACGTACGCCCGTGACGGCCGGCATCTGGACGTCGGGCGCGAGATGCGCCGTTTCGCCCTGGACGCCATCTGGCGCGCGCTCACCGGACATCCCCTCGACGACACGACCGAGCACGAGCTGGGCGCCGTCGCCGGTGTGGGGGCCGCCCTGCCGACCCTGCCCGCCGACGCCACCGCCGCCCGGGACGCCGTCGCCGCCGATCTCGCCCGGATCGACGGGGTCGCCCGGCACGCCATCGAGGCCGCCCGGAAGGGGGAGGCGGGCCCCGACGGCCCCGGCGTCCTGCACGTCCTGCTCGGAGCCGCGCGCGAACGCCCGGAATACACCGACCAGTTGATCCGCGATGAGCTGGTCACGCTGCTCGCCGCCGGACATGAGACCACCGCCACCACCCTGACCTGGCTGTACCTGCTCCTCGACCGGTATCCGGGCGCGCGGGAACAGGCGCTCGCCGCCGGCGGCGACGGCTCACCGCGGCGCCGCCAGGCCGTCCAGGCCCTGGTGCACGAGACCCTCCGGCTCTACCCGTCCGTCTGGATCCTGCCCCGCCACGCCGCCGAGGCGGACACCCTCGCCGGCCACACCGTTGAGGCGGGCACCGACATCCTGGTCTGCCCTTACCTCACCCACCGGGACCCCCGACTCTGGGCCGATCCGGACGAGTTCGTCCCGCGCCGCTTCACCGCCCCGGACGGCCGCCCCACCCACCCCGGCGCCTACTACCCCTTCGGCGTCGGCCCCCGTGCCTGCCTCGGCCTCCAGTTCGCCCTGCGTGAGTCCACCGTCCTCCTCGAACACCTCCTGCCCGCCCACACGGTGACGTTCTCCTCCACCCCCACGAGGACCGTGTACGGCATCACCGTCCGCCCCGACGGCCCCACACCCGCGACCCTGCGACCGCCGGTCACCTGAACGCGGCGCTCAACGCAACCACCGGGCCATGAAGAGCGCCTGCTCTCCGGCCGACTCCGTACCGTCGTAGAGGGAGGTGTCCAGGCCGCAGAAGACGAAGCCGAGCCGGAGATAGGCGCGAATCGCGGGGGCGTTGACGTTGCTGACCTCCAGCCACACGTGTCCCGCCCCGCACTCCTCGGCGAAGTCGAAGGCGTGGCGCATCAGGGTTCGCCCGATTCCCTTGCCGCGCCAGGCCGGTGCGACCTCGATGTCACAGATGGTCAGCCGACGGTTCCACGTGTCGAAGGACGCCTCCACGAACCCGAGCACCCCGCCCCCGTCTCCGTCGCAGGCGACCACCGTCCGGCACGGCCCGGGAACGGCGTCCTCCGCGTCGTCGTCCTCGACCGGGAAGACCTTGCGGAGGGGAGGGTCCGCCGGCGTCTGACGGACGGTGAACCCCTCGCCGGTCGCGGTCACCTGGAACACCGAGTCCGTGGTGAACGACCCGTCCAGCCCGGCCAGGGCCTCGTCGTCGTCCGGCCGCGCCAACCGGTACACGACGGTCCCCGCCGTACCGGGTGCCGCCGCGTCGTGGGCCGTCGTACCGTGTGCCACTGCTTCGTCCGCCGTCGTACCGGGTGTCGCCGCTTCGTCCGCCGTCGTGTCGCCCGCTGCCGTCTCCATGGCTCGACCGTACGCCCGTACGCCCGTCCGCCCGGGCGATCGGCGAAGAAGGGCGCCAGCTCCTCGCCTGCCGATGCACCTCTCGGCGTCGGCGAGCGGGGCGCTCGGGAGCCCGACAGGGGCCGTTCCACCACGGCTTTCGCTGAATCGCAACGTCGGTCCCACTGGCGGGTCGCCGCACGCACCCCTCGTCGAAACATTTCGATGTCCGCAACGAATCTTGCGAGAGGTATTGACGCCGCTCACAGGCTCCTTATGATCCGAAGCGGTCGACACTTCGATGCTTGTTCGAAATCACGCACAAAGTCGGGCTGTTCATGCGCAAGTCGGGCCGTTCCGCTCGCGAGGCGGAACAGACCCGGGATCGTGCCCACCGAAATGGTTCGAGACGCAGGGAGTACGTCGCTCATGTGTGTGTCATGCACTCGTCAGCCCGGCGGCGACGGCCGATGCGGGACCGTCACCGGGCACGACCCTCACCAGTCCAGCCGTCCCCCGGCGGGGTCGGCCGGGAGCCGCTCACTCAAGAATCAAGAGGTCGTCATGCGCACAGGAAGCTTCAGCCGCAAACGTCTGTCCGCCGTGCTGGCCGCCGCGACCGCGGCGCTGATCTCGGCGGGGTCGCTCGTCGCCAACCCGGCCCAGGCGGCCACCAGCGCCTGCTCCCTCCCGTCGACCTACCGCTGGACGTCGACCGGTCCCCTGGCGCAGCCGCAGAACGGGTGGGCCTCGCTGAAGGACTTCACCAACGTGACGTACAACGGCAGGCACCTGGTCTACGGGACGAACTACTCGGGATCGGGCTGGGGCTCGATGATGTTCAGCCCCTTCACCAACTGGTCGGACATGGGGTCGGCCCGCCAGAACGGCATGAGCCAGTCCACGGTGGCGCCCACGCTTTTCTACTTCGCGCCCAAGAACGTCTGGGTCCTGGCCTACCAGTGGGGTCAGTGGCCCTTCATCTACCGCACGTCCAGCGACCCGACCAACCCCAACGGCTGGTCCGCGCCGAAGCCGCTGTTCACCGGGAGCATCTCCGGCTCCGACACCGGCCCGATCGACCAGACCCTGATCGCCGACGGCCAGAACATGTACCTGTTCTTCGCCGGGGACAACGGCAAGATCTACCGGGCGAGCATGCCGCTCGGGAACTTCCCGGGCAACTTCGGCTCCTCGTACACGACGATCATGAGCGACACGAAGGCCAACCTGTTCGAGGCGCCCCAGGTCTACAAGCTCAAGGACCAGAACCAGTACCTGATGATCGTCGAGGCCATGGGCGCGGGCGGACGCTACTTCCGCTCCTTCACCGCCTCCAGCCTGAACGGTTCGTGGACCCCGCAGGCCGCCAGCGAGAGCCGGCCCTTCGCCGGCAAGGCCAACAGCGGTGCCACCTGGACCAACGACATCAGCCACGGCGACCTGGTCCGCAACAACCCCGACCAGACCATGACCGTCGACCCCTGCAACCTCCAGTTCCTCTACCAGGGCAAGTCCCCGTCGGCGGGCGGCCCCTACAACCAGCTGCCCTACCGCCCGGGCCTCCTCACCCTGCAGCGCTGACCCCTCCCGTCCGGGAGGCATCGGTGAACGGGTGCCTGACGGGGATCTCCACGTCCACGTCAGGCACCCCTGCGTGCGGGGCGGCGGCTGCCGGACGGTGGTGCCTGCCGCCTCAGTACTGTCACTTCGCATGACCGACACAGAGATCGAGATCACCGCGGACCTGGTTCGCGCTCTGCTGCGTGAGCAGCATCCAGATCTTGCGGGGCTGGCCGTCCGGGAGGTGGCGGGCGGCTGGGGCAATCAGATGTGGCGCCTCGGAGACGAGTTGGCGGTGCGCATGCAGCGCATGGATCCCACTCCGGAGCTCCAGCTCAAGGAACGGCGGTGGCTGCCGGTGCTGGCCCCGCGCCTGCCGCTCCCCGTGCCGGTCCCGGTGCGGTTCGGTGAACCGTCCCCGCCCTTTCCCAAGCACTGGACCGTGATGACGTGGGTTCCCGGCGAGCCTCTGGACCAGGGCTCGATCAGCCGCGGCGTCCACGCGGCCGACACGCTGGCGGGCTTCCTCCGGGCGCTCCACGTGGAGGCGCCCGCCGAGGCGCCGGTCTCCACGGACTTCGGAGCCCATCCCAGGAGCTGCACGGGCGGCTTCGAGCACTTCTTCAGCGCCGTTGTCCCCGATGACATCGCGGCCGACGTCCGGGCCGTCTGGGACGCCGCCGTCGCGGCCGACGAGTGGGAGGGCCCGCCGGTGTGGGTGCACGGCGACCTCCATCCCGCCAACGTCGTCGTCGCGGGCGGAACGCTCTCGGGCATCGTCGACTTCGGTGCCCTGTCCGCCGGCGACCCGGCGTGGGACCTCGCCGCCGCATGGGTGCTGCTGCCCGCGGGCACGGCCTCACGGTTCTTCGACACGTACGCGCACGCGGACGAGGCGGCGATCCGGCGCGCCCGCGGGCTGGCTGCCATGAAGAGCCTGTTCCTGATGCTCATGGGCCAGAACGGGGAACGGGGCCTCCCCGGCGGCAAGCCCCACTGGGGACCTGCGGGCCGGGCGGCGCTCGATCGTGTTCTGAAGGGCGTTTGAGGCACGCTCTTCCCGGTTCCGCCTCACCCCTGAACCGATGACGGGTACCCGGCAGGGGCCGCCGGGCTGCTCCTCCTCGGCCTGAGGGCAATGAAGGAAGAGAGGAAGCTAGGGAGAGAACCGTGCATCGGTCTGACGAGGAACTGCTGGATTTCGATACCGGCGAGCTGGAGGACTGGGACGAGGAGCGCACACGAGCGGCTCTTGACGGCGCACACGGCGCGCTCTACCGCAACCACCTCCACATCGCCCTCCACCTCGACCAGTGGGCAGAGGCCGAAAGCCGGCGTACCGACACGGACGCGGGCTACAAGGCGGGCTATACCCAGGCCCTGCGGGACATGGCCGCGTTCCTGCGGCAGACCTACTACCTTCCCTGAGCCCCGGCGAGGCATTTCCCCCGGACGCCCTGGCTGACGTCGCCGACGCGGCGTTCGGTGACGACGCGTGCCGTTCGGTGCGGACCGCCGGAATCACGCCCATTAGGCGTGCCCGCGCGGCAGGGGCCCGACATGAGCGTGGCGGCCAGGGCGGGTGGCGGCGTGGCGCTGTCCGGGGCCCGGGCCGCCGCGGGCGGCCAGGGCGTCGGCGACAGCGCCCGTGGCGAAGGCGTAGACGGCTTTGTGCAGCAGGTCCACGACGAGTTCCTTGCGGGGCCAGGTCTGCGGCGGGGCGCCGACGCCGGTCGCGTTCTCCAGAATCTGGTCGTTGGTGAGGCGGACGACGGCGAACTTGGCGGAGGCGACCGGTCCGCGCAGTCCGGCCTGGGCCATGACCGACCGGAGCACCCCGAGGAGGGCGGCCTGGCCGAAGTGCATGCCCCAGTTGGCGGGCAGCGGCTGCGGGCCGGGGCGTTCTGGCAGGCCGGTCAGTCGCCCCAGGACCCGTGCGGGCACGTGGGAGTCGGGCCGACCGGTCACGGCCTGCTCGATCTTCTCGCCCAGGGTCATCGCGACGCCTCCGGCGGTACCGGCGAGCAACCCCTGCCACAGTGCGCGCTTGATCATGCGTGGCGAGTACCCGGTGCGAGCGTCCTCACCCACCGGCCGCGCGGCGGCAGGCGCCCGTGGGCGCCGGCGCGCGGGGGGCGCCCCGGCCGTCCCGGCTACGCCGATCGCCCCGGCCGTCCCGACCACGTGTCCCTGTGTCTCCCTCGCCGCCCCGGCCGGTACACGGACCGCGCACAGTCTCGGCGAGATCTGCGGCCCCATGCACAGCATCGGAGTGGGTGGCGGACACAAGTGCGGGTACCCGGGGCGCGAATTGCGCGAAACGGATATTTTCGACCTCGTCGGATCCCGTGGACCCACATGAACATGACCCCACCGGATCCCACCCATCAATGCGGAGGATGCCATGTCCTTGGTCGAGAAGCTGCTCGACGCCTACCCCGCCGAGACCGGGATGCCGCCCAAGATGCTGGCCGAAGCGGTCGACAAGCTGTACGAGTGCGCCGGTGTCTGCCTCACCTGCGCCGACGCGGCCGCCGCCGAGCAGGACCCGGAAAAGATAGTGATGTCCATCAAGTGCGTGCGCCTGGACAACGACTGCGCCGACCTGTGTACGGTCGCGGCCCGGATCCTGGCCCGCCAGACGGGCTACGACGCGCCGACGACGATGGCGATCATCGAGGCGACCCGCACCGTCCTGCGCGCGAGCGCGGACGCTGCCGAGGAGTTCAAGGGAACCCCGTACTTCGAGCTGTCCGCGAAGGAGTGCCGCGAGACCGAACAGCTGCTTGGCCGGCTGGCCGAGCAGATGGGCTCGAGTGACGCCGGCGAGGGGTACCCCACGTCACCGCCCAGCGCGACGACACCTGCCGGAGCCTCCATGGGGGGCGAGACGGAGGCAGCTGAAGCATCAGAAACGCCTGAACCATCGGAGACATCCGAGGCGTCCCAGGAGGTCTCCGAGGAGCAACTCCGCGAGATGAACATGGACGAACTGCGCGACATGGCCCGCGACAGGGGCCTCAGCGGTGTTCACGACATGCGCAAGGAGGACCTCATCGAGGCGATCAGCGGGAAGCGCGGATCTTGAAGCGCGGACAACTGGCACGCGGACGGGTGAGCCGGACGGACCGGCGTCAGCAGGGCCTTGACACGTCAAGGCCCTGCTGGGGAACCGCGCGGCTGGTGCGACGGGCGCGGGCACGCCCGGCGGCCGTGTACCAGCCCACCCCCAGCACCACAGCCAGGGCCGCCTCCGCCATGTCGCCGCCGTAGTACATCCATTGCGCCCCGTTGTGCACGTCGGCGGGAGCGAAGTCGGTGCCGGGCGGCGGCACCGCGTACAGGCTCTTGGCGAGCACCGCGTGCCCGGCGCCGGCGGCCAGCAACGTGGTACCGCGCACGGCAACGCTCCAGCGACGGCGCACAGGATCGAGCTGGCACACGGCGAAGGTGAAGACGAGCCCTGCCGCCAGCATGTGCGCGTGCACCACGCCGTGCAGCAACGGCTCGTGCCGCATGACTGCGAACAGTTCCGTCCGGTACAGCAGCCAGAGGCCGCCGACGTCCAGCAGGGCCGCCAGCGGCGGGAAGACCAGCCAGCCCACGGGACGGGACCGCGCGAGGGCCCGCAGCCGTGGTCGTGCCGGGCCGGGCCCGAGGGCTCGCAGGGCGAGGGTGAGGGGACGGGCCATGACGAACAGCAGCGGGGCGGCCATGCCCACGAGGAGGTGCTGGATCATGTGCCCGGTGAACGCCCCGCCCCCCACCGCTCCCCCCGACGCCCATGCGGTACCGATGCCCCCGGCGGTGAACGACACGTCCCGCCAGCGGGGCCAGGCATCCCCGCGGCGCCGCAGACGCCCCGCGGCCAGCAGATACGCCACCGCCACCAGCAGCGCGGCCACGGCGGTGAGCAACTGTCCCGTCCCGGGTCCGGTGGCCGCGCCGGGGTGGACGTGCGTGAGTGTCACGACGCCGGCCCGGCCCCGCTGCGGCGGGCCGCACGCAGGGCCAGGATCCCGCCGATGAGCAACAGGACCAGACCGGCGGTGTTCCACGCCCAGTCGTAAGCAGTGAGATCCACCCCGTACCGGATCTGGTGCAGACGCAGCAGTTTGTGATCCACGATCCCGTCGAACAGCTGGAAGCCACCCAGCCCGAGGAAGAAGCCCGCCCACGCGTGGGCCGGCGCCAGGGCCCCGCGGCGGCGCAGATCGGCGTAGAGGAAGAACCCCGCGACCAGAGCCAGCAGTTCGGCGGTGTGCAGCAACCCGTCGGACAGCAGACCCATGCTGGAGGTGGAGCGGTCGTAGAAGTGGTGCCACCCCAGGACCTGGTGGAAGACGATCTCGTCGACCGACGCCATGACCGCCGCACCCATCAGCGCGCAGACGGCCATGGACGTGCGGGGTGCGGATCCGTTGCCCGGTACGGTGTCCGACCGGACGGAGTCGCTCATGGCTCTTCCTTCCTGCCTCGACGACGACGTGCCTGCCTCCTGGGTACAGGGCGCAGAGGAACGCCGCCCGTGCTCGGTCCCGTCGGAGCCGGAGCCGGAGTCCGGTCAGGTCTCGTCGCCCTCTGCGGTGTCCGGTTCGGCGCGCTTTTCGGCGCCTGTCTCCAGGTAGCCGGGGTCGTCGCCCGCGGCCCGGCCCACGAAGACGTCGTTGGGCGTCGTGCCCGTCGTACTGTGCCGGTCCGGCGCCTCGGTGTCCGGCTTGCCGCCCGTGTCCTGCGACCGACCGGAACGGACCTCCATGGAGGGTTCGGTCGTGCCACCCCCCAGGTGTTCGCGGACCCATGACCACACGGACATGCTGCCTCCGATCAGAAGATGCGTGCCGACGCCGACGGCCGGTTCTCCGTGCCCTCGGCACTCGGCGCCGCATCCGGTTGGTTCACCGTCGTGTGCGGCGCGCAGCGACGGCCGCGACCAGCACCAGGATCCCGGCGAGCCCGGTGAACACCTTCTTGGCGGCGGCCAGGGACGTGCTCAGTCCGAAGGCGTCGCGCATCCGGTCGTACAGACCGAGGGGGACGCCCAGGACCGCGTTGCCGGGCGGGCGCCGCGGGATGACGGGGTGGGGGTGGGTGGGTGCGCTGCGCCGCACCGTGTCCCAGGCCACGCCGAGCCGGCGCAGCTGCGGGGCGGGCATCGCTTGCTGCAGCCGGGGCAGCACGAGGTCCTCCTCGTCGCGGATGTCCTGCCGTATCAGTGCGAAGACTTGTCGTACCTTCTCCTCCCGCTCGGGAGAACCGGGATTCAGGCGTTCGATGTCGGCGACGAGATCGTTGATCTGCTGGTGTTCCTCCTCGACCCGCGAGGTCAGCTCGTGCCCGCCCTCGGTCGAACGCCGGACGGCCGGCCACAGCACGGTCTCCTCCGCGAAGGCATGGCTGAAGACCAGCCGGACGGTCTCCCGCAGGACTCGTTCGCGGTCCTCGCCGTCCGACAGGGTCGGATAGCGGTCCATCAACCTGTCCATCTCGGCATGATCCCGGCGTTGCCGGGCCAGCACACTCCCCAGGCCGCCCAGTCGCTCGACCGTCTGCTCTCTGATCGTCTCGGGCATGGGTCTCTCCTCCGCGCAGAACAGGACCGGCCGCAGCGCCCGTCCCCCCAGCCGCTGCCGGCAGTGTCCGTGGGCGAGTACCCCGCTCCGGCGCGGCGCACCGCATGTGATGTTCCCGCCCGCGGCTCGGCGCGCCGCATGTGATGTTCCCGCCCGCGGCTCGGCCGGGTCCGGTCGCCGGGCGGCATCAGACGCCGGTCAGCAGGTCGCCCTCCTGCACCGCTGTCAAGGACAGCGTCTTGTAGCCGACCTGCTCGAACAGCACGACGAGACGGTCCTCCTCCGTGTGCATCACCGTGCCCGCCCCCCACTCCGCGTGACGAACCCGCTCGTTCGTCTCGTAGGGCCCGCTGTGGCCGGGCGGGCGAGCGGCGTCCCGGTGCCCGGCTCCGGTGGCGGGGTGCTCGTCCTCGCGGTCACAACCGTCGCACCGTCCGCACCGTTCGTCGAGCTGCTCGCCGAAGTAACCCAGAAGGTACTGGCGGCGGCAGGTCGGCGTCTCGGCGTAGCCGCGCATCATCTCGATGCGCGAGCGGTCGACGCGCCGTCGCCGATCGAACACCTGCGCCGCCTCTGCCGCGGCCTCGTCCGCCGTGCGCCCGGGGACCGCCCGGACCGCGCGGCGCCTGCCCTCGACCGCCACCGCTCTCGCCTCTTCCAGCAGGTTCAGCAGATCGCCGGCCTTCCGGCGCGACAGACCGCACAGCTGCGCGGTCCGGCTGCGGCTCAGCGGGGCGTCCTCGTCGAGCAGTGCGGTCATGATTTTCCGCAGTGCGTCGGCGTCCAGGGCCCGGGCCGTGAGGAACTTCTGCAGTCCCAGGTCCTCCGGCCGGTAGAACAGCACCGCGTCGGCCGGTTCCCCGTCCCGGCCGGCGCGTCCGATCTCCTGGTAGTAGGAGTCCAGGGACTCCGGGACGGACGTGTGGGCGACGAACCGTACGTCCGGCTTGTCGATGCCCATCCCGAACGCGGAGGTGGCCACCACCACGGCGGGAGCGCCGGACATGAAGCCGTCGTGGATCCGGCGGCGGTCGGCTGCCTTCATACCCGCGTGGTACGCCTCGGCGTCGACGCCGTCCTGCCGAAGCCGTTCCGCGTACGCCTCGGCGTCCTTGCGGGTGGCGGTGTAGAGGATGCCCGGGGCGCGGGCCCGGGCCGTCCAGCGGGCGGCGGCCTCGCGTTTGGACGGGTCGTCGGTGAAGGTGCGCACCGCCAGATGGATCGTGGGCCGGTCGATCCCGGTCGTCACGACGTGGGCGTCGCGCATGTGCAGGTGCTCGGCGATGTCCGCGCGGACCGGGGCCGCGGCCGTCGCCGTCAGAGCGAGTACCGGCGGGCGGCCCAGCCGTTCGGCGGCCTCGCCCAGGTTCAGGTAGTCGGGACGGAAGTCGTGTCCCCAGGCGGAAACGCAGTGGGCCTCGTCCACCACGAACAGCGAGGGGCCCAGTTCCCGAAGCTGTTCCACGACACTGTCCTTGGTCAGCTGCTCGGGGGAGAGGAACAGGTATTCGGCATCACCGTCCTGGATCGCCCGCCAACCTGTCTCGGTGGCCGACCGGGGCTGTGCGGAGTTCACGGCCACGGCGTCCGGTGCCGCGCTCTCCCGCAGGCCGGCGACCTGGTCGCGCTGCAGGGCGATGAGCGGCGACACCACGACGGTGGGACCACCCAGCAGGACGGTCGGCACCTGATAGATCGCCGACTTGCCCGAACCGGTGGGCATGACAACCAGCACGTCGCGGCCCTCCAGCAGACGGACCGCCCCACCGCCGTACGGCAGGCCATCCACGCCTGCCTCAAGGGCGGCACGGTGTTCGTCCTCGGCGTCTTCGCCGGCGGGGTCGACAAGTTCCCGCTGGGCGCGGTGATCAACAAGGGCCTGACCGTGCGGGGCGCCCAGCAGCACGGCCAGCGCTACATCCCGATGCTGTTGGACCGGCTGGCGGCCGGAGAGCTGAGCACGGCGCACCTGGCGACCCGTACCGTGCCCCTGGACGAGGCGCCGCGGGCGTACGAGATGTTCAAGGACAAGAACGACGGCTGCGTACGGGCGGTGATCCGGCCGGGCGGCTGACCGCAGTCCACCGAAGGCGGTCCCTGGCTCCCCTGCGGGCCGACATGAGTTCCCTCACACCCTTCGAGTCCGGAGCGTGCCCCTGTACAGTGAAGACCGCCCTTGACCTGCACAAAGCAGGCAGGGAGCCGTCTTCCAGGAGTTCAACATGCTGCGCACCATGTTCAAGTCCAAGATCCACAGAGCGACCGTCACCCAGGCCGACCTGCACTACGTCGGGTCCGTGACCATCGACGCCGATCTGCTCGACGCCGCCGATCTGCTGCCCGGCGAGCTCGTGCACATCGTGGACATCACCAACGGGTCCCGGCTCGAGACGTACGTCATCGAGGGTGAGCGCGGTTCCGGAGTCATCGGCATCAACGGTGCCGCCGCCCACCTCGTGCATCCCGGAGACCTGGTGATCATCATCAGCTACGCTCAGGTCTCCGACGCCGAAGCCCGGACGATGAAGCCCAGGGTGGTGCACGTGGACGGTGACAACCGGATCGTGGCCCTCGGCGCGGACCCGTCCGAGCCGGTGCCGGGCTCGGACCAGCGGCGCAGCCCGCAGGCCCTCACGGTCTGACCACGCTCGCGGCCGCGCCGACGCCGACCGCACGCGAGGAGAACCGCATGAGCGACATCGACATCCGCGACGACCGGGCCGGCGGCCGCCTGGAGGCATTCGCCGGGGACGAACTGGCCGGGCACATCCAGTACTTCGTGCTGGAGGCCCCACAGCGCGCCCTCGTCCCGGTCCACACGATCGTCGAGCCCGCGTACGAGGGCCAGGGGATCGCCGGTTCGCTGGCGCGGTGGCTGTACGGCACGGCGGAACGCGAGGGCATCGTCGTCGCGCCGCTGTGCCCGTACGTCGTGAAGTGGGCGGAGCGGCACCCCGACGAGGCCCCGGCGGCCGCGCCCGAGCTCCTGCGGGCCGCCAAGGACTGGCTCGTCGCCCACCCGGAGGGGTTCTGATGGGCGGTGTGCTCGCCCTGCTGCACACCTCCCCCCTCCACATCCCCGTCTTCGACGCCCTCCGCGACGAGGCCCACCCCGGCCTGGAACTACGGCACTTCGTCGCCGAGGAGCTGCTGGCCCGCGCGTCTGCCGACGGCCCCGCGTCGGTCGCCGGCGATGTGCGGACCCTGCTCGACGAGGCCGTCGCCGGGGGCGCCGCGGCCGTGCTGTGCACCTGCTCCAGCATCGGCGCCGTCGCCGAGGCGGCCGATGTCGGCGTGCCCGTGCTGCGGGTGGACCGTCCGATGGCGGCCGCCGCCGTGGCCGCGGGGCCACGGATCGTCGTCCTCGCCACCGTGCGCAGCACCCTCGCTCCCACGGTGGCCCTGATCGAGGAGGAGGCCACGGGACCGGTGGAGATCCGCACCCTTCTCCTCGACGGTGCCTGGGCGTTGTTCGAGGCCGGCGACACCGAGGGCTACGCCCGCGCGATCGCCGCGGCCGCCGACGAGGTCACCGACGCCGACGCGATCGTCCTGGCCCAGGCGTCCATGACGCCCGCCGGGCAGTGGACCACGACCCCGATCCCCGTCCTGTCCAGCCCTCGACCGGGGCTGGCGGCGGGAGCGGCGGTGGTGCGGCCGACCGGACCTGGAACGGCGGCGGTCCGGCCGAGCGGGTGACTGTCCGTGGGGTGCCGGGGTACCCGTGGGACAAGTCCATGGCCGACACCCACTGGCTGGAGGACACGATGACCCACCCAGAACCGGACCCCGTGCGGCCCGGCCCCACGCCGGGCCCCGGCCCCGACCGCCCCGAACCCGTCCCGGCCCCCAACCCCTACCCCGACCCGGTCCCGCCACCGGAGCCCGCCCCGACGCCGGAGCCGGACCCCGTTCCCCAACCCCCGGGCCCTGACCCGATCCCGGGCGAACCGACGCCCAAGCCCCTGTCCTGACGGGGCCGATGGGCAATCGAACGACAAGTGGCCCGGCGTGAACCTCTTCACGCCGGGCCACTGCACGTCCACCGCGGGGGAGTTCGCCGAACGACACATCACGGCCCACGAACGCCGGGGACGACCACCCACGACCGACCGGCCCGCCAAGCCCTCCCGCTGCCCGGCCACGACCGACGGGCCCCGTCAGGCCGTCCCGCGACCAGCCGGCGACCGACCGGCCTCGCCAAGCCCTTCCGCCGGCTGGCCACGACCGACGGGCCCCGTCAGGCCGTCCCGCGACCAGCCGGCGACCGACCGGCCTCGCCAAGTCCTTCCGCCGGCTGGCCGCGATCGACCGGCCTCGTCAAGCCGCCCCGCAGCCCGGCCACGGCCGACCGGCCCGCCGAAGGGCCCCGGCGGTCAGTCCCCCCTCCCCGTCGGCCCCGCTTCGGTCGATGCCTACGCCTCGACCTCGGACCGGTCGCCGCCCCACAGCGTGTGGAACGAGCCCTCGCGGTCCACCCTCCGGTACGTGTGCGCGCCGAAGAAGTCCCGCTGGCCCTGCGTGAGCGCCGCGGGCAGCCGCTCCGCGCGCAGGGCGTCGTAGTACGCGAGCGCCGCCGCGAAGCCCGGCGTCGGTACGCCCTGCCGGGTCGCGGCCACGATCACCTCGCGCCAGTCGTCCTGCGCCGCGGCGATCTCCTGCGCGAACGTCTCGTCGGACAGCAGGCTCGGCAGGTCCGGCCGGGCGTCGTACGCCGCGCGGATACGGTCGAGGAAGGCCGCGCGGATGATGCAGCCGCCGCGCCAGATGGAGGCGACCTTGCCGAGGTCGATGTCCCAGTCGTACTCGGCGCGGGCCGCGTCGATCTCGTGGAAGCCCTGCGTGTACGACACGATCTTGGAGGCGTACAGCGCCTGCTCGACACGGTCGGCGAACGCACCCGCCTCGGCCTCGCCGAGCGGCGCCGCCTTCGGACCCGCCAGCGTCCGCGAGGCGTCCCGCAGCGTGGCGTGCCCCGACAGCGAGCGCGCGAAGACGGCCTCGGCGATCCCGGAGACCGGCACCCCCAGGTCCAGCGCGATCTGTACGGTCCAGCGGCCCGTGCCCTTCTGCTCGGCCTGGTCGACGACCACGTCCACGAACGGCTTGCCGGTCGCCGCGTCCACGTGCGCCAGCACCTCGGCGGTGATCTCGATCAGATACGAGTCGAGGCGCCCGGTGTTCCAGGTGCGGAAGATCTCCGCGATCTGCGCGGGGGAGTAGCCGGCCACGTCGCGCAGCAGCTGGTACGCCTCGCCGATCAGCTGCATGTCGGCGTACTCGATGCCGTTGTGGACCATCTTCACGAAGTGCCCGGCACCGTCCGGACCGACGTGCGTGACGCACGGCGCCCCGTCGGCGGCCTTCGCGGAGATCTTCTCCAGCATCGGGCCCAGGGAGTCGTACGACTCGGCCGGGCCGCCCGGCATGATGCTGGGTCCGTTGAGCGCGCCCTCCTCACCGCCGGAGATGCCCGCGCCGACGAAGAGGATGCCCTGCTCGCGCAGCGCGGCCTCGCGACGGCGGGTGTCGGCGAAGTGCGCGTTGCCCCCGTCGATGATCATGTCGCCCGGCTCCAGCAGCGGCGCGAACTCCTCGATCACCGCGTCCGTGGGACCGCCGGCCTTCACCATCACCACCAGGCGCCGGGGGCGTTCCAGAGCCTGGACGAAGTCCTTGGCGGTCTCGGCCGCGATGAAGTCGCCCTCGTGCCCGTGCTCCTCCACCAGCGCGTGCGTCCGCGCCGCGGTGCGGTTGTGGACGGCGACCGTGTAGCCGTTGCGGGCGAAGTTGCGGGCGAGGTTGCTCCCCATGACCGCGAGGCCGGTGACGCCGATCTGGGCTGAAGTGCTCATGCGGTTGGCTCCTATGGATCCTGGAATCAGTGGTGCCGGTGAATCGGTCGAGTCGTGATGCTGAAGTCGTGGTGCTCACGTCGTGATGGACAAGTGGTGCCGGTAGGTCCTCATATCGGTGCTGCCGTCAGTGCTCGCCAGTATTGCCCTTCCGGTCATCCTGACGTGTGGCGGCTCCGTGCGCGCCGCGCGGCACGTCGTGCTTCAGTACGCGGAAAGGGCCCCACCTGCCTCAATGGACCGCGCAACCGGCGCCTTTCACGCGCCGCACTCGCTCACGCGTGCGCCGGACACGGGTACTTACGCGCCGGGACAGGTCGTTTCCACGCCACGCACGGGGTGCGTGCGGCTGGATTTTCGTCTTGTCATGGCCGGTTCGTGGCGCTTACTTTTGCGGCTTCGTGGCAGAGGCGAGGGGGGCTACTCCATGGCCGTACGCGGCCGGCACCGCCGGTACCAGCCGAACAGAATCAACCGTGCTTCACTCACGGTCACAGCCGGCGGCGCCGGCATCGCACTCCCGCTGATCGGCACGGGAGTCGCCGAGGCGGCCGACGTGGACACCTGGGAGAAGGTCGCGGCCTGCGAGTCCACCGGTGACTGGGACATCAACACCGGCAACGGCTACTACGGCGGCCTCCAGTTCAGTCAGTCGACGTGGGAGGCGTACGGCGGAAGGGCCTACGCCGCGCGCGCCGACCTGGCGACCAAGGAACAGCAGATCGCGATCGCCGAGAAGGTGCTGGACGGCCAGGGCCCCCGCGCCTGGCCCCACTGCTCGGTCCGCGCGGGCCTCACCCGCGGCGGCGACGCGCCGCGCACCATCGAGGACGTCAAACCGCAGACCACGCCCCAGTCCCAGGCGGGCAAGGTCGAGATGTACACGGTCGTCCGGGGCGACACGCTCTCCGAGATCGCCGAGTCCGAGGAGGTCAAGGGCGGTTGGCGCGGGCTCTACAACGCCAACCGCGGGATCATCGGCTCCGACCCGGACCGCATCCTCCCGGGCCAGCGGCTCAGCCTGACCTCGGCCGCCCCGAAGAAGGAACACAAGAAGGACCACAAGAAAGAGCAGTCCAAGAAGGAACAGCCCAAGAAGGAGGAGAAGAAGGAGCAGAAGCGGGAGCAGCGGACCGACCACCGGCAGCAGTCCGGGTCCCTGGTCGCTCCCGTGAACGCCTCGCTCGGCACCCCGTACCGCGCCTCCGGGTCCTCCTGGTCGAAGGGCTACCACACGGGTGTCGACTTCCCCGTGCCGACCGGCAGCACCGTGAAGTCCGTGGCGTCCGGCCAGGTCGTCACGGCGGGCTGGGGCGGCTCCTTCGGCTACCAGGTGGTGATCCGCCACGCCGACGGCCGGTACACGCAGTACGCGCACCTGTCGGCGATCTCCGTGAAGGCCGGGCAGGGTGTGAGCGCGGGCCAGCGCATCGGCCGGTCGGGGTCCACGGGCAACAGTTCGGGCCCGCATCTGCACTTCGAGGTGCGGACGGGGCCCGGTTTCGGCAGTGACGTCGACCCGATCGCCTATCTGCGGGCGGGAGGGGTGCGTCTCTGACGCGCCGACGTACCGGCGGGAGGCCCGCTCCGGGCCTCCCGCTCACGTCTCCACGTGGTCCTGATGCCGGCCTCCCGCTCACGTCCCCACGTGGTCCCGATGGCGGTCGGCGTGCGGCCGCGGCACATACAGCTCGCCGTGGAACGGCCCCAGGTCCAGCCCGGCCGGACCCTCGCCCCCGGAGCCGCCGCTCCCGGAGCCGCCGCTCCCGCGGAACGGAGCCGGTACGAGCACCCGCTGGTCGAGGCCGAGCGAGGCGTCGGCCGCCGACGGCACCCCGGCGGACCGCGAGGGAAGCCCCGCGAGCAGCCGCTCCACGGCGAGGGCAGCCTCCCGGTCGGCGGCCGTGGACGCGTCGTCCGCGCCCTCGCCCCTGACCCGCTCGGGCCGCGTCTCGTCATGGAGCCGCTCGGTGGTGAGCAGGATCAGACCGCCCGCCGCGACGACCCCGCAGCCCAGCGCGAGGAGGGTGCCCGTGGTGCCGTAGCGGAACGTCTCGCCGAACATCGTGATACCGACGGCCGCCGCCACCACCGGGTTCACGACGGTCAGGGTGGCGAGCGGGGCCGCGAGACCGCCGCCGCGGTAGGCGGCCTGGGACAGCAGCAGACCGGCCGTGGCGAAGACGCCGATGGCCGCGAGGGTCGGCAGGTCGGCGGGGGCGACGCCGTCCGTCCAGTCGACGGCGACCGTCTTCGTGAACACCGAGGCCATGCCGAACGCCACGCCGGACGCCACCGCCAGCAGGATGCTGCGGATCGCGGGATGCCGGTGCGCCGCGTGGGCCGCCGTCGTCAGCGCCGCCACCGCACCCGCGCTGACCATGGCCACCAGCACGCGGTCGGCGGTGCCCAGGGACTGCGTGTCGGCCGCGCCGACGAGGGAGAGCAGGCCCGCGAGACCCACCGTCGCCATGATCGCGCCCCGCCAGGCCGTCGCCCCGGCCCTGCGGCCCACGAAGAGCGCCGCCATGGGCAGGGCGAAGACGATGGTCAACGCGCCCAGCGGCTGCACCAGGCTGAGCGGGCCGTACGCCAGGGCAACCACGTGCAGCAGCCCGCCGAGACCGTTCAGTCCGACGGCGGCCCACCAGCCCGGGCGGCGCAGCGGCGCGTAGGTACGGCCGGGGGAGGACACCGCGACACGCTCCTGCACGATCGCACCGCCCGCGTACGCCACGGCGGAGACGAACGACAGCAGCACGGACAACGCGAGGGCGCTCATGTGCGGCTCCTCGGCGAGGGGCGGGGGCGCTCGGCCCGCCGCTGCGAACGGTCGGCTTTCATGGTGACCACGATGCCTCGCGAACGCGTTCGCGTCGTCGTACCTGAGCACTCATTGAGTCGTACTGCCGATGGAGTACGACTCGTCGCCCGTCATCCTCAGGAGGGGCGACACGGGGTGCACCCCTCCCGCCGAACGCGCCGGTGGCCCCTGGTACTACTCGACTCCGTGGATCACGCCCCCGACCTCACGGACCTCTCGGCCCTCGGCGGCTTCTTCGTACTACGCACGGGGGAACCACCGGGAGGCCCCCTGCCCACGCTCGCGGAGGCGTACGCGGCACGGGATGCCGATGTGAGTGAGGAGGTTTACGCGAATCCCGTAATTTTCCGTGTCCGAAAGGTCGCGGACAGCGTCCGGGCCTCCGAGCCGCGCGTCGCCGCCTCCCTCATGCACCTCGGCCTGGCCGCCCGGCTGTGGTCGGTCGCGCTCGGCGCCGCCGCCCTCCATGACCGCGTCCCCGATCTCGACCCGCGGTTGTTGCGCTGGGACCCCGGCGCGAGCGCCCCCGACGAGCTGTGGCCGGCCGGCGTACGGATGCTGCCCGCCGACCGGATCGGCGAGGTCGTACGGGAGGCGCATCTGGTCCCGCTGGCGGCGGCCCTCTGCTCCCAGCTGCCCGTTTCCCCTCGTCTGCTGTGGGGCAACGCGGCCGCCGCGCTCATGGGCGCGGTGCGGCAGATCGACCGCTGGGCCGTCGTGAACGGACGCGCGGAGGTGGCCGTCCGGGCCCGGCGGCTGGCCGCCGGGCAGCTCGCCCACCCCGCTCTCGCCGGCACCCTCGACCCCGCCACCGACCGCCGCCGCAGCTGCTGCCTCTACTACCGGCTGCCCGGCGGCGGACTGTGCGGCGACTGCTGCTTCGACCGGCCACCGGCCCGGACCCGCCCGCCGGGCACCCCGAGCGGCCGCGGCTAGGCGGAGATCGCGGTCTTCCCCAACCGCCCCGTGTAGGTGACCATGTGGGAACGAGTCATGTGAGACAGGGGGTTCCGGGTGCGAGTCGGCCTGCTGACCCGGGAGTATCCGCCCGACGTCTACGGCGGCGCGGGGGTCCACGTCGAGTTCCTCGCACGGGAGTTGAGATCCCTCGTCGACCTCGACGTGCACTGCTGGGGCGAGGGCGCCGCGGGCGGCGTCATACGTCACCGCCCCTGGTCGGCGCTGGACGGCGCCAACGACGCGCTGCGCACGTTCTCCGTCGACCTGTCCATCGCCGCCGGCCTCCAAGGCCGCGAACTCGTCCACTCGCACACCTGGTACGCCAACCTCGCCGGCCACTTCGGCAAGCTGCTGCACGGCATCCCGCACGTGATGACCGCCCACTCGCTGGAGCCGCTGCGCCCCTGGAAGGCCGAACAGCTGGGCGGCGGTTACGCCCTCTCCAGCTGGGCCGAGCGCACGGCGATCGAGTCCGCCGACGCGGTGATCGCGGTGTCCGGCGCCATGCGCGACGACATCCTCGGCTGCTACCCGGCCCTGGACCCGGCCAAGGTGCGGGTCGTGCACAACGGCATCGACACCGCCCTCTACCGGCCGGACCACGCCACGGACGTGCTCGACCGCGTCGGCCTCGACCGGGCCCGCCCCTACGTCCTGTTCGTCGGCCGCATCACCCGCCAGAAGGGTGTGCCCCATCTGCTGCGGGCGGTCCGGGACATCGACCCGGACGTCCAGGTCGTGCTGTGCGCCGGCGCCCCGGACACCCCGGAGATCGACCGGGAGTTCCGCGACCTCTTCGAGGAGCTGAGCCGCGTCCGCGAGGGCCTGCACTGGATCCCGCAGATGCTGCCGCGCCCGGAGGTGATCCAACTCCTCACCCACGCCGCCGTGTTCGTCTGCCCCTCGGTGTACGAACCGCTCGGTATCGTCAACCTGGAGGCCATGGCCTGCGGGACGGCGGTGGTCGCGTCACGGGTGGGCGGCATCCCGGAGGTCGTGGAGGACGGCGTCACCGGCCTCCTCGTGTCCACCGGGGACGACTTCGAAGCTCAGCTGGCCCGCGCCCTCGACTCGGTCCTCGCCGACCCCGCGACCGCCGCCCGTATGGGTGAGGCCGGACGGGAGCGCGCGGTACGGGAGTTCGGCTGGGACGCGGTGGCCCGGCGGACGGTCCACCTGTACGAGGAAATCCTCAAACAGGGGTAGACGCACAGGACAGAGCACGGCACAACCGGGCGTAGAGGGGCGGCGGCATGCGGCGCGGTGGACCTTCGGTGCTGGGAATCGTACTGGCGGGCGGCGAGGGCAAGAGGCTGATGCCTCTGACCGCCGACCGCGCGAAACCGGCGGTGACCTTCGGCGGGACGTACCGTCTCGTGGACTTCGTACTCTCCAATCTCGTGAACGCGGACATCCTGCGGATCTGCGTCCTGACCCAGTACAAATCACACTCCCTCGACCGGCACATCACCACCACCTGGCGGATGTCGAGCCTGCTCGGCAACTACGTCACCCCGGTCCCCGCCCAGCAGCGGCTCGGCCCGCGCTGGTACCTGGGCAGCGCCGACGCGCTGCTGCAGTCGCTGAACCTCGTGCACGACGAACAGCCCGAGTACGTCGCCGTCTTCGGCGCCGACCACGTCTACCGCATGGACCCGCGGCAGATGCTGGCCCAGCACATCGAGGGCGGCGCGGGGGTGACCGTCGCCGGGATACGGGTGCCCCGCACCGAGTCCTCCTCCTTCGGTGTGATCACCCCCGGCTCCGACGGCCGGTCCGTGGAGCGCTTCCTGGAGAAGCCCGCCGACCCGCCCGGCCTGGTCGACGACCCCGAGTGCGTGTTCGCCTCGATGGGCAACTACATCTTCACCACCAAGGCCCTGGTGGAGGCGCTCCAGCGGGACGCCGAGGACGAGAACTCCGTCCACGACATGGGCGGCTCGATCCTGCCGCAGCTCACCGAGCGGGGCGAGGCGCAGCTGTACGACTTCAGCGCCAACCACGTGCCCGGCGAGACCAACCGCGACCGCGGCTACTGGCGGGACGTCGGCACCCTCGACGCCTACTACGACGCCCATATGGACCTCATCGCCGAGCGCCCCGCGTTCAACCTGTTCAACCGCAGCTGGCCCATCTACACCAGCTCCGGCCAGCTCTCCCCGGCCCGCTTCAACGCGGGCGGCATGGCCAGCGAGTCGATCATCAGTGCGGGCTGCCTGATCCGGGGCCAGGTGACCCGGTCCGTGCTGTCGCCGGGCGTGGTCGTCGACCCGGGCGCCGTGGTCCAGGGGTCGGTGCTGCACGACAACGTCCACATCGGCCGGGGCGCGGTCGTCCGGGGTGCCGTCCTCGACAAGAACGTCCAGGTGCCCCCGGGCGCCACCATCGGCGTCAACCCGGAGCGTGACGCCGAGCTGTACACGGTCTCCAAGGGCGGGGTGATCGCCCTCGGCAAGGGCCAGCAGGTGTCGTAGGCGTGCCGTAGGAGGTGTCGCGCCCTGCACAGGTGCGCGTCGAGTGGCTGTGCGGTTCGACACGCCGCGCTGGGCCGGGTGGGTTGAGATGGCCCCCGAGTGAGCGCAGATATCCCCATAGTCCCGCCTCTCCCCAGGAGGTGGGACTTAATCTGCTGTTAACTGAGCGTAGCCCGATCGTACTTGACCGTAATCGGCCAACGGCGATTGACTGCAGACTCACCCGTCGTCGACGCGAGGCAAGCCATTGACTTCTGACGAGCTCGCACCACTCGACCTGGCCTTCTGGAACATCGAGTCCGCCGAACATCCCATGCACCTGGCCGCCCTCGGCGTCTTCACGGCGAACTCGCCCACCGCGGGCGCACACGCCGCCGACCTGCTCGCCGCCCGTGCCGCCGGGGTGCCCGCGCTGCGGATGCGGATCCGGGACGTCTGGCGGCCCGACGTGAGGACGCCGCTCACCTTCGGCGGCGCGGCCCGCGAGCCCGTCGCCGACTTCGAGCCCTTCGACCACGTACGGCTCCACGCACCGGCCCGCGACTTCCACGCGGTGGCCGGACCGCTGCTGGAACGCCCCCTGGAGCGCGGCCGGCCGCCCTGGGAGGCGCACGTCCTGCCCGGCGAGGACGGCACCTCCTTCGCCGTGCTGTTCAAGTTCCACCACGCCCTCGCCGACGGACTGCGGGCGCTGACGCTCGCCGCCGCCGTCATGGACCCCGTCGACATGCCCGCGCCCCGGCCGCGCCCCGTCGAACCCCCGCGCAGCCTCCTCGGCGAGGTGCGCAAGCTGCCCGCGCTCCTCCGCGGCACCCTCTCCGACCTGAACCGGGCCGTGGACATCGGCACGTCCGTCGTCCGCACCACCCTCGACGCGACGCTGGGCGCGCGGGGCACCGCCGCCCTGACCGCCGAGCCGAGCGGCACCCGCCGTACCGTCGGCGTGGTCCTCGACCTCGACGACGTGCACCGCATCCGCAAGACCGTCGGCGGCACCGTCAACGACGTCCTCATCGCCGTCGTCGCCGGTGCGCTGCGCCGCTGGCTGGACGAGCGGGGCGACGGCAGCGAAGGGGTCGCGCCCCGGGCGCTCATCCCCGTCTCCAAGCGCCGGCCGCGCACCGCGCACCCCCAGGGCAACCGGCTCTCCGGCTATCTGATGAAGCTGCCGGTGGACGACCCCGACCCGCTCGGCCGCCTCCGCACGGTCCGCACGGCCATGGACCGCAACAAGGACGCGGGGCCGAACCGCGGCGCCGGGGCGGTCGCGCTGCTCGCGGACCACGTGCCGCCGCTGGGGCACCGTCTGGGCGGGCCCCTGGTCAGCCAGGCCGCGCGCCTCTGGTTCGACATCCTCGTCACCAGCGTGCCGCTCCCGAGCCTCGGCCTGCGGCTCGGCGGCTGCCCGCTGGCCGAGGTCTACCCGCTGGCCCCCCTCGCCCACGGGCAGTCCGTGGCGGTGGCGATCTCCACGTACCGGGGGAGCGTCCACTACGGGCTGGTCGCCGACGCGGAGGCCGTGCCGGATCTGGAGGTGCTGGGGAAGGCGGTGACCGGGGAGCTGGAGGAACTGCTGGCAGCGTGCGAGAGCTGACCGGGGGCGCCTTACAGCCCGGGGGTACGCGGTTCGTCGGCGGGTGCGGGTGGGTGGGGGTTTCTCGCGCAGTTCCCCGCGCCCCTGAAAAGCCGGCGGCTGCGCCCCCAGGCTTTTCGTCTGAAGGCCGGGCCGCAGGCCCAAGCCTTCAGGGGCGCGGGGAACTGCGCGAGAAACCACACACGACCCGCACACGCCAAAAACCACGCGTACCCCCGAGCCGCTGGGCGCCCCGCGTTTGGCCAGCCGCGCTCCCGTCCGTAGAATTCCGCGTTCGGTGACGGGCGCGAGTCGGCGCGCCGCGGGTGAAACAGGGAAACGGCAGCGCGATGACGGTGACAGAGGACGGCCCGGCGACCACGGACGAGGCCGTGTACGGCCCCGGTATCGACCCCGAGCGGCTCGCCGTCTGCCTCAGCGTGCTCGAGGAACTCGACACGCTGGACGTCGACCACCCGGACGCGATCACGGTGCGCCGTGCCACCGCCGCCATCTATCGCACGGTGAAGCAGCGCCGCCGCCAGGAGCGGCGCGCCGCGAAGACCGCCCATGACAAGTCGGTCACCGAGGCCACCGCCACCGGCTCCGCCCAGCGCATCGACGACGAGACCGAGGGCATCCTGCCGTCGTCGGTGACCGAGAAGGGCCAGATCGCGGGGATACTCCAGCGCCCGCGCTCCTGCTACGTCTGCAAGACCCGCTACGTCGAGGTCGACTACTTCTACCACCAGCTCTGCCAGGACTGCGCCGCCGAGAACCGCGCCCGCCGTGACGCCCGCGCGGACCTCACCGGCAAGCGCGCCCTGCTCACCGGCGGCCGCGCCAAGATCGGCATGTACATCGCCCTGCGACTGCTGCGGGACGGCGCGCACACCACGATCACCACCCGCTTCCCGAAGGACGCCATCCGCCGTTTCAAGGCGATGGACGACTCCGCGGACTGGATGCACCGCCTGGAGGTCGTCGGCATCGACCTGCGCGACCCCGCCCAGGTCGTCGCCCTCGCCGACCAGGTCACCGACGCGGGCCCCCTCGACATCCTCATCAACAACGCGACGCAGACCGTGCGCCGCCTCCCCTCCGCCTACGCGGCCCTGGTCGAGGGCGAGAGCGCCCCGCTGCCCGCCGGGGAGCTGCCCGCCCACCACGTCATCGGCGCCTTCAACTCCGGCGCGGTGGACCGGCTGACGGGACCGGCCGAGCTGCCCGTCGGCACCAGCGGTCTCGACGCGCAGCGGGTCGCCGACCTCGCCCTGGTCGCGGGCAACGCCAGCGTCGCCCGGCACCTCGACGGCACCGCCATCGACGCGGGCGGCCTCGTCCCCGACGTGGTGGACAGCAACACCTGGGTGCAGACCATCGAGCAGATCTCCCCGGTGGAGCTGCTGGAGACCCAGCTGTGCAACTACACCGCGCCGTTCATCCTCATCAGCAAGCTCCGCCCGGCCATGGCCGACGCCGCCCGGAAGGCGCCGAGCGGACGGGCGTACGTGGTCAACGTCTCCGCGATGGAGGGCGTCTTCGGCCGCGGCTACAAGGGCGCGGGCCACCCCAACACCAACGCCGCCAAGGCCGCGATGAACATGGTGACGCGCACCAGCGCCCAGGAGATGTTCCAGACCGACGGCATCCTCATGACCTCGGTCGACACCGGCTGGATCACCGATGAGCGCCCCCACTTCGACAAACTCCGCCTCGCCGAGGAGGGCTTCCACGCCCCGCTCGACCTCGTCGACGGCGCGGCCCGCGTCTACGACCCGGTCGTCCGCGGCGAGCAGGGCGAGGACCTGTACGGCGTCTTCCTGAAGGACTACGCGCCCGGCAAGTGGTGAGACGCCCTCACCCGGTCCGACACCAGCTCCAGCACCGTCCGCCAGTCCTCCAGCACCCCGGCGTCCACCCCCGGGGTCCGGGCCGCCTCGTCCGCGTCCCGCAGCGTCAGCACGTCCTCCACGAGGGCCGCGTCGGCCCAGCCGCCCGCGTGCAGCCGGACCAGGTCGTCGGGGCCGAGGGCATGCAGCCGTACGAGACGGGCGACCCGCTCCCCGAGCAGCGGGCGCACCGTGTCGGCGGCCAGATCGGCGTGGCCGGTGTCGTCACCCGGAAGGAGCAGACGGCCGAGGGTGTGCACCAGGCCGGCGACCTGGAGTTCCTTGTCGGCCGGACGTGCCCGGCGCAGCAGCGCGGCGGTGCGCAGCGCGTGCTCGTGCCGGTCCCCCGGGTCACCGGGGCCGCCCGGGGTGCCGGGCGCGTCCCTGGCGCCCCGGCACGCGTACAGCAGATCCATCAGCTCGTCGATGCCGCGCAGCTCCATTCGTCGGTCCTCCCGAGTCCGCCCGCGAGAAATGCCGTTGCGACACAGGAGCAGATCATGGTCGGCTTGCTGTTCGGCCAACGGGACCTGAACTGCGTGCCGAGGGCGGCGATCCGCTGGAGCCCTGGTGGAGCGCGGAGTTCGGCAACTCGGCCGATTGGGTGATAGTAAAACGTAACGGAATGGGGCGAATCGCCACACGGTGGCTCGCTGGACACGGAATGACTCAAGACAGTTACCTCGTGTTTTCAGCCCCATCGAGCGGGCGCCCGCTCATTTGGTTACTCTGTACCGGACGGACAGCCTTATATGGGTTCCACCCACACCCACGGTCCGTCCCGGGACAAGCCGGTCACCACGGCCTGCTCTCACCCAAGTGAATCCGGCGCCACCGCGACCGAAATGACCTCGACTCAGACCCGAGTGGACGTCAGGCGAACAGCGGCAGGCTGGGCCGACGTCCCGAGGGTGACCCGACACATAAGGAGTGCGCGGTGACACCAGAGAAGACGAATCGCGATCAGCGCCCCAAGGAACGCACGGAGCACGCCGGCCGGTCGAAGAAGGAACTCGGCAGCCTCGACGTGTGGGCCAGGTCCGCCCCCATCCGGCTCGCGGGCTACGAGGACGACCTCGCCGAGCCCCACATCCTGCCCAGCGTGGACTGACCCGTCAGCGCCCTCGCGATCGCCGTCTGCATGGGCGTGCCAGACTCGCGCCCATGCAGATCAGAGAAGCCACCGCCGGGGACTGGCCGCGGATCTGGCCGTTCTGGCACCGCGTAGTCGCCGCCGGCGAGACCTACACCTGGGACCCGGACACCTCCGAGGAAGCCGCCCGCGCCCTCTGGATGGCCCCCGCCAAGCGGGTGTTCGTCGTCGAGGACGGCACCGGAGCGGTCGTCGCCTCCGCCTTCCTCACCCCCAACTACGGCGGTCCCGCCGCCCGTATGGCCAACGCGGGCTTCATGGTCGACCCCGATCACGGCGGCCGGGGCATCGGCCGCGCGCTCGCCGAGCACGTCCTGGCCGCGGCCAAGGCCGACGGCTACCGGGGGATGGTCTTCAACGCCGTCGTCGAGACCAACCCGGCCGTCCGGCTGTGGACCTCCCTCGGCTTCACCGTCCTCGGCACCGTGCCGGACGCCTTCGAGCACCCCCGGGACGGCCGGGTGGGGCTGCACATCATGTACCGGGCCCTGTGAGGCCGGGCCCCGTCAGTCGAGCGGTGCCGTCCGTCGCCACGGGTGCAGCTCCCACAACTGCTCCGCCACAGCGAGGAGTTCGAGCTCGGAGCCGGGGCGGCCCACCAGCTGCACCGCGCAGGGGGCGCCCGACGGCAGCGTGCCGAACGGCACCGACATCGCCGGCCAGCCCGTCAGGTTCCACGGAGGGGTGAGCGGCGAGTAGCGGGTGTTCACGAGCAGATTGCGCAGCCATCCCCGCTCGTGCCAGGGCGCGGCGGCCGGTCCCCGCCGGGCGAGCGCCGGGGTGAGCAGCACATCGTGCTCGGCGAAGAACGGCTCCATCCGTCGGCGCAGCAGCTCCCGCCGCCCGCCCGCCCGGACGCCCTTGAGGAAGCGGCGCCCCACTGCGGCGTGCACCCGGGTGCGCCGGGTCAGCAGCCCCGGGTCGAGGTCCTCGGCGTCCACCGCCGTGCCCGCCGTCCAGTGCGCCAGCGACGTCGTGCCCAGCCAGACCGGATACGGCGGATCGGCGCGCCGCACCCGATGACCCGCCCCGGCCAGCGACTCGGCGGCCCGGCGCGCGGCATCGGCGTACGGGCGGGTCACCGGCGCCCCGACCAGGGGGCTGCGCACGGAGAGGGCGATGGTGCGGGGGGAGCGCGGCGGTTCGGCGGCCTCCGCGCCCGCCAGGACCCGGAACATCAGCCGGGCGTCCTCGACGGTCGTCGCGAGCGGGCCGTTCTCCGACATGCCGAACCAGTCGCCGTGCCCGATACCGGCCGGGACGACCCCGTGGCCCGGCTTCAGGCCGACGAGGCCGCAGTTGGCGGCCGGTATGCGCAGGGAGCCCATCCCGTCGTTGCCGAGCGCGAGGGGCACCAGGCCGGCCGCCACGGCCGCCGCGCTGCCGCCGGACGAGCCACCGGCGGTCCGGGTGAGGTCCCAAGGGTTGCGGGCGGTGCCGTGCACCCCGTCGGTCGTGCCGAAGACGCACAGCTCGGGCACGTTCGTCAGGCCCACGACCACCGCGCCCGCCGCCCGCAGCCGGGCCACCGTCACATGGTCCTCGGCGGCCGGGGTGTCCGGGGTCGCGGCGGACCCGTTGCGCGTGGCCTCGCCCCGTACCGCGAGGTTGTCCTTGACCGCCACCGGCACCCCGGCCAGCGGGAGTCCGCCCAGATCCGCGCGGGCCCCGACCTCGTCCGCCTCGGACAGGGCCGCCTCCGCCCGGACCGTGCGGAACGCGCCGATCCGCCCGTCCAGCGACGCGATCCGCGCGAGATGCTCCGCCACCACCTCGCGCGGCGTCACCCGCTTCTCCCGTACGGCGGCGGCGATCTCGGCGGCGGTCCGGCCGACCCAGCTGGTCACGGTGGCTCCCTGTCGATCTGGTGTGCGTGGGAGCACTGTGCCCCGCGGGGCGGCGCCACGTCGAGAGCCGGGTGAGGGCCGGTGTCAGCGGTCCCGGGCCGCGGGGACGGCCAGCCGCGTCGGTGGCATGAACTCCCGTACGTACGTCCGCTCCCAGCAGGCGCCCGTCGCCCGCAGCTCCCGCCACGTCGTGTAGCGGTAGCGGAAGAGGCGGGCGCGGACGTACCGCGGCGGGGCGTCGGCGGGGAAGGGGGAGCGGCGCAGCAGCCGCAGGGTGTCGCGGTCGTTCTCCAGGAGGCGTTCGACCAGCCCGCCGAACCAGGGGTGCGCGTACGCCGGGGAGAGCGCCGCGAACCACATCAGCCAGTCCAGCCGCAGATGGTACGGGGCGAACTGGCGCGGCCAGCGCCGGGGATCACCCGGCTTGCCCTTGAACTCGTACTCCCGCCAGCCCGTGTCCTCACGCGGCACCTCGTCCGCCGTCCCCTCCACGACCACCTCGTACCGCACGCGGCTGACACTGCCGAAGGCCCCGTACGTGTTGACCAGGTGCAGCGGGTCGAAGGAGCGGTTCATCACCTGGCGGCGGGAGATCATGTTGCGGACCGGGTGGTAGCTGAGCCACAGCACCAGCGCGGTGACGGCGAGGACGACGATCTGGTACCACAGGGGCGCGCCGGGGACGTCCGGCGCGCCGGTGCCGAGGTCCACCGCCGACAGGGCCAGCACGATCGTGATCCAGTTCAGCCAGCTGAAGTTGCCCGACAGCACCAGCCACAGCTGGGTCAGGATCATCAGCGAGGCGGCGGCCGTCGCGAGGGGCTGCGGGGTGAACAGCAGGAAGGGCACGACCAGCTGGGTGACATGGTTGGCGGCGACTTCCACCCGGTGCAGCGGCCTCGGCAGATGGTGGAAGAACCAGCTCAGCGGCCCCGGCATCGGCTGCGTCTCGTGGTGGTGGTCCAGGCAGGTCAGCTTCCGCCAGCACTCGTCGCCGCGCATCTTGATCAGTCCCGCCCCGAACTCGACCCGGAACAGCACCCAGCGCAGCAGGAACAGCACGACGATCGGCGGCGCCACCTCGTCGTTGCCCAGGAACACCGCCAGGAAGCCGACCTCCAGGAGCAGCGACTCCCAGCCGAACGAGTACCAGGTCTGGCCGACGTTCACGATCGACAGGTACATCACCCACGGCACCAGCCACAGCAGCATGCCGCCCCACAGGGGGAGCAGGGAGTCCGCCCCGGCGACAAGCGCCGCCGACACCGCGCAGCCCGCCCACGCCCAGATGGCGAAGAAACGGTCCGAGTAGTGGAGGTGGAACACGCTCGGTGACCGCCGCCAGGGCATCCGCGCGACGAAACGGTCGACGGGCAGCATGCCCCGCTCCCCGAGCAGCGCCCGGAACTGCAGGGCCGCCCCGAGAAAGGCCACCAGGTAGATCACGGCGAGGGAGCGCTGGAAGAGCAGCCGGCCGAGCCAGTAGTCGGGTGCGGTGAACCAGTCCATGGCTGTCGCGCTCCTGGGTCGCGCGCCGGAACAGGGGCGGTACCGACACTAGTGATCGGATCCACGGGGCCGAAACAGGACAGCCCAGCCCCACTCGAATAATCGGGCAAACCCTGGCAAAGTGGCCACATGGTTGATCGGGGAGCGAGTGAGCTGCCGCTGCCGGACGATTGGCTCGCCCACCCGGACCCCGTCCTGGCGCTCAATCTCATGGGCAGCTTCGACTGGGACCTCGACGCCGGCGTGATGCACATGGACGCCACGGCCCACGAGGTCTTCGACCTGCGCCCCGACGAGTACGACGGCCGCCCCGAGAGCCTGACCGTCCGGGTCCCCCCGGTGGAGGGCCGCAAGCTGGACACCCTGGTGTCCCAGGCCCTCAAGGACGGCAGCGAGAACTACGGCGCCTACTTCCGCATCCGGCTGCGCGACGGCACACCCCGCTGGACCCACACCCAGGGCTACATCCGCCGCGACGAGACCGGCCGCCCGTACCGGGTCATCGGCATCGTCCGCGACGCCACCCGGGAACTGCGGGAGCTCGGCGCCCGCACCGAGCCGGCGGCCCTGAACCGGGCCCACCGCAGACGCACCGACGTCGTGCAGGTCATCACCGCCGCCCTCGCCCACGCCCGCACCGTCCAGGACGTGATCGACGTCCTGGAGGACACCGACGGCATCACCCACCTCGGCGCGACCAGCCTGGTCATGGGCCTGGTCGAGGCCGGGCGCATCCGCATGATCGCCGCCGGCCCCAGGGCCAGCTACGTACCCGGCACCCGGATCACCCGCCTCGACGTGAAGTACCCGATGAACGAGGTCGTACGGAGCCTCGCCCCGCACTTCATCGAGTCACCGGAGGAGTTCGCCGAGTCGTATCCGTTGCTCTGGCCGCACATCACCGACCTCCAGATCACCTCGGCCGCCTATCTGCCGCTGATCGTGCAGGCCCGCCCCATCGGCGCCATGGGGCTGCTCTACAACGACCGGCGAGGCTTCACCCGCGAGGAACGCGACGTCCTCGTGGCGCTCGGCAGCAGCATCGCCCAGAGCCTGCAACGGGCCATGTTCTACGAGGGCGAGAAGGACCTCGCGGAGGGCCTCCAGCAGGCCATGCTGCCCCGGTCCATCCCCAGCGTGCCCGGCGCCGACATCGCCGTCCGCTACCGGGCCGCGTCGTTCGGCGGCTCCCTCGGCCGGGACATCGGTGGCGACTGGTACGACCTCGTCCCGCTGCCCGGCGGCCGGGTCGGCGCGGTCATCGGCGACGTCCAGGGCCACGACACCCATGCCGCCGCCGTCATGGGCCAGCTGCGCATCGTCCTCAAGGCGTACGCCACCGAGGGCCACACCCCGGCCACCGTGATGGCCCGCGCCTCCGCCTTCCTCCACGAACTCGACACGGACCGCTTCGCCACCTGCCTGTACGCGGAGGCCGACCTGTCCACCGGAGTGGTCCAGGTGGTCCGGGCCGGACACATCGACCCCCTGATCCGGGCGCCCGACGGAACCTGCCGGCGGGTGACCGTCGACGGCGGCCTGCCGCTCGGGCTGTCCGCCGAGTTCGGCGGACTGGAGTACCCCGTGGGCACGATCGAGCTGGACCCCGGGGACACGCTGCTGCTCTGCACGGACGGCCTGATCGAACAGCCCGGCGCCGACCTCGACGACGGCATGCGCACCCTGCAGACGCTGATCAGCACGGGCCCCGACGACGTCGACGACCTCGCCGACCGGCTCATCGACGTGGCGGAGGAACGAGGCGGCGACGACGACGTGGCCCTGCTCCTGCTGCGCCGCCGCAGCCGCAGCGCGCAGCAGCCCGGGGGGCGGCTCCAGCAGCATGTCGCCCCCGGCGACCCGGAGGCGCTCACCGAGGCCCGGCACATGATCGGGGCGGCCGTGCGCACCTGGGGCGCGCGGGAGCGGGCCGACGAGATCGAACTCGTCGCCGACGAACTGATCACCAACGCGCTCATGCACACGGAGGGCTCCGCGATCGTGACGCTCCGGGCGCTGACCGGGACGGATCGGCGCCTGCGGGTGGAGGTCGAGGACTCCTCCAGCGCGCTGCCGCGCCGTCGGGAGGCGGGGGAGTCGGGCGTCTCGGGCCGGGGGCTGCTGCTGGTGGACCGGCTGACGGATGTGTGGGGGGTGGAGGCGAGGGGCGGGGGCAAGTGCGTGTGGTGTGAGTTCGTGTTCGCCCAGTAGCTCGGGGGTGCGCCTTCGTCGGCGGACGCGGGTGGTGTGTGGTTTCTCGCGCGGTTCCCCGCGCCCCCGGAAAGCGCCCGGGGCTGCGCCCCGTGCCTTTCGCTGAAGGCGGGCCGCAGGCCCGAAGCCTTCAGGGGCGCGGGGAACGGCGCGAACAGCCCCCACCCACCCGCACCCGCCGACGAAACCCGACCGCCCTCACCCGGAACGCGCCCGGCAGAGCGCCGCAGGCAGTGGCACTCTGGACGCATGCCGGAACTACCGGAGGTCGACGCCCTGCGGGACTTCCTGGTCGGCGCTCTCGTCGGCCATGAGGTCGTCCGCGTGCTGCCCGTGGCGATCAGCGTGCTGAAGACGTACGACCCGCCCGTCACCGCCCTGGAGGGGCGGGAGGTCACGGCGGTGGGCCGGTACGGCAAGTTCCTCGACGTGGCGACGGACGGTGACGGCGGCGAGCTGCACCTCGTGACCCACCTCGCCCGCGCCGGCTGGCTGCACTGGCGGGACCGGCTCCCCGACGGACCGCCCCGCCCGGGCGGGAAGAGCCCGCTCGCGCTGCGGGTGGCCCTGGAGACCGGCGAGGGCTTCGACCTCACCGAGGCCGGCACGCAGAAGAGGCTCGCGGTGTACGTCGTACGGGATCCGCTGAGCGTCCCCGGTGTCGCCCGGCTCGGCCCCGATCCCCTCGCCGACGACTTCGACGCGGCCCGTCTCGCCGAACTGCTCGCGGGGGAGCGCCGCCAGATCAAGGGCGCCCTCAGGGACCAGAGCCTGATCGCGGGGATCGGCAACGCGTACAGCGACGAGATCCTGCACGCCGCCAGGATGTCGCCCTTCAAGCTGGCCTCGTCCCTGAAGCCGGAGGAGGTCCGGCATCTCCACGAGGCGCTGCGCACCACGCTCACGGAGGCCGTCGAGCGCTCGCGGGGCCTGGCCGCCGGGAGGCTGAAGGCGGAGAAGAAGAGCGGACTGCGGGTGCACGGCCGGACCGGTGAACCCTGCCCGGTGTGCGGGGACACCGTCCGCGAGGTGTCCTTCAGCGACTCGTCGCTGCAGTACTGCCCGACCTGTCAGACCGGGGGCAAGCCGCTCGCCGACCGGCGGATGTCGCGCCTGCTGAAGTAGCCCGGCGGCGGTCCCGGATCATCCACGACTCGGACCTGACTCGGCCCTGATGCGTTCCTGACTCGGCCATGACCCGGTTCCTGACCATGATCCGCAACCATTGAAGGTATGGACCACGACTCCGGGGGCGGCGGTCGTCGCCGGGGTGGCTCAGCGCCAGGCCGGGGCCTTCAGTGTCACCAGGAGTTCACCTTCCTGGCTGCGCACCTCGAAGTGGCTGATGTCCTCGCGCTGCATCGAGGTGCCGCCCTGCATCGTGGAGGGGCGGTCCGCGTGCTCGGGGGACTTCCAGTTGGCGGCCGTCTCCTGCGAACCGTCCTTGCCGATCACGATCAGCCGGCAGGCGTGGGCGTCCTCGGCCTCCTTGACCTTCAGCTGGATGTCGCTGCCCCAGATCCGGTCCTCGGCCGTGACCTCGGCCCACACCCCCGTCTCGGGGTCCGTGGCCGCGACCGCGTCCGGAGGGGCGCCCGGACCTGCGAGAACGGCGACGGCGGGACCACCGACGGCGATGATCACGGACGCGGCGAGGGCGAACAGCCAGCGCCTGCGACGCGCGCGGTGGCGGGCCGCCACCTCGTCGAGCAGCCGTCCCAGCAACCGGGGGCCGGGCGCGGCGAAGGGGTGCACGGCGCGCGGGGTCGCGTTCCGGTAGAGCATCAGCTGCCGGGCGGCGGGACGGAACTCGGTGACCTGTACCGCGCACTGGGGGCAGCCGCGGACATGGTCCTCGAAGTGGAAGGACTCCACCTCGTCGAGCACGCCCAGCGAGTACGCGCCGACGTCGTGATGACGATCCTGGGACCACATGGCAATTCCTCGGGCCGGTGTGCGGTGGGGGTTGCTTCCTGCCCCCACCGGTACGGACCAGACCCGGGAAACACTCAAGCCCGCGACCAATGCCAACCAAAAGATTCGGAGCCGTGATCCCGGCGGATTGGTCGGAGACCGGGAGAACTTTGCCGCCGCGGCCCGAACAGACGGTTCACCGCACGGATACGCCCCGGTCACACGGAGTGCCCGCGGGGGCCGCCGCCCTCAGAAGAGATGGATCGCCAGATGGCCGAGCGGCAGACCGAGCCGCCAGGCCGGTGTCCAGACCTTTGGACCGTCGTCCTCGCCCAGCACCGCGCCGCCCCCCGGCACCGCGTCCAGGTCGGGCGCGAGCAGCTCGGTCTCCTCAAGCCACCGCCAGGTCGCCGCCGCCAGTTCCAGGTCCGGCGCGGGGCCGCCGGCCTCCAGCGCCTCGGCGGTGAGGTGGGCCAGGCGCTCGCCCACCCAGTCCTGCCACGGCTGGTCGTACGCCGTCAGCGACAGCCAGGTCTCCAGCTGGGTGACGACCCGGATGCCGGAGAGCTCACCGCCGGAGTCCGCGAGGAAGATGGTCAGCGCCAGGGCGTCGCGCCCCGCACGGAACTCGAAGGACGTCGGCGGCATGAGGTCGCCGGTCCGCAGCAGTTCCTCGGCGATGTACTCGGCGTAGAACCACGCCATGGGGACGGTCAGTTCGCCGCCGCCGGCGCCGTCCGTGCTCTCGTGACCTCTGTGCAGCATCCCTTCCTGCCTTCCTCCGGTACGTGCGCGTCGCCCGACACCGGGCCCCGGGGCAGGGCCCCATCCGGAACACGGATGAGGACAGCTGATTGCTCAACAGGGGTCCTCAGCAAGGCGCTTTACGGAGGTTTGACTCGGCCATGGGTTTCACCGCAGGTCGGCCGCGTATCCCGGAAGCACCCGGCGCAGGGCGCGCAGCGCGTAGTAAGCGCGCGACTTCACCGTACCGGGCGGGATTCCCAGGGCCTCGGCGGCTTCCGCCACACTCGCCCCCTGGAAATACACCTGCACCAGTACTTCGCGGTGTTCCGGAGTGAGTGTCTTCACAGCTTCGCGCACATCGAGGGTGGCGACGGACCGCTCGGAGTGGTCAGCCATCACTCGGGCGTTCTCCAGCACCGCGTCCCCCACCTCCGCGGGGCGTGCCTGCCGGGCCCGCCGCGCGTCGATGGCGAGCCGCCGGCCGACCGTGAGCAGCCAGGGGCGCACGGAGTCGAAGTCGTCGGCGCGCAGCGCCTCCGGGTGCTGCCAGGCGCGCACGAAGGTCTCCTGCACGAGGTCCTCTGCGCGATGACGGTCCCCGTCGGAGAGCCGTAGCAGCAGGGCGAAGAGCGGGCGTCCGTGTTCACGCTGGATCTCGGCCAGTTCGTGTTCGGCGGTCGTCCCGTTGGTGATCGTGGTTCCGGCCGTCATGGGCGTATGGGAACGCGGGGCGCTCCCCGGGGACAGAGGCCGGTCACGGGTGTGCGGCGGGCGGTCGAAGCTGTCGACGAACGGTGCGACGAACGGTCTGCCGGGGGCTCGACGGCTCCGCCCCCGAGCTCTCGCCGGGGGCGCCAGGACCGGCTGGAAGGGGTGCCGTACGGCACAGCGCGGCGCCTCGGGCCCGGGAACCTCGGTGAGCCCCTGCCGACGGCCCCACGGGCCACCTCGCGGCTCCGGCCGCTCGGCGAGCGGCCGGCGTGCGGCGGCCGTTACGGCACCACCGTCACCGGCCAGCGGCCCGCCTTCACCAGGCGGATCGCCACCGAGCCGACGATGCGGTGGCCGGCCTGTTCGGAGGCGCCCACCACGACCGCGTCGGCCTTGAGCTCGTCCGCCGCCCTGACCAGCCCGTTGTACGGGTCGCCGCGGAAGGTGTGGAACTCCCAGCGGGTCTCGAAGACGCCCTTCACCTGCTCGGCGGCCTCACGGACCTGCGCGACGAGGCTCTCGGCGATCTCGTCGGTTGTCCCGGCCACCGGCACCCCGAGTGCCGCGCCGGCCGCCATCACCGGCTGCACGTACACGATCGCCAGCAGCGCCCGCTGCCGCCGGGCGAGGCCCGCCGCGTAGGCCACGGCGCGCAGGGAGGACTCGGAGCCGTCCAGGCCGACGAGGATGACCTTCGGCCCGTCGGTACCCCGCTCGAACTGGTGCGCTTGCTGATCCGTCACGACGGCGAGGCTATCCGAGCGCCCCGGTCCCGGCGTGCGCCGGGCGGTCACCCAGAGGCACGCCGCATTGCTCCCTTCGGGTGTTTCCATGCCGCCGCACCGGTGTCGTGGTGGTGCGCCGCCCGTGACTTGGTCGACTCATGAGTCATGACGAAGGATCAGTTGTTCACGCGCCGCCGCCTCCTGCTCGGCGGTGCCGCCCTGCTCGGTGCCGCCGGTGTCGCGGGCACCACGGCGCTGCTCACCGGCGAGGAGGGCTCCGGCTCGGCCCGGGACGCCGCCACGGCCGCCGGCCCCGGCGCCCGTCCCGCGTTCAAGCCCTCCACGTACCGGTTGCAGCCCATCGCCGGATACGGCGCTCCGCAGGTGCGGCGCCGCACCCTCGTCCCCGCCACCGTCCGCAGCCGCCCCTACCTGCGGGTGGACGGACGGGGCCGGACCATGGTGCTGACCTTCGACGACGGCCCGGACCCGCGCTACACCCCGGACATCCTGCGCATCCTCCGCAAGCACGACGTCCGCGCGATGTTCTTCGTGTGCGGCGAGATGGTCGACCGGCACAAGGACCTGCTGCGGGAGATGGCGGACGACGGCCACGCCGTCGGCAACCACACCTGGTCCCACCCCATGCTGCCCAGCCTCTCCCGGTCCAGGATCCACGCGGAGATGTCCCGCACCTGCGAGATCATCGACAAGGCATACGGCGAACCCCCGCTGTGGTTCCGCGCACCCTACGGCGCCTGGAACCGGGCCGTCTTCGAGTTCGGCGCCGAACTCGGCATGGAACCCCTGGCGTGGACCGTGGACACCCTCGACTGGCGTGCCCCGGCGGCCGCCGCCATCGCGGACCGGGTGGAGAAGGGCGCGGCGCCCGGTGTCGTGGTGCTCTCCCACGACGCGGGCGGCGACCGCACGCAAAGCGTCCGGGCGCTGCGTGAATACCTGCCCGAACTGCTCGACTCGGGATATCGGATCACGGTGCCGCAGCGGAGATACGCATAGCGCCGGAAAGCGAATCGGCTACGGGCTTTCGCCCGCCCGGTCGGGGAACGCTCAGCGAACCTCGACCAGGCGGGCGAACACGACGACGTTTCCGTCGTAGCCGTTCTGCTTGGAGAAACCGCCTCCGCAGGTGATGACCCGCAATTCGGGAATCCCGCTGTTGCCGTAGACGCGGTCACCGGGGAAGTTGTTCTTCGCGAAGACCTCGATCCCGTAGATCTCGAACACCGCCGTCTTCGCGTCGCCGCGCTGGACCTCGACCCGGCTGCCCTTCTTCAGCGCCCCGAGACCGTAGAACACGGCGGGGCCCCGGGCGTTGTCCACATGGCCGACGACGACGGCGGTGCCCTTCTCGCCGGGGGAGACCGCGCCGGTGAACCAGCCGGCGAGGTTCGGGTCCTCGGCGGGCGGCGCGTCGACCCAGCCCTGGGCGTCCAGCCCGACCGGCATGACCGGCGCGTCGACCTGGATCGACGGGATCCGCACCCGCTCGACCATGGCGTACGGCAGGGGATCGGGCACATTGGTGAAGGTGCCGTGGGGGGTGCTGCGGCTGTCGGCGGCGGCCGCCTGGGCGGGCTGCGGCGGTCCCACGTCGAATTCCCCCGAACCGTTCCGGATGAGAGCGAGACCGGTCAGCAGAACCAGCGCTATCACGCCCCACGGCGCGCGCTTTCTCCGCCGCTCCTCCTCTTCGGCCTCGGCCGGCTGGGACCAAGACATTCGCCATCCCCTCTCGACACGGCCGTCGCCGCGTCAGTCGCGCATAGGGAAACGCTAAGCGTGCCGCATCAGGACGGCGACGGGTCAGGTACGAACGGGTGGCGGTGGTCCGGGGGCCCTGCGCCATCCGAGTCGCGGCGCACAGGAATTTTCTGACGGTCCGTGACCTGCGGCGATATCCGGCGACGCGGAAATATCACGGCGTGTCCCCTCACCAGGACGGACCAGCCTCGAAATGCGGCCCTGTGCACGGCATCTGAGGGTCTTTCTGGGAGGCGCTTTCTCGCCGATCGACCGGGGACGGGTCCCGGGGCGTCTTCCGCGGAGGATCACATGCGTACTACTCGTGCCCTGGCGGCCTCGGCCGTCGCGGTCACCCTGGTCGGCCTCGCCGCGCCGTCGGCCGCCGCCTGGGACCAGCCCACCTCGGTCACGGCCGCCCCCCAGGTCATCGCCCGCGGCGGACAGCTCGTCCTCACCGTCAGTGGCGGCGACGCGTGCGCGACGCCCAACAGCACCATCAGTTCGAACGCGTTCCCCACCACCAACCTCAGGTCCGTCGACGGACGGACCGCCACGGCGACGGTGCGGGTCAACACCAACGCGAACCCCGGCGCGTACAGCGTCACCACGCACTGCGAGGGCCAGCGCAGGACGTTCAACGACGTGTTCACCGTCATCGGCGGTGTCCGCGGCGGTCTCGGCGGCAGCAGCTCCAGCGGGGCCACGCCGACCGACATCGCGATCGGCGGGGGACTGGTGGCCGCCGCGGTCATCGGCGGTGGCGTCTTCTGGATGCGCCGTCGCTCGGAGAACAGGATCTGAGGTCACCCCCGCGCCACCTGCCAGGGAACAGGATCTGTCGCTCACCCCCTTCGGAGCACGGATCGCACGCCGTTCAGCCTTTCGCCCCGGTCCCTCACGGGAGGCCGGGGCGAAAGGCTGAACGGCGTACGCCGTCAGGTGTGGCTGCCGTCCTCGGAACGGCGGCGCGACCAGTGCCACGCGATGCCCAGCGTGCCCGCGACGAGCGCGGTGCCGAGGCCGATCTCCCCGAGGTCCAGGCCGGCGACGGTGCCGCCGGCCCCGGCGTGGGAACCGTGCGAGGGGTGGTGGCCCGGGCGCCGGGCTGTGATCGTGAGGTCCGTCTGACCGCTCTCGTCGCCGCACTGGAAGGAGACTTCGTACACCGCTCCGTGCCTGGCGTCCCAGTCGACGGTGGCCCTCGCCGAGGACTGCCCCCTCGGGATGGTGACGGTGTCGAACACGGCCGACGACACGGTCGTCCGGGAATGGCAGCCGTACACGCGCAGCACGACCTCACCGCCGGGGGCGACGGTCGAGGGCACGACGCTGAAGCCGAACGACGTGATGTCGCCGGCCGGTGCCGCGTGCGCGGCGGGAGCGGTGAGGGAAAGGGCGGTCACGCCCAGCAGAGCGGCCGAAGCGACGCGTATCGCGCGCATGATGAGCCTCCGGGTCCCCGAGGAGCCCGCCGCGGACTTCTTCCGCCGGCGCCTGATGTGCACCTCGATGGGCGAAACGCTAGGAACGCGTGCCCGGGGCCGCGATCGCAGTAGCGCGAACGGGGCAATCGTGTGCTCCGCTCAGGGGACGTCCCCGGGTGGGACGGACGGGGGGCGGGCACGCGTACGGCCGGGGGCGGGCACTCGTACGGCCGGGCAGGCACGCGTACGGCCGGGGCGGGCGTGTGAAGGCGTCCGTCCCGGCCGCGGGGGTCGTGCTGAGCGGTCGTCAGGCCTTGACGCCGGGGAAAAGGGCCAGGAACGGCTCGGCCGAGGCGGTCAGCCCCCGGCTGTAGGGCGAGTCGAAGTCCCAGACCAGGAAAAGCAGGAAGGCGATGAGGGCGGAGAACAGGCCGGCGAGGATCAGCTCGCGCGCCGTACGCCTGATCTGCAGGGCGAACACCATGCCGACGGTCACCACGGCCCCGGCGATCAGCCCGAACCACACCACCCCGGGCATCGTCTCGCCGGTGGAGTCGGCACGGTTGTTGCGCGCCGCGTCGGCCGCCGCCATCTGGTCGAGCAGCGGCTGGTACGCCTGCGCCTCGAAGTCGTTCGCCGGCTCGTAGTCGGTGACGTCGCGGCGCACCGTGTCGAGCAGCTCGTCGCCCCGTTCCGTCATCTCGCCCTTCGTCGACATGACCTTCCACTCGGTGGACACCACATGGCCGACATACGCGTCGATGTCGTCGCGGATCCGGTCTCGCGCCCCCTCCGGGTAGACCCGCACCCGCTCGCTGATCTCGTGCAGCGCCTGCGCCTCCGCCTGCACATGGTCCTGGGCGACGCTGCGGGCCTCCCAGACACCGGCGATGGCCAGACCCAGGACGATCGCGTACACCACGCCGATCATCATGGTGATGTACTCGATCACGTCCGGAGTCTCGGACGGGTCCTCGTCCGCCGGTGCGGCGTGGTGCCGTACGACGGCCACGAGGAGGACGACGAGACATGCCGCCCCCATCGCGAGGGTGAGAACAAGCCATTCCGACAAGAGGTTCCTCCAGGGGTCAGCGCGGGCGCAGCGCGGCGACGGCGAACACCGCGGGCGCGGTGATGAGCAGGGCGAGGGAGACGAGGGACGGCCCCGCACGCTTGGTCCGCGGGCGGGTCGTCGCCTTGTACGGCGGGTAGTGCACCGGGCTCGGCGACGCCTCGGGCCTGGGGCGCGGCGGCGGCTTCGGCGCCGGGGCCGGCGGTGGGGTGGGCGCCGGTCGGGGTGCCTTGGTGACGGGCGGCGGCGGTGGCGGCTCCGGTCGGGGCGCCGGCGGGGGAGTGGGCCGTGGCGGGGGCGCCGGATCGACGCTGGGTTCGGGCCTGGGCTTCGGCGGCTTCGGCTTCGGCGGCTTCGGCTGCGGCGGGGGAGTCGGGGTGGGCGTCGGTTCCGGCGGGCACCAGGGGGTGGGGCTGGGTGTGGGCGAGGGGGTGGTCGCCGGGGCCGGCTCGCAGGAGCCGGTGTCCCCGACCGTCAGGGCGACGGCGGCGCCGCCGTCCGGGCCGGTCGAGGCGTACGCGCAGGCGTCGGCGACCGCCGTGCCGCTCGGCGCTCCGGTGAGGAGCCAGGTCAGTGCGAGCAGGGCCGACAGCCGCAGGGCGAGAGCGGAACGGGTCCGCGGGGGTCCTTGCACGTCGCAGATCATCCGTTGCCCCGCGCGCCCGCGTACGCGGGAGCACAGGCGGATTGCTCCAAAGGAGCGAAAAACGGGCCCCGAAGGTTTGACGGGGGGCTCGGTCGCTGACCTGGCTGTCGGTTCTTGCGGAGGCCGCGCCGGAGGCGTCCTCAAGGAGTTTCGAAAGAAATCTGTGTTCCGTTGAACACTTCGGCCACCCCCGCCCGTACCTAGGGCCAGCGAGCGGCGCAGTAGGGCGCTGCAACACCCAAAGATTGACGGGGAGTTGGAATGAACACCTCCTGGCGGAGCGCCTCACTCGTAGCCTCAGCTGCGGCTGTGCTGGCGCTGACGACGGCGTGCGGTCAGGAACAGGGCTCCACGTCCTCGCAGAACGTGGGTGCCGCTTCCACCCCGACACTCGGCGCCGGCACCATCGCCGGAGCGGCCGGCACGGCGGGGGCCGGCGCGGCCGGGACCGACACGTCGGACCAGGCGGCCCAGTCGACCACGGCGGCCTCCGCGGGCCAGCTGACGGTGTGGAACAGCGACGAGTACGGCAAGGTCCTCACCGACAGCGCCGGTCGCACCCTGTACCGCTTCGACAAGGACTCCTTCGAGCCGCCGAAGACGACCTGTGAGGGCGAGTGCGCCACGACGTGGCCGCCGGTCCCGGCCGCGGGCGCCACCGCCGCCGACGGCGTCGACAAGGCGCTGCTCGGCGAGATCACCCGCCCCGACGGCACCAAGCAGCTGACCGTCGGCGGCTGGCCGATGTACTACTTCGCCAAGGACACCAAGGCCGGTGACATCAAGGGCCAGGGCCTCAAGGGCACCTGGTTCGCCTCCGCCCCCAACGGCAAGAAGGCGTCCACCAAGGGCGGCGGCGGTGGCGGTGCCGGTGCCGCGGGCGACGCCGGTGGCCAGGCGGTCGGGCAGGCCGGTCTGACCACCCGCAACGACCCCAAGCTCGGCGAGGTCGTCGTCGACAAGAACGGCATGACGGTCTACCGCTTCCTCAAGGACAAGCAGTGGCCGATGTCGACCAAGTGCACCGGTGCCTGCCTCGACAAGTGGCCCGTGGTCGCCCCGGTAAACAAGAACGACACCGAGGGCATCCTGCTGAAGGGCTACACCGTCTTCGACCGGCCCGACGGCATCAAGCAGCAGACCATCAACTGCATCCCGCTCTACACGTTCGCCGGTGACAAGGCCCCGGGTGACACCAAGGGTCAGGGTGTGGGCGGCACCTGGTTCGCCATCAACGGCGACGGAGAGCCGATCGGCGCGCAGTAACGACGACCACCTTCCCCACGCACCACAACAGCGCGGCCGATCAAGGACCCGCCCCCTCCGCACCGCATCGGAGGGGGCGGGTCGCTTGGCGTGCCCGTGCGCGCGGTCGCGGGCGACCGGCGGCGCTCGGACGTGAACAGGCATGGTCGGGGCGGCGATTGGGCATGTGCCCCCGGCAGCGAGGTTGAACGGACGGTCAATTTCCGTTTTTGCTCGCTCCATTGGCGGGCGATCAGTAGCCTCTGCTCGAACACCGGATCGCCTACGCCGCCCCCGACGCGTTGGAGTCACAGACATGGAGCGTCCCGCCTGGGCTCCACGGAGCATCGACATCTCGATGCCGTCCGTGGCCCGCATGTACGACTACTACCTGGGCGGTTCGCACAACTTCGAGGTCGACCGGGAAGCGGCGCGCAGGGCCATGGGGTTCGTGCCGGGCCTGCCCAAGATCATGCAGGCGAACCGCGCCTTCATGCGCCGCGCCGTGCGGCACGCGACCGGGCAGGGGGTCACCCAGTTCCTGGACATCGGATCCGGAATCCCCTCCTTCGGAAACGTGCACGAAGTGGCGCGGGAGGCCGGAACCGGCGCCCGTGTCGTCTACGTCGACCACGACCCGGTCGCCGTAGCACACACCCAGGCCGTTCTGGAGGGCGCCGACGACGCGGAAGTGGTCGCGGCCGATCTGCGCAAGCCCCGGGACATCCTCACGAGCCCCCACGTCGAGCGGCTGATCGACCTGAACCGGCCAGTGGCCCTGCTCCTGGTTGGGATACTGCACTTCGTGGAGGACACGGACGACCCGTACGGAGCGGTGGCCGAGGTGCGCGACGCGCTCGCGCCCGGCTCCGTGCTCGTCGTCTCGCACGCCTCCCACGAGGGAATTCCGCTTCCCCGGGAGCGGATCGAGGGCGCGGTGGACGTGTACAAGGACATTCGCAATCCGCTGATCATGCGCTCTCGCGACGAGATCGCGCGGTTCTTCGAGGGGTACGACATGGTGGAACCCGGACTGGTGCCGATGGCGAAGTGGCGGCCCGACACGGCTCCCGAGGACGAGAATCCGTACGCCTTCTCCTGGTTCGCCGGCGTGGGGACCAAAGCGTGAGCGCGGAACCGGACGGGCCGGAGGACAGACTGCGCCGGTTCGCGACGATCTGGAGCCGCGCCGTCTTCCCGGTCACCTCCACGTCGCTGACCCGCCCCGAGTTCGAGGAACTGCTCCTGCCGCTCGCCCGGCGCCTGAGCCGGGCGCTGCGGGCCAGGACGTACGACGCCGACGAGGGCAGGGCCGTCGGTGCCGCCCTCGTCGAGGCGCACTGCACCGAACCCGAGGCCCTCGGCCAGACCCTCGACTGCGTCGACGCCTATCTGGTGCTGTACTGCGGTGGCGACGGCAACCAGGAGGACCTGCGGGCCCGTGCCGCGCGCCTGCAGTCCGCGATGGCCGCCGGGTACGCCGAGGCGCTGCGGCAGCGGACCCTGGCCGAGCAGGAGGCGATCGCCCGCGCTGCCCTTGAGGCGCAGGGCGCCGTGGCCCGCGCCCTGCACGCCACCGAGGCCCGGTTCCGCGCGGTGTTCGAGGGCGCCGCCATAGGCATCGGCATCGCCGACCTCGAAGGCAACATCCTCCAGGTCAACGGCGCGCTGCTCCGCATGTTCGGCGTCACCGAGCAGACGATGCTCGCGCGTTGCGTCACCGAGTGGACGCATCCCGAGGACGCGCCGCAGGTCTGGCGCCTCTACGAGGAACTGGTGCGGGCCGAACGCGAGCACTACCACACCGAGAAGGCGTTCTACCGCCCCGACGGTACGGTCCTGTGGACCAATCTGACGGTGTCCCTGCTGCGGGACGCGGACGGCAACCCCCAGTACCAGCTGGCGCTGATGGAGGACACCACCGAGCGCCGTCTGCTCAACCTCCGCCTGCGCTACGAGGCCACGCACGACGCGCTCACCGGACTGCCCAACCGCACCCTGTTCTTCGAGCGCCTGGAGAAGGCCCTCGCGGCGGGCGACGGCCAGCGGTTCGGCCTGTGCTACCTCGACCTGGACGGCTTCAAGGCGATCAACGACAGCCTCGGCCACGCGGCCGGCGACCGGCTGCTCGTCGAGGTCGCCGACCGGCTCCAGTCCTGCGCGACCGCCCCCGGTGAGATGGTCGCCCGGCTCGGCGGCGACGAGTTCGTGGCGCTGACCACCGGCCCCGACACCGAGAGCGAGGTCGACGAACTCGCCGACCGCATCATGAACGCCCTGGTCACACCCGTCCGGATCGACGGCCGGGAACTGCTCGTGCGCGGCAGCATCGGCATCGTCGAGGGCCCGGCGGGCGAGCGGGGCCCGGCGGAGGTGCTGCGCAGCGCCGACATCACGATGTACCGGGCCAAGTCGGCGGGCGGCAACCGCTACGAGGTCGCCGACGCCGAGGCCGACGCCCGCGCCATCACCCGGCACGGGCTCACCACGGCCCTGCCCGCCGCGCTCGACCGGGGCGAGTTCTTCATCGAGTACCAGCCGCTCGTCCATCTCGGCGACGGCACCGTGCGTGGCGCGGAGGCGCTGGTCCGCTGGCTGCATCCGCAGCACGGCGTCCTCGGCCCCGACCGGTTCATCCCGCTCGCCGAGCGCACCGGCCTGATCGTGCCGCTCGGCCGCTGGGTGCTGGAGCAGTCGGTGCGCCAGGCATGCGCATGGCAGCGGCGGCACGGCGGCACGGGTCCGCTGCGTGTCAACGTGAACCTGTCGCCGTGCCAGCTCACGCATCCCGGGCTGGTGCAGGACACCGTGGAGATCCTGGAGCGGGCCGGACTCGAACCGGACGCCCTGTGCCTGGAGGTGACCGAGTCCGCGCTGATCGGCGCCGACGACGATCTGCTCAAACCGCTGCGCAGGCTCTCCGAGATGGGCATCGACATCGCCCTCGACGACTTCGGCACCGGCTACTCCAACCTCGCCAATCTGCGGCGGCTGCCGGTCCGGGTGCTGAAGTTGGACCGGTCCTTCACGCAGGGCATGCAGCAGTTCCCGGCGGACCCCGTCGACCTGAAGATCGTCGAGGGCATCGTCTCCCTCGCCCACAGCCTCGACCTCGCCGTCACCGTCGAGGGCGTCGAGACGGGCGCCCAGGCCGAACAGCTGCGGATCCTCGGCTGCGACACCGCCCAGGGCTGGTACTACGCCCGCCCGGGCCCACCGGAACGCCTGCACGAACTGGCCCTGGTGGACGCGACGGGTTAGGGGCGCGGCAGCGCCCCCTCAGGGGCGCGGGGAACTGCGCGATCAGCCACAGCGAGTCCGCAGTCCCGAACGGCGAGCACACGACAACGGCGCGACCGGGAACAACAGCTCCCGCTCACCGCTCCACCAACATCCGCTGCAACTCCCTCGCGGCCCGAGGCGGAGCCACATCGCTGCGGTGGGCCAGGGCGATGGTGCGGTGCAGGCCGGGGCGGGCCAAGGGGGTGACCCGCAGGCCACGGCCCGCGCCGGTCGCCACCATGCGCGGGACCACGGCCACCCCCAGCCCCGCCCGGACGAACCCCAGCACCGCGTCCATCTCACCGCCCTCCACCGCGAAGTCCGGCTCGAAGCCCTCGGCCCGGCACGCGGCCACGGTCAGTTCCCGCAGGTCGTAGCCGTGCCGGAACATCACGAGCCGCTCGCCCTCCAGATCGGCGACCCGTATCGTGCGCCGCCCCTCACCGGGCCGGGGCGCGTCCGGGGACGACACCACCACCAGGTCCTCCCGCAGCAGCTCCACCGTGGTCAGCGCGGGGGACGGCGTCGGCAGGGGCAGCACGACCAGGGCCAGGTCGAGGGCGCCGCGCGCGAGCTGCCGTACGAGGTCGTGGGAGCCGCCCTCCTCGACCAGCAGCCGGATGCCGGGGTAGCGGTCGTGGAAGGCGCGCAGTACGTCGGGCAGCAGACCGGTGCACAGGCTCGGGGTCGCCCCCAGCCGGACCCGGCCCCGGCGCAGCTGCACCAGCTCCTGCACCTCCAGCCGGGCCGTGTCCGTGTCGGCGAGGATGCGGCGGGCCAGCGGCAGCAGGGCCTCGCCCGCGTCGGTGAGCGTGATGTTGCCGCGCGCCCGCAGGAACAGATCGGCCCCCAACTCCCGTTCCAGCGCCTTGATCTGCTGCGACAGCGACGGTTGGGCGACATGGACCTGCTCGGCGGCACGGGTGAAGTGCCGGGTCTCGGCGACCGCCACGAAGTACTGGAGCTGCTGGAACTGCACCCCTCCACGATACGGGACGATAGCTTCCGGCTATCGAATCGAGCCGCATCATGTCTTGGACCGATGGGGGAGGGCGGTCCTAGCGTCTTTTCCATGGCTCTGGCAACGCGGACGGACCGAAAGCCGTCCATGGCGCGCACGGTGTGGGACAGCTCCGTCGGCAAGAAGACGGTGATGGCCGTCAGCGGTCTGATCATGCTGGCGTACCTGGTCGTCCACATGCTGGGCAACCTCAAGATCTTCTTCGGCTCTTCCGAGTTCAACGGGTACGCGCACTGGCTGCGCACCCTCGGTGAGCCCTTCCTCCACCACGAATGGGCGCTGTGGACCGTCCGCGTGGTCCTCGTCGCCGCGGTCGTCGCCCACGCCACGGCCGCCTACCAGCTCAGCCGCCGGGACATCAAGGCCCGGCCCACCAAGTACGTGCACACCAGGCGCCGGGCGAGCTACGCGACCCGCACCATGCGGTGGGGCGGCGTCATCCTCGGACTGTTCATCGTCTGGCACATCCTCGACCTGACGACCGGCACCGTCCACCCGAACGGGTTCCAGTCCGGCCACCCGTACCAGAACGTCATCGACACCTTCTCCACCTGGTACGGCAACGTCATCTACCTCGTCGCGATGCTCGCCCTCGGCCTGCACATCCGGCACGGCTTCTGGAGCGCCGCGCAGACCGTGGGCGCCGGCAGCCGCACCCGTGACCGGGCCCTGAAGGCCACCGCGAACGTCCTCGCGCTGGTGCTGACCCTGGGCTTCGTCTCCGTACCCGTCGCCGTCATGACCGGAGTGGTGAGCTGACCATGAGTACCTCCTCCGAGTACGCGGACTACACGACCGGCGCCCCGGTCGTCGACACGAAGGCGCCCGAGGGCCCGATCGCCGAGCGCTGGGACAAGCGCCGCTTCGAGGCCAAGCTCGTCAATCCCGCCAACCGCCGCAAGCACACCGTCATCGTCGTCGGCACCGGGCTCGCCGGCGGCTCCGCCGGGGCCACGCTCGCCGAACAGGGCTACCACGTCGTCCAGTTCTGCTACCAGGACTCCCCGCGCCGCGCCCACTCGATCGCCGCCCAGGGCGGCATCAACGCCGCGAAGAACTACCGCAACGACGGCGACTCCGTCCACCGGCTGTTCTACGACACCGTCAAGGGCGGCGACTTCCGGGCCCGTGAGTCCAACGTCCACCGGCTCGCGCAGATCTCCGTGGAGATCATCGACCAGTGCGTCGCCCAGGGCGTGCCGTTCGCCCGGGAGTACGGCGGTCTGCTCGACACCCGCTCCTTCGGCGGCGTCCAGGTCTCCCGCACCTTCTACGCCCGCGGCCAGACGGGTCAGCAGCTCCTGCTCGGCGCCTACCAGGCCCTCAGCAGGCAGATCGCCGCCGGGAACGTGGAGATGCACCCACGCACCGAGATGCTCGACCTGATCGTCGTGGACGGGCGGGCGCGCGGCATCGTCGCCCGGGACCTCATCACCGGCAGGATCGACACCTACTTCGCGGACGCCGTCGTGCTCGCCTCCGGCGGCTACGGCAACGTCTTCTACCTGTCGACCAACGCGATGAACTCCAACGCGACCGCCGTCTGGCGGGCGCACCGGCGCGGCGCGCTGTTCGCCAACCCCTGCTTCACCCAGATCCACCCCACGTGTATCCCGCGCACCGGCGACCACCAGTCCAAGCTGACGCTGATGAGCGAGTCGCTGCGCAACGACGGCCGGATCTGGGTGCCGAAGGCCAAGGGCGACCACCGGCCCCCCAACCAGATCCCCGAGGACGAGCGCGACTACTACCTGGAGCGCATCTACCCCTCCTTCGGCAACCTCGTGCCGCGCGACATCGCCTCCCGCGCCGCGAAGAACGTCTGCGACGAGGGCCGCGGCGTCGGCCCCGGCGGGCAGGGCGTCTACCTCGACTTCGCCGACGCCATCCAGCGCATGGGCCGCAAGGCCGTCGAGGCCAAGTACGGCAACCTCTTCGACATGTACCAGCGGATCACCGACGAGGATCCGTACCAGGTCCCCATGCGGATCTACCCGGCCGTGCACTACACGATGGGCGGACTGTGGGTCGACTACGACCTCCAGACCACCGTCCCCGGCCTGTTCGCGATCGGCGAGGCCAACTTCTCCGACCACGGGGCCAACCGGCTCGGCGCCTCCGCGCTGATGCAGGGCCTCGCCGACGGGTACTTCGTCCTCCCCGCGACGATCAACGACTACCTCGCCCGTCACCCCCGCCAGGACGAGGTCGGCACCGAACACCCGGTCGTGCAGGAGGTCCTCGCCGAGACCGAGGACCGGCTGCACCTGCTGCTCGCCGTCGACGGCGACCGCACGCCCGACTCCTTCCACCGGGAACTCGGCGAGCTGATGTGGGAGTTCTGCGGCATGGCCCGCTCCGAGAGCGGGCTGCGCAAGGCCCTGGAGCGGATCCCGCAGATCCGCGACGAGTTCTGGCGGCGGATCAAGGTCCCGGGCACCGGCGAGGAGTTCAACCAGTCCCTGGAGAAGGCCAACCGGATCGTCGACTACCTGGAGCTCGCCGAGCTGATGTGCCTCGACGCGCTGCACCGGAGCGAGTCCTGCGGCGGGCACTTCCGCGAGGAGTCCCAGACCCCGGACGGCGAGGCGGAACGCAAGGACGACGCGTTCTCGTACGCGGCCGCCTGGGAGTTCACGGGCACCGGCACCGCCCCCGTCCTGCACAAGGAAGACCTCGTCTTCGAGTACGTCCACCCCACCCAGCGGAGCTACGCATGAAGCTCACCCTGCGCGTCTGGCGACAGCGCGCCGCCGACGCCGAAGGCGCCATGTCCACGTACGAGGTGGACGGCATCTCACCCGACATGTCCTTCCTGGAGATGCTCGACACCCTCAACGAGGACCTCATCCTGCGTGGTGAGGACCCGGTGGCCTTCGACCACGACTGCCGGGAGGGCATCTGCGGGGCGTGCTCGCTGGTCATCAACGGGGACGCGCACGGGCCCGAGCGGACGACCACCTGCCAGCTGCACATGCGGTCCTTCGCCGACGGCGACACGATCGACGTGGAGCCGTGGCGGGCCTCGGCTTTCCCGGTGATCAAGGACCTCGTCGTGGACCGGTCCGCGTTCGACCGGATCATCCAGGCCGGCGGCTACATCACCGCCCCCACCGGCTCCGCGCCGGAGGCCCATGCCACGGCCGTGCCGAAGCCGGACGCGGACTTCGCGTTCGAGCACGCCGAGTGCATCGGCTGTGGCGCCTGCGTGGCCGCCTGCCCCAACGGCGCCGCCATGCTGTTCACCTCCGCCAAGGTCAACCACCTGAACGTGCTGCCGCAGGGGGCGCCCGAGCGCGAGACCCGCATCCTCGACATGGTGGCCCGGATGGACGAGGAGGGCTTCGGCGGCTGCACCCTCGCCGGCGAGTGCGCCACCGCCTGCCCCAAGGGCATCCCCCTGGTCTCCATCACGAACATGAACAAGGAGTGGCTGCGCGCCACGCGGAAGGCCGGGAAACGGTAGCGGGACACGGAGACGTTCGCCGACAGGTGCGGACGGGCGGGGCCGGGAGTGGTGCTCATCCCCGGCCCCGTCTGGTTTCCCGGAAGGCCGTCCCGGTTCGTTCAGCGAGCGCACATCCGCGCTCCCGTCCTCGGTCACGCGTCGGCCAGACGACATCGGGAGAACAGGTACGAGCGCGCCGCACCCGACCGGCCCGCTCTTCCGCCCAGGCCGAACCGGCCCGTGACCTGGAGTGAGCCATGACCGCCGTACCCGCTCTGGACACCCCGCCCCTGCCGTCCCCGTCAGCGGTCCCCACCCGCTACACCGTCGCTCTCGCCCGCGACGAGGCCGACGTACGTGCCGCGCAGCGCCTGCGGCACGACGTGTTCGCCGGCGAGATGGGCGCCCTGCTGGCCGGCCCGCAGCCGGGCCTCGACATCGACGCCTTCGACGCCTACTGCGACCACCTGCTCGTCCGCGAGACCCTGACCGGGCAGGTCGTCGGCACCTACCGGCTGCTGCCGCCCGAGCGCGCCGCCGTCGCCGGACGGCTCTACTCGGAGGGCGAGTTCGACCTCGGCCGCCTCGACACGATCCGCCCGGACCTCGTCGAGGTCGGCCGCTCCTGTGTGCACCCCGACCACCGGGACGGCGCCGTCATCGGCCTCATCTGGGCCGGCATCGCCCGCTACATGCTCGACCGCGGCCACGAGTGGCTCGCCGGCTGCTGCTCCGTCCCCCTCGCCGACGGCGGCGCCCTCGCCACCGCCACCTGGGACCGGGCCAAGGACAAGCACCTGGCGCCGGAGGAGTACCGGGTACGCCCGCTGCTGCCGTGGATCCCCCAGACCGAGGCCCCCGCCGAGCGCGTCGACCTGCCCCCGCTGCTGCGCGGTTACCTGCGGCTCGGCGCCTGGGTGTGCGGCGAGCCCGCGCACGACCCCGACTTCGGCGTCGCCGACCTGTACGTGCTGCTGCCCATGCGCCGCGTCAACGCCCGCTACCTGCGGCACTTCCTCTCCCTCGTCCCGGCGGCCTGACGCGATGAGCGTGTGGCTGCCCGGCGCGCCCTGCACGCCGCGTTCCTGCGTGGACACCGCGCGGCCGACCGCCGCCGTGCCACGGGCCGTGCTGCGGCTCACCGCGGTCCTGGCCCTCATCCTCACCGGGATCCTCCTGAGTGGCTTCGGCCCCCGCATCCCGGCGGGCGCGATACGGCACTGGTGCCGGTGGATCGTCCGGGCCTCGGGAGTCCGCGTACGGATCACCGGCACCGCCCCGCCCGCCGGGGGCCTCCTCGTCGTCGCCAACCACATCTCCTGGCTGGACATACCGCTCCTCGCGGCGGTCCGCCCCGCGCGGATGCTCGCCAAGTCCGACATCCGGCGCTGGCCCGTCGCCGGCACCCTCGCCGAGCGGGGCGGCTCCCTCTTCATCGAACGGGACCGCATCCGCGCCCTGCCCGGCACGGTCACCCGCATCGCCGACGAACTGCGCGCCGGCACGGCCGTCGCCGTCTTCCCCGAGGGCAGCACCTGGTGCGGCCGGGCCCAGGGGCGCTTCCGGCGGGCCGTGTTCCAGGCCGCGCTCGACGCGGGCGTCCCCGTACAGCCGGTGCGCGTCCGCTACCGGTCGGCCGGGGGAGGGGCCAGCACCGCGCCCGCCTATGTCGGGGACGACCCGCTCCTCACATCCGTGTGGCGCGTGGTCACCGCACGCGGAGTCCTCGCCGAGCTCGACGTACGGCCCCTGATCCACCCGGGCACCCACCCCGACCGGCGCGCCCTGGCGGCGGTCGCGCAGACGGCGGTGATCGATCTGGAGGCCATGACGGCGCACCTGACGGAAGGACGTGAGGGCGCTCAGGAAGCGCTGCCGAGGCCCGCGACCCGGGCGAGCCTCCGGTAGGACTCCAGCAGCGCCCCACGGTCGTACGTACTGGTCGTGACCAGCACCTCCTGGGCGCCCGTCTCCTTGACCAGCGACTCCAGCTCGTGCGCGACCTGCTCCTCGGTGCCGACGACATGGCCGGTGAGCCCCGACTCGTAGAACCCGCGTTCCTTGGCCGTCATGGTCCGCCGCTCGACCTCCTCCGCGGGGGCGAGCGGCGGGAACGTGCCGTGGGTGCGGGAGTGGGCCATCGCCCATGCCTCGGGCAGGAGGAGGCGGTGGGCCTCCTCGTGGGTCGCCGCGACGGCGACCGTGCCGGAGACGACGACATACGGCTCCGCCGCCCAGACCGACGGCCGGAACTCGGCGCGGTACCGCTCGATGCCGCGCAGCATCCGGTCCCGGGCGCGGAGGTCGCCGATCACCATCGGCAGGCCCGCCCGCGCGGCGATCGACGCGCCCTCGCCCATCGCCAGGACGAACGGCGGAACGGACAGGCCCTCCGGGGGACGCGCGTGCACACCGGTCGGGGAGGTCCCGAGGAACCAGCCGAGCAGTTCGTCGAGCTGCGCCGCGAAGTCGGCCGTGTCTGCGGCGTCCTTGTCCCGGCCCAGCGCCCTGCGGACACCGTCCGTGAAGCCCACGGAGCGGCCGAGGCCCATGTCGACCCGCCCCGGGAAGAGGGACTCCAGCACCCCGAACTGCTCGGCCACGACCAGGGGGCGGTGGTTGGGCAGCATCACCCCGCCGGTGCCCACCCGGATCGTGCGGGTGGCCGCCGCGACCGCCGCGGCCAGTACCGTCGGCGCGGAACCGGCCACCCCCGGCACCCCGTGGTGCTCCGAGACCCAGAACCGGTGGAAGCCCAGCTCCTCCACGTCCCGCGCCAGCCGCACGGTGTCCCGCAGGGCCTCGAAGGCGCCATGGCCCTCCCGGACACGGGAGCGGTCGAGGACGGAGAAACGGGTGGCGGAGAGCACGGAGGTCACAGGGGGTTCAACGTTCTGGGGGCGCCGGGATTCCCGACGACCCCGAGAGACGCGGGACGGGACCTTGCACATTCCGGCCGCCGACGTGCCGAGGGGCGCCCGGAGGTGTCTCCGGGCGCCCCTCGGTGGAGCATGCACCGACTAGCGGCCGACGCTGATTCCCCTCGTCTTCGCGGCCTTGGCGTTCTCGTAGACGACCTTGCCGGTGGACTTCTTCCAGATCTTGATCTTGAAGGTGTCCGGGCCGTCGGTGACGGTGATCCGGAAGGCGTAGCCGCTCGCGCCGCCGACCTTGCCGGAGCCCTGGTAGACGGCCTTGTCACCGGTCACCACGAGCCAGTCGGAGCCCGTGGAGCGGAACTTCAGCCTCGCCGCGCCGAAGTCGAAGGAGGCCCTGCCCGTGGGGACGGTGGCGTTCTTCGTGTACTTGGCGAGGAAGGAGAAGGCCGCCTTGCCGGTCAGACCGGCCTTGGCCGGGTAGGCGCCCGCCGGTGAGGTGAAGGTCCCGGCACCGGTCGCGGAGCCCGCGGCACGGTCGTAGACGATCAGCTCGGGGAGCTTGGCGGTGTCCGAGGCGCCGTCGTCGTCGGTGACCGTGACCACCGGGCGGTGGATACCGGCCTTGCGGTAGACGTGCCCGGCCGTGCAGACACCGGCGCCGACCTTGCCGGCCGTCGGCTGGGTGCCGTCCTTCCAGTCGACCTTGCAGGTGTGCTTGTCGGCGGTGCCCGGGTCGGTGAACTTCACCGTGACCGACGTGCCCTTGCCCGCCGCCACCGGCGACTTCGGACCGGTCGCGGAGGTGATCACCGGGGCCGCGTTGGTGACGGTCACGGTGGCCTTGTCGCTGCTGCGGCCGCCGGTCAGGGTCACCGTGTAGATGCCGTTGTCGGCGCAGGTGATCGTCGTCCTCGCGGCGGAGGCGTCGGCGAAGACGCAGGGCGCGCCCACCTCGACCTTCCACTGGGCGCCGCCCGCCCCGGAGACGGTGCCGCCCAGCTCGATGGGCTCGCCCTCCTTGCCCTGGGCGTCCTCGCCGGCCCGGGCGATGGTGACCGGGTCGATGCTGCCGAGGGTGGGGACGACCTTCTTGATCAGGCCGTCGGCGTCGAACTCCAGCTTGTCGATGGTGGTTTCGCGGTGGGTGCCGTCTCCGCCGGGGAGGGCGAAGCGGTGGTAGGCGATGTACCAGTCGTCGGTGTTCGGGACGTGGACCACGGAGTGGTGGCCGGGGCCCTTGATGCCGAGCGAGAGGTCCTTCTCCAGGATCACGCCCCGCTTGGTCCAGGGACCGGTGGGCGAGGAGCCGGTGGCGTAGGCGACCCGGTAGTTCTCGTCACGTGTGTCGTTCTCCGACCACATGAAGTAGTAGGTGCCCTTGCGCTTGATGACGAACGTGCCCTCGTTGTAGCCGCTGGGGGTGATGTCGGTGACCTTCGAGGCGTCGAAGGAGACCATGTCGTCATTGAGCGGGACGACATAGGCGCGGCCGTTGCCCCAGTAGAGGTACGACTGGCCGTCGTCGTCGGTGTAGACCGCCGGGTCGATCATCTGGCCGGGTCGGTCGCCCGCCTTCAGCAGCGGCTTGCCCAGCGCGTCCTTGAACGGGCCGGTCGGCGAGTCGGAGACCGCGACACCGATGTTGGCGTCGGCGCAGAAGTAGAAGTAGTACTTGCCGTTCTTCTCCTCGATGGCCGGCGCCCAGGCCCGGCTGTCGGCCCAGGAGACGTCAGGACCGAGGTCGAGGATGACGCCGTGGTCCTTCCAGTGGACCAGGTCCTTGGAGGAGTACGCCTTGAACTGCGTGCCGCTCCAGCCCTCGAAGCCGTCGGTGGTCGGGTAGATGTAGAAGGTGTCGCCGAAGCGGACGATGTTCGGGTCGGCGTTGAGCCCCGGCAGGACCGGGCTCTTCATGATCAGAGCTGAGACCGTCCAGGTGCGCTTCTCGCCGTCCGAGCCGGTGACCTCGTACGTCTTCGGCTCGCTGAAGTCGCGCAGGGTGCCGGATGCCGGGCTGATGGTCGCGCCGTGGGCCAGGGTGAACTCCGGCGCCAGGGCGGTGATGTCGCTGCCCTCGGTCAGCGGCAGGACGATCTTGCTGTCCTTGTCGTCGATGATCGCGTCGACCTTGAGCGCCGGGTGGGTCGCCGCGGCGATCCCGGTGGTGTTGCCGCCGAGCTCCAGGACCTCGGCGGGCGACAGGGCCCGGTTGTAGATCCGGAAGTCGTCGACCTCGCCCCCGAAGTACGGGTCCGGGGCGTACATGGACCTGCCGATGTAGCCGGAGTGGTCCTTGGCGGAGTCGTACAGGTCGGACGGCTTGATGGTGACACCGTTGACGCGGGCCACCTCGGCGCCGTCCACGTAGAGGATCGCCGTCTCCGTCGCGCCGTCCAGGGTGACGGTGAGGTGCTTCCACTCGCCCTGGGTGAGCGGGGCGCCGCCGATCATCTGCTTCTCACCGGACCAGGTGGCCTTGGTGATCGCGGAGAACAGCTTCCCGGCGCCGTTGGAGGGAGTGGCGAAGAGGTACTTGTTGCTGTCGGGGCCGAGGCCGAACAGCCACTGGAAGTTGTCGCCGCCCTTCCACTTGACGTACGTGGAGACGGTGACGCCGTTCGCGCCCTTGAGGACCCCGTTCGGGATCTTCACGTACGGCGAGTCGGAGCCGCTGTTGCCGCCGGACATCTTGAACGAGCCGCCGTCGACACCGGTCCCGAAGGCGGGCGTACGGACGTAGGTGCCGTGGTAGCCGTGGCCGCTGGAGTCGCGGACGATGCTGCCGCCGGTCTCGTCGAAGCCGTAGTGCAGGACCAGGTCCGTGGGGACGTCAGGGCCCTTCTCGGAGACGGTGACCTCGGCGCTGACCCCGATCGTGGCGTCGCCCGGCAGACTGCCTTCGACCGTGAACGTGCCGGCCTGCGCGTACTTCGACGCGTCCACGTCGGCCCAGGTGACCGCGATGGGCTTCTTGGTGCCGTCGGCGTACTCGGCGATGACGGTGGCGGGCAGCACCGGGGCCTCACCGATGCGCGTCTCGACCTTGATGTCCTCGACGCTCTTGACGATCTGGTCCGGCTGGTAGGTGCTCAGCAGCCGGTCGTACTCGGCCTGGGTCACCGGCAGCACCGTGCCGTGCCGGGGCTTGGACGGCAGGTCGTACGAGCTGGACGGCGTCCACACGCCGGAGGCGAGGTCGGTGGTCTCGAAGGGGATGTAGCCGCGTCCGCCGAACTCGTCGAGGAACGCGTACCACTTGTCCTCGGTGTTCGACTTGAACACCAGCGGGCCCTCGGCCGCGCTCATCGCGCCCTTGCCGATGCCCTCGGCGACCGCGTCCCAGGACAGGTCGAGCAGCGAGTCGCTCTTCTCCTCGAAGACGAACTTGCTGTTGGGGGTGGAGGAGCTGTTGTTCCGCTCGTCCTTGGAGAGGCGGAAGTACGTGCCGTCGTGCTGGATGACCGTGGAGTCGATCACCGAGTAGCCGCGGTCGATCCAGACCTTGGGCTCGCTGAACGTGTAGAAGTCGCGGGTCGTCGCGTACATCATGCGGTTGTACGTGTCGCCGGTGTGCGCCTCGTTGTCGTACAGCTTCGACGCCCAGAAGACGACGTACTCGCCGAGCTTCTCGTCGTAGTACGCCTCGGGGGCCCAGGTGTTGCCGGCCGAGTCCGGGGAGACCTTGACCAGGCGCTGGTTGGTCCAGTTCACCAGGTCGGTGGACTCCCAGACCATGATCGACTTGCTGCCCTGGCGCTGCGAGCGGTCCCAGTCGCCGTTGCCGTAGATCTTGAGGTCGGTGGCGATCTGGTAGAACTTGTCGCCCTCGGGGGAGCGGATGATGAACGGGTCGCGCAGGCCCTTCTCGCCGAGCGAGGAGGTGAGGACGGGCTTGCCGTCGTTCAGCTCACGCCACTTCAGCGGGTCGTTGCCCTTGCTGAGCGCGAAGTACAGCTGCTCGCCGTCCGCGGTGCCCTCGCCGGTGAAGTAGCTGAACATGTAGCCCTTGCGGGCTTCCTTCTTCGGCAGCTCCGGCACCTTCACGGTGAAGGCGCGGGTGGTCTTCGCGTCGTTCTTGGTGACGGTCGCGGTCAGCTCGGCGGTCGTGCCGCCGTCGCCGTGCGCCGGGCGGTGCACCACACCGTCGTCGGTGACGACGTCCGGGTCCGCGGAGGACCACGACACCTTGGTGCTGAAGTCACCGGACGTCGGGAGGGTGAGGTTGCCGCGGGCGTCGTCGGCGTTGTGGACGGTCAGCGCCTCGGCGGCCTGCTTGACGGCCGTGGTGTCGTCGAAGGACGGCAGGACCGTGACCTCGAAGCTCTTGGTGTCCGTCACGGAGCCCCGCTTCAGGGTCGCCGTGAGGGTGGCGTGGCCGTTCGGTTCCCCGGCCGCGGGGCGGGTCACCGCGCCGGAGTCCGAGACCACGGCGGTGTTGTCGCTCTTCCAGCTGATGGAGGAGCCCCCGGCCGTGCCGGTCTTCGGCAGGTCCAGGTCGGCGGTCACCTCACTCGTGTCACCGAGGGTGAGAGCGGCCTTGTCGGCGGCGACGCCCTGCGTGGCCACGGGGAGCGAGAGCTGCTCGACCTCGGTGGCGGCGAGAGCGCGGTTGTACACCCGGAAGTCACGGATCTTGCCCTTGAAGAGCTTGTCCCCGGTGTAGACCGACTTGCCTATGTAGTTGGCGGTCGTGGTGCCCGAGCCGATCGAGCCCGGCGTGGTGGTGACCGACGTGTTGCGGCCGACCTCGACGCCGTCCTCGTACAGCACGCCCGTGGTGCCGGTCTGCGTGTACGTGAGCTGCTTCCACACCGAGCGGGTCAGGTTGTGCGAGTCGCCGGGCCGGGTGTTCTGCTCGGTCGACCAGTTGCCGGAGGCGATGGCGGTGCGCAGCGAGTTGCCCGTGGCGAAGAGGTAGCCGTTGCCGGTGCCGCCGCTGGTGTTGCCGAAGCCGTAGATGAAGTACGGGCCGACCTGCGACTCGTCCATCAGCACGTCCATGGAGACGCTGATGGAGTTCATGCCCTTCATGACGTCGTTCGGCACCTTGACGTAGGTGTCCGTACCGTTGAACGCCAGGCCCTGGCCGTCGCCCGTCCAGCCGGCGGTGCCGTTCACCGTGCCGTTCCGGCCGTTGCCGGAGGCGTCGGTGACGGTGGTGCCGGAGGTGGCGTCCAGCTTGTACCAGAGGGCCAGGCCGTCGGTGAGGTCCGCGGTGTCCGCGACGGCGGGGGCGACCGGGCCGGCGAGGCCCAGGAGCAGTGACGCGACGGTCAGCCCGGCGAGCCGGCCTGCCCGGCGTCTCGCGCGGTCGCGTGGACCTGCGATGTACGTCATATGGTGTTTCCCTGCTGAGAGCACGGCTGATGAAAGGGCGGAACCAGGAAAAGGGGGACGGCCGAGGGCGAAGGACCCCGTCCCTGGGTGCTCCGCCGTTTCGGCTGTGTGACGTCGTGTTGCGAGAGTGTCAATCGAGGCGTGGCGGGGCGTCAAGAGGAATCGAACGATGTCCGACTGGTCGAACAAAGCCGAGCCGTCGCTCGTGGAGAACCACGCTGCCGCTCGCCAAGAACCGCGCCGCCGCTCGCCAAGAACCGCGCTGCGCAACCGCGTTGAGGTGATGCCGTGCTACCGACTCAGCACTTTGTCGACACCGCCGCCCCCGCTCATACCACGGGGCGGACGAGCTCCCAGGTGTCGACGGCGAAGTCCAGCGTCATGCCGTGCCGCTCGTACAGCGCGAGGGCGCCGGAGCTGTTGTCCGTGTCGACACCGAGGCCGATGCGGTCGCGGCCCCGCGCCGCGTAGTGGCCGAAGGCGTGGCGCAGCAGATGGCTGCCCAGACCCCGGCCGCGGGCCTCGGCGAGGACGCCGAGGGAGGAGATCCACGCCATGGCCGTACGGTCGTCACGGGTGCGCAGGGCCGCCGCGTCGCCGAGACCGTCGACCTGCGCGATCCAGATCAGCGACCAGTCGACGTTCTCGGCGTCGATGTCGTCCAGCCACTGCTCGTAGGTGCGCGGCTGGAAGTCGAAGTGGTCGGCGAAGGACGCCTGCAACAGGGCGTGGGCCCGCCGGCGGTCCGCCTCGCTCGCGCACGGCCGCAGGGTCACCCCGGGTGGTGGGGCGGGGAGCGTGTCGGTGGCGGACAGGGGCCGCTCCAGCACGTGGTAGCGGCGGACCGCACGCCAGCCCCGGCCGCGCAGGGCGTCCAGATCCGTGGTGGGCGCGGTGTTGAGGTGCAGGTGCACCACCGCGCGGCCCGCCCCGTTGGCGGCGGCCCGCTCCACGGCACGGGCCTCCATCAGCTCGAACAGGTGCAGGGCCCCGAGCGGCCGGTCCGGCAGGGCGTAGTGGTCCATGTCGATGCGCTCACCGCCCGACTCGTCCCACATCAGGCCGTACCCCACGAGCCGGTCCCCGTCGAACAGCAGCCAGGAGTCGCGCTCCAGATCCACCTCGGGGTGCTTCAGGTCGGCCTGCACCTCGGCGAGCTCGGTCTCGGCCCGGCCGATCTCCAGCAGGTCGACCTCGTTCAGCAGCGCACACACCGCCACGGCGTCATCGAGGCGCGCCGGGCGCACGGTCATACCGGCCGGCAGCGCGGCGGAGTGCGTCATCGTCATGGGGGCCACTGTCAACGGCACCCACCACACCCCGCAACGCAATTTCGCAGGACCAGCCCGCCACCGCCAACCCTTGGCACCGGAGCCCAGCCCTTCCAGGGGCGCGGGGAACTGCGCGAACAACCACGAACCACCCGCAGCCGCCGTACCGCACTGGCCCCCGAGCTCTGAGGCGAGCCGACAACCGCCCGGTACCACTGGCACCGGGGCTCAGCCCTTCGAGGGGCGCGGGGAACTGCGCGAACAACCACGAACCACCCGCAGCCACCGTACCGCACTGCCCCCCGAGCTCTGAGGCGCCGCACCCCGACCCTCAGGCCGCCGCCACCGGCAACCCCGGAGTCCGGTGCACCTTCCGATCCGCGGAGACCGCGAACACCTCGCACCCCTCCCTGGACGCGGCCCACTCGATCCCCTCCACCCCCATCGCGAACGCCGCCGTCGCGGTGGCGTCGGCCTCCGTGAGGGACGCGGCGACGACGGTCACGCTCAGCAGGCCCGTCGCCGGACGCCCGGTACGGCCGTCGAGGATATGGTCGCCGCGCTCGTACCGCGCGGACGTGGCCACCGCCCCCTCGCCCACCTCCAGCACCGTGCAGAGCCGGTCGGCCCGCTCGGGATGGCGCACGCCGACCCGCCACGGACCGCCGGTCACCGCCACGTCCCCGCCCGCGTTGAGGCAGACCCGCCGCGCGCCGCCCTCCGTCAGCAGGTCCGCCGCCCGCTGCACGGCCCACCCCTTCACCATGGCGCAGGGATCGAGCCCCCGCCCCGGCAGCCGTACGTCGAACGCGCCACCGGTCGCCACCCGGTACTCCTCGCACAGGTCGAGGACCTCGGCCAGGTCCGGGCTGAGCTCGTGTGGGGCGAGCTCACCCCGGTCCAGCCGGGACACCTCGCTGTCGGCCCGGAACGGACTGAACCGGGCGTCGACCTGGCGCAGCCAGTCGAACGCCGGCTCCGCGGCCTCGGCGGTGGTGCCCTCGTCCTCGATGAGCAGGGAGATCGGGAAACCCATGATGTGTTCGACGCGGCGCATGATCAGCCCTTCGCGTCGAGGGCGGCCTGGAGGGACTTCCGGTAGGCGCCACTGGTGATCGTCGCGCCGGAGACCGTGTCGATGTCGGCGCTCTGCGCCTGAAGCGTCTCCTCGATCAGCTTCGGCACCGCCGCCTCGGTCTGCGGATGGTTCGGCTGCTGGAGCATCTTGACGGCGGTGATCTTCTCGCCCTTGAAGGTCGCCTGGACCTGGACGGGACCCTTCTCCGTGTCGATCGTGGGGCCCGACACCACGGTGGAGCCGCCCGAGGCGGACGTCGAGGCCGACGGCGCCGGCTCGGCGGTCGCCGTGGTGGTCGCCGCTGTCGAGGGGGCGTAGCGCCACACGGGGACCAGCGCGGCGGCGCTCAGGACCAGGGCGGGTATCGCTCGTTTCACGGTGTCTTCCTCATCCCGCCAGGCTGAAGCGTTCGAAGTGGATCTGCGGCTTGGGCACGTCCAGCTCGCGCAGGCTGCCCAGGACGGCGTTCATCATCGGCGGCGGTCCGCACAGGAACACGTCGCGGTCGGCGATGTCCGGCACCATCCGGGCCAGCTCGCGCGGCGCGAGGAGGTCAGGGACGGCGGGCCCCGAGACCAGGTGCAGTTCGGCGCCCTTGTCGAAGGCGAGCCGCTGGAGCTCCTCGTACAGGACGGCGTCCTGCCGCGTGCCCACCCGGTAGATCACCACGGCGTGCCCCTGGATCTCCTCCAGCAGCGCCCGGATCGGGGTGACGCCGACGCCGCCCGCGATGAGCACCGACTCCGGCCGGGTGCGGTGCATCGCGGTGAACGCGCCGTACGGGCCCTCCGCGAACACCCGCGTGCCGACCTTCACATGGCGCAGCGCGGCGGAGCCCGCACCGGCCGACTTGGCCGTCAGCCGCAGCTGCTTGCCGTCGGGCGCCGCCGACAGGGAGAACGGGTTGGCCTGCCACCAACGGTCCCGGGTCAGGAACCGCCACAGGAAGAACTGTCCGGCCCGCGCGGGCATCCGGTCCAGGTCACGGCCGCTCATATAGATGGAGACGACGTGGTCCGACTCGTGGACGACGGCCGTGACGCGCAGCTGGTGCCGCCAGTTCCGCCACAGCGGCAGCACCAGCCGGCCCAGGAACACCGCCGTCAGGGCGCCGCCCCACAGCGCGTACCAGTACGCCGTCGCCACCTCGGACGACGCGAACGTCGTGCCCGCCGCGACCTGGTGGGTGAAGGCCAGGACCACCGCCACGTAGGTGTACAGGTGGATGAAGTGCCAGGTCTCGTAGGCGAGCCGGCGCCGCGCGTAGCGGGCCGACACCACGCCGATCACGATGATGATGCCGAGCGCGACGATGGCGCGGAGCACGCCCTCGGTGGTCTCGGCGAGGTCGATCACCTGGTTCACCGGGCCCATGCCCGAGGACTGGGCGTACCCGAAGGCGATGAACACCCCGTGCGCCACCAGCAGCCACAGCACGGAGAAGCCGGTCCAGCGGTGCCAGGAGGTCAGCCGGTCCATGCCGATGCGCCGGTCGAACCACGGCAGCCGGGCCACCAGGAGCAGCTGGAAGGCCATCAGCAGCGCCCCGTACAGACCGGTCAGCCGGCCCAGCACGATCAGGGCGTTCGAGGCGAAGCTCGCCTGCACGAAGAAGACGGCCACCGCGACCACGTTCGCCGCCAGCACCGCGTACAGACCGGTGCGGGCGACCACTTTGGGCCGCGCTCCCGAGCGGCTCGCCGCCGCGAGGGGTTGTTGGACAGTGGTCACGCTGACAGCTCCTTGATCGGGTCCGGGATACGAGCTTGTCCGTGCACCGCTGTCGTTTTACTGTCGGTTAACTTTCAAGTTTTTATCGATCTTCTGGCGAGCTGTGAGCGGCTATGGCCGAAGGCGATCGGTGCCGCAGTATGAGCACGTGGAAAAAGTGCGACTTCTCGTGGTGGACGACGATCCGCCCATCGCGGATCTGGTGGCGACCGTCGCCCGCTACGAGGGCTGGGACGCGGTCACGGCGAACTCCGGCGAGGAGGCGCTGCGCCAGGCCGCCGAGTTCCATCCGGACATCGTGGTCCTCGACCTGATGCTGCCCGGCCTGGACGGCTTCGGCGTGCTCGACCGGCTGCGCCGGTCCGGCACGATGGTGCCCGTGGTGTTCCTGACCGCCCGCGACGGCGTCGCCGACCGCGTCGCCGGACTGACCCGCGGAGGTGACGACTACCTGGTCAAACCCTTCGCCGTGGAGGAGCTGATGGCCCGGCTGCGCACCGTCCTGCGCCGCAGCACCGGCCCCGGCTTCCAGCGCTCCGTGCTCCAGGTCGCCGACCTGACGATGGACGAGGACACCCGCGAGGTCCGCCGCGGCGAGAAGCTCCTCACCCTCACCCCCACCGAGTACGAGGTGCTGCGCTACCTCATGCGCAAGTCGCCGACCGTCCTCACGAAGGCGCAGATCCTCGACCACGTCTGGGAGTACGGCTTCGGCGGTCGCTCCAATGTCGTCGAACTCGTCGTCAGCAGGCTGCGCCGCAAGCTCGACGACAACGGCGAACCGCTCATCCACACCGTGCGCGGCTTCGGCTACGTGCTGCGGCAGGCGGCCGAGTGATCGCCCGTCTGAAGGAGACCTACCGCGGCATGCGCCTGGGTACGAGGCTCGCCCTCGGCCTCGGCGCCCTCGCGCTCGTGGTGTTCGCCATCGTCGGCAACGCGCTGACCATGTACATGCGCGACTATCTGTCGCGGCAGCTCGACGAACAGCTCCATGTCGCGCAGGTCGCCCAGTCCAAGAGCATCGCGGCCGACGGCACGCTGGAGGGCAAGAAGTACTGGGGCTGGTACTACGCCGTCTACGACATCAAGGACGGCACTCCCGACCTGCGGACCCCCGAGGACTCGGTCGACCTGCCCCAGGACATCGACGACTTCACGCGCCTCGCCGCGGACCAGGTCGGCTCGGACACCGAGATCACCCGCACCGAGCAGCTCGGGGGAGCCGGTCTGTACCGGCTGCGGGCCTGCGAGGCCGAACCAGGGGTGATCCTGGTCGGCGCCGCCCCCATGGAGGAGATCGAGGACACCGTCGAGCAGCTGGTCACGATCCAGGTCGTCGCGTTCGCCCTCGCCCTCGCCGCCCTCGTCGTGTTCGGCCGGGCCATGCTGCGGCGCGGACTGAAGCCCCTCAGCGACATGGCGCACACCGCCCGCGGCATCACCTCCCACGACCTGACGGACTCGGCACGCCTGCCGGTGCGCCACGACCGCCGCGACGGCGGCCCCGAAGTCGAGGAGCTGCGGACCGCGTTCAACAGGATGCTGGAGCACATCGACGACGCGTTCGCCGTCCGCACCGCGGCCGAACAGCGCCTGCGCCAGTTCGTCGCCGACGCCTCGCACGAACTGCGCACCCCGCTGATGTCCGTACGCGGCTACGCCGACCTCTTCCAGTACGCCGCCGCCCACAGCCCCGAGGAACGCGACAAGCACCTGGCCCGGCTGCGCGCCGAGGCCGCCCGCATGGGGGCCCTGCTGGACGACCTCCTCACGCTGGCCCGCCTCGACGCGGCCGACGTGGAAGCACCGCTGCGCCGGGAGGAGGCCGATCTGGTGGAGCTGGCCCAGCAGGCCGGGGACGCGTTCCGCGCCGGGCACCCCGGCCATCCGCTGACCCTCACCGCGGGCCCCGACCGGGTACGGCTGCGCCTGGACCCGCTGCGGATCCGGCAGGTGCTCGACAACCTCCTGACCAACGCCGCCGTGCACACCCCGCCGGGCACCAAGGTGCACCTGGAGGTGTACGTCGTCGCCGGCACGGCCGAGGTCCGGGTCACCGACTCCGGGCCCGGCATCCCGGTGGACGACCAGGAGCGCGTCTTCGACCGCTTCTACCGCGTCGACAAGGCCCGCAGCCGCGACCGCGGCGGCAGCGGCCTCGGCCTCGCCGTGGCCCACTCCCTCCTCCGGGCCCACGACGGCACCCTCACCCTGACCAGCACCCCGGGGACGACGACCTTCACGATCCGCCTGCCCCTGGAGGGGACGACGACGTAGGGCGGCCGCCGACCGCTCGTCGACTGCCGGCCCGCCGGTCCGACCGCCGCCCCTCCCACTACGACGATCTCCGGGTGGCCTCGCAGATCTCCGTGGGGTAGCCCTGCGACGCGACGAGGGTCAACTCGCTGCGCGGCATGCCCCCGAGGTCGATCTCCGCGCCCTTCATCTGCACCGCGACCATGACGAGCGTCGCGTGCCACTTCGCCGACCGCACGACCGTGTCGAACACGCCGGGGCACCGGCCGCGTCGATGGAGAGTCGGTGCCCGGCCGGGGCCGGCCCAGCGCGTTGGCCGCCTGGCCGTGCAGCGCGGTGAGCCGGGCCGTGACGTCCTCCCGGGACGAGTCGACGACGGCGTCCGCGCCCACGGCCAGCGCCTTCTCCAGCCGGGAGGGGAGGACGTCGATGACGACCACGTGCTCGACTCCGCGCGGCTTCAGCCAGATCGCCGCGCCGAGACCGATGGGCCTGGCGCCGACCACGACGACCGCGTCGTCCCGGCTTCGCCCCGGAGCGGTTGACGCAGTGCCGGGCGACGGCCATGGGCTCGTCGAGGGAAGTGACGTCGAACGGCACGTGGTGGGGAGACCGCGCCGCCCACGCCGCGGGCGAGTGATGCGGTCATCCGCTGGACCCCCTTGACTCCTCCCGAGGCGAGGGCCATGATCTGTGCCAGATAATAGCACAGCATGCCGCATTGTGGCACGACATGACATGGGGTCTCAACGGCCCGCCCCCCTCCACGTCGCCATACATCATCCTCATGCTCGGGCCCGGTGGTGCCGGCCCGGGAGACGGAAGGACAGTCCTGTGTCAGCTGCGAGGAAGCGCGTCGCGGTGGTCGGTGTGGGAACGATGGGCAGTCAGGCCGCCTGGCGGCTGGCCGGCCGAGGTGCCGAAGTCGTCGGCTACGACCGGTTCGCGCCCGGCCACGACCGCAGTGCCGCAGGCGGTGAGACCCGGGTCTTCCGCAGCGTGCAGACCCACGACGGCCGCTATGTGCCGCTCGTCCGGCACGCCGACGCCCTCTGGAAGGAGTTGCAGGCGGAGACCGGACGGGAACTGCGCCGACTGATCGGCGCCCTGGTCATGGGGCCGGCCGACGACCCCGAGATGCGGACTGTCATCGACGGCATCGCCGAGCACGGCCTCGACCACGAGGTGATCGACGCCGAGGCGATGACGAAGCGTTTCCCGCAGTTCCGCGTCAACGACGGCGACCTGGTGGTCCTCGACCCCCACGCGGGGTTCATCCGCCCCGAGCTGACGGTCCAGACCGCGGCCCGGCGCGCCGAGGAACTGGGGGCCCGGATCCGCCGCTACACACCGGTGCGGGAAGTCACGCCCGCCGCCGGGGGAGGCGTTCTGATCCGCACCGACACCGACACCGAGCGCTTCGACGCCGCGGTCGTCACGCCTGGCCCCTGGGTGTGTGATCTCCTGCCCGACCTGCCGTGGGACGTCAGCGTCCACCGTGCGATCAGCGCCTGGTTCCTGCCCCACGAGGACCACCCGGGGGGCGCCGAGCGCCCCGCCTTCATCCGCTGCGGCGACACCCCCTTCTACGGCATCCCCTCCCCGGACGGCCTGGCCGTCAAGCTGGGCCTGCCCCAGCCGCACCACAAGCTGGTGGACGACCCGAACCGGTTGAACCGGACCGTCGCACCGGAAGAACTGGAGAGCTTCACCAAGGTGGTGCGCCGCCACCTGCCCGGCCTGAACGCCGACCCGGTGCGCCTGTCCGTCTTCATGGAGGGCTACACCGACAGCACCCGCCCGCTGGTCGGCCCTCTGCCGGGCTGCGACGACATCGTCCTGCTGGCCGGGTTCTCCGGCCAGGGCTTCAAGGTCTCACCCGCCATGGGCGACATCGCCGCGGACCTCGCCCTTGAGGGCCGCACCTCCCAGCCGATCGACTTCATCACCACGACCGGCCGCACCACGGCCTGAGCCCGAACGGGGAGGCACGCACCTCGCCGCCATCGCCAACCCCGGTCGTGAAGGAGACGGTCCGCTGTGGACGCCATCGACGAGAAGATCATCGCCGAGCTGACCCGCAACGCCCGCGTCTCGCACTCCGAGCTGGCGGGCAAGGTGCTGCTGTCCCGCAACGCGGTGCGCCAGCGCGTCGAACGTCTGGAGCGCCAGGGCCACATCGCCGGATACACCATCGTCCGCCCGGGCCACGACACCGGCAACGTCGTCCCGGCGCTCGTGCTCGTCTACCGCCAGGACCGCATGCGCGGCGGCGACGTCCTGGCCGCGCTCAAACGCATCCCCGAGGTCGTCATCTGCGAGATCCTCAGCGGCGACTTCGACATCATGGTGCGCTTGGAGGCGGCCTCGCTGGAACGCGTACGGAGCATCTGGGAGGAGATCGCCAGGATGCCCGGCGTACGGGACACCGTCACCGCGCTCACCCTGTCCAGGGTGGTCGATCGCCCGCGGGGAGAGCAGCCACCGGCGGCAGCCGGGTGAGCGCGGCGGACGGTGGACGGTGGACGGTCAGCGGACCACTTCACTGATGTGGTTCACGCAGACGACCTTGGGCTGGGTCATCTCCTCGAAGGCGAAGCGCACGCCTTCGCGGCCCATGCTGCCGTATTTGAACCCGCCGAACGGCATGGCGTCGAGGCGGTAGTCGGAGGAGTCGTTGATCATGACTCCGCCGGCTTCCAGCAGCCGGGCCGCGGTCAGGGCGCGGTCCAGGCGGGAGGTGAAGATGCCGGCGTGGAGGCTGTAGTCGAGGGCGTTGGCCTGCTCGACGGCGTCCTGGAAGGAGGTGAACGGCTGGAGCACGACGACCGGGGCGAACACCTCTTCGTGCCAGATCGAGCAGGTCGGCGGGACGTCTTCCAGGACGGCCGGTGTGTACAGGGCGCCGGTGACGGTGTTGCCGCACAGCAGGACCGCGCCCTGGGCCACCGCCGTGTCGACCTTGGCCCGGGTGGCGGCCGCCGCGTCCGGGGTGATCATGGGGCCGACGTCGGTGTGTTCGTCGCGGGGGTCGCCGGTGCGCAGCAGCTTGGTGCGGGCGACGAAGGTGTCGCGGAAGCGCTTGTAGACCTCGGCCGCGATGAGGATGCGCTGGGTGCCGATGCAGTTCTGGCCGGCGGCCCAGAAGGCGCCGGAGACGCAGGAGGCGACGGCCTCGTCGAGGTCGGCGTCGTCCATGACGATGACCGGGGCGTTGCCGCCCAGGTCCATGGCGAGCTTCTTCAGGCCGGCGGTGCGGGAGATGGCCTCGCCGGTGGCGAAGCCTCCGGTGAAGGACACCATGCGCACGTCGGGGGCGGCCACGATCGCGGCGCCGAGGTCGGCGTCGCCGTGGGCGACGGTGACGATCTCCTCGGGCAGGCCGGCCTCGATGAGGGTGTCGACCAGGCGCAGCGCGGACAGCGGGGTCAGCGCGGAGGGTTTGAGGATGATGGCGTTGCCGCCGGCGATGGCGGGGCCGAGTTTGTGGGCGACGAGGTTGAGGGGGTCGTTGAAGGGGGTGATGGCGACGATGATGCCCAGCGGTTCGCGGGTGAACCAGCCCTGCCGTTTCTCCGAGCCCTCGTGGGAGTCGAAGGGGATGACCTCGCCGGCGTTGCGTCGTGCCTCGGCTGCGGACAGGGTCAGGGTGTTGACGGCGCGGGCGGCTTCCTTGCGGGCCTGGACGATGGTCTTGCCGGCCTCGCTGACGATGAGCTGGGCGAAGGACTCGGCGCGCCGCTGGATCAGGTGGGCGGCGCGTTCCAGGATCGCGGCTCTGGTGGCGCGGGACAGGGAGGCCGCGGTGCGGCGCCCGCACCTGGCCTGCCGCAGGATGCCGTCGACGGCGCTCGCGTCGGTGGTGGGCACCGAGGCGATGACCTCGCCGGTGTAGGGGTTGCGCACGGGCGTGGCGTCGGTGCCGAGGGCGATGGCGGGGGGCACGGCGGTGTCAGACACGGGAGGTCTCCTTCAGAACGGGGCGCGCCGGCGCGGAGTCGGCGTCCGCGTGACGCTGGTGAATGGCGGCGATGTCCGACAGCAGGGCGTAGGCGGTCTCGATGCGCCCGGCACCCGGCCCGGACACCATGACGGTGCCGAGGAGGTCGGTGTGGAAGGCGACCGCGTTGACCGGGCCGGAGATCCCGGCGAGCGGGTGCTCGGCAGGCAGGGCGAGCGGGGTGACGCGGGCGTCGACGCCGCCGTCCTCGTGGCGGGTGGCGGAGCCGACCAGCTTCCACCGCAGCCCCTTCGAGGCGGCGTCCCGCACCTCGTGCGGGGTGAGCGAGGAGATGCCCTCGCAGAAGACGTCCTCGCGGCGCAGGTCGGCGCCGAGCACCTCGTTGGCCAGGATCATCACCTTGAGCTGGACGTCGTGGCCCTCGATGTCCGCGGTGGGGTCGGCTTCGGCGTACCCGAGTCGCTGGGCCTCGGCGATGGCCGCCCACAGTTCGATGCCCTCTTCGAGGCGGCCGAGGACGTAGTTCGAGGTGCCGTTCATGATGCCCTGGACCCCCGTGATCTCCAGGCCCCCGAACATGCGCTCGGCGGTGCGCAGAACGGGGGTGCCGCTGAGCACCGAGCCCTCGAACTCGAAGCCGACACCACGCTCGGCGGCCAGCCGCTTCAGGGCGCGGCCGGCGAGCGCGACAGGTCCCTTGTTGGTGGTGCACACGTGCTTGCCCGATTCCAGGGCCCAGCGCACATGGGAGAGGGCGGGCTCGCCGTCGACCGGGTCGGTGAACGTCGCCTCCACGACGATGTCGGCCGGCACCTCGCGGATCACCCACTCGTTGCGTGGATCCGCGCTGCCGCCGGCCAGGCCGGCGAAGCTCAGCTCCCCAGGCTCGGCGGCCAGCAGCGGCGCCAGATCGATGCCGTCGGTGTCCACCAGGGAACCGGCCCGCAGATCGGTGATCGCCACCACCCGCAGGGTGAAGCCCAGCTCCTCGGCCAGGCGGTCCCCACGCTGGGACACGAGTTCGGCGAGCGCGCGATTGACGCCGCCGAATCCGATGAGGGCGAGATCGTATCGGCCCATGAGATCGCTCCTTCGCAGTCCGCCGCCTTGCACGGTGCGGCTGCCGAGGAGCCTCGCCCGCGCGCCTGTCACCCGCTCCATGCCACAACGGCCACGACACATGCCGATCTGCTCCGTCCCCTGGCGATTCGCCCGCCCCGGGGGCCCTTCGAGGTGCCGGCCCTGTTCACCGCCCTGCCCGGCCGTGCCTGTCCCAGCCGTGCGCCGCCGCTGTCCCGGGGCCGTTGTCAGTGGTGGCAGGCAGGATGACGGTCATGACGACTCCTGTTGCACAGATCGTGGATGCCGCCGCCTACGTGCAGGCGGTCGAGGACGCGGTGAAGGCCGCGGCGGCCTACTACGCGGGCGGTACCTCACCACTGGACGACGATGCCTACGACCGGCTGGTGCGCGGCATCGCCGCGTGGGAGGCCGACCATCCCGACCAGGTGCTCCCGGACTCGCCGACGGGGAAGGTCGCGGGCGGCGCGGTCGAGGGCGATGTGCCGCACACCGTGGCGATGCTGAGCCTGGACAACGTGTTCTCCGCCGAGGAGTTCACCGCGTGGGCGGCGTCCTTGGCCCGGCGTGTCGGCCACGAGGTGGACCAGTGGAGCGTGGAGGCGAAGCTGGACGGTCTCGCCATCGCCGCCCGCTACACCCGTGGCCGCCTCACCCGGCTGATCACCCGGGGGGACGGGACGGCCGGGGAGGACGTCTCGCACGCGATGGGCACCATCGAGGGCCTGCCCGAGACCCTGTCGGAACCGGTGAGCGTGGAGGTGCGCGGCGAAGTCCTCATGACGACCGCCCAGTTCGAGCACGCCAACGAGGTCCGCACCGGGCACGGCGGGCAGCCCTTCGCCAACCCCCGCAACGCGGCCGCGGGCACACTGCGCGCCAAGGAGCGCGCCTACACGGTGCCCATGACGTTCTTCGGCTACGGCCTGCTGCCCCTGCCCGACACCGATCCCGCCCTCGCGACGCGGCTGGGCGACCTCGCCCACAGTGACCTGATGGTCCTCGCCGCCGACCTCGGGGTGAACACCACCGCCTCGACCGCGGTCCCCGGCACAGTGGCCCGCAGCGGTGAACAGGTGCTGGCCCGGGTGGAGGAGATCGCGGCGCTGCGGGCGCGGTTGCCGTTCGGGATCGACGGGATCGTCATCAAGGCCGACCTCGCCGCCGACCAGCACACCGCCGGATCCGGATCGAGAGCTCCCCGGTGGGCGATCGCTTACAAACTCCCGGCCGTGGAGAAGATCACCCGGCTGCTGGAGGTCGAGTGGAACGTGGGCCGCACGGGCATCATCGCCCCGCGCGGCGTGCTGGAACCCGTCGAGATCGACGGCGCCACCATCACCTACGCCACGCTGCACAACCCCGCCGACATCACCCGCCGAGACCTCCGGCTGGGCGACCACGTCATGGTCCACCGGGCCGGCGACGTGATACCGCGGATCGAGGCCCCCGTCGCGCACCTGCGCACCGGCGCCGAGCAGCCCATCGTCTTCCCCGAGGTGTGCCCGCGCTGCGGTTCCGGCATCGACACCAGCCAGGAGCGCTGGCGCTGCGAGCAGGGCCGCAACTGCCACCTGGTCGCCTCCCTCTCCTACGCCGCCGGCCGCGACCAGCTCGACATCGAGGGCCTCGGCGCCACGCGTGTCGTCCAACTCGTCGAGGCCGGCCTGGTCGCCGATCTCGCCGACCTGTTCACCCTCACCCGCGAGCAACTGCTCGGCCTGGAGCGCATGGGGGAGACCAGCACCGACAACCTCCTGACCGCGATCAGCACCGCCAAGGCCCAGCCGCTGTCCCGCGTGCTGTGCGCGCTCGGCGTACGCGGCACGGGCCGGTCCATGTCACGGCGCATCGCCCGCTGGTTCGCCACCATGGACAACATCCGCGCCGCCGACGCCACCGCCATGCAGCAGGTCGAGGGCATCGGCACCGAGAAGGCCCCTTCCATCGTCGCCGAACTGGCCGAACTCGCCCCGCTCATCGACAAGCTCGTCGCCGCCGGGGTGAACATGACCGAGCCCGGCGCCACGCCGCCGAGCCCCACCGCCGCCGACACGGGGAGTGCGAACGCCGCGGGCGGGCCGCTCTCGGGCATGACCGTGGTGGTCACCGGCGCCATGTCCGGTCCGCTGGAGAAGCTCAGCCGCAACCAGATGAACGAGCTGATCGAACGGGCCGGAGGGCGCTCCTCCTCCAGCGTGTCGAAGAAGACCTCACTGGTCGTCGCCGGGGAGAACGCCGGATCCAAGCGGACCAAAGCGGAAGACCTCGGTATCCGCCTGGCCACCCCCGACGAGTTCGCCACCCTGGTGGCCGACTATCTGGTCTGACCGTCTCCTGACGCGAAGCGTCGTACATCCTGCTCAACCGTACGGTCGGCCGCCGTGTCCCCGGCGCGCAGGGTTCCGCGGCGGCCGCCGCGCTCTCGGCGCTGCTCTTCCTCCCCGTCGGCCTGGTCGTGATGGTCCGGCAGCCGCCGACCGTCGGGGTGGTGGGGTACGCCGTGGCCGCCGGGATCCTCGCCTCGGCCGTCCCCTACCTCACCGCGAACGCCTTGAGCATCCTGGCCCCCGCCGCTGACCCCGCCGCTGCCCCGCCGCTGCCCCCCGCCGCCCGGGCGAGCGCGGTGGGCTACCGGGACTTGAACCGGGCCGGACGCACGAAGTCCAGCCCGTCGAACGTCTGCTTGCCGAGCGCCTCGTGTGCGGCGATGTGGCCGTAGCCGGTGGCCATCTTGAAGCCCTTCCCGGAGAACCCTGTGGCGCAGTAGACGCGGCTGTTCTCGTCCAGCCGGCCGAGGAGGGGGTGCCTGTCCTCGGTGAAGAGGTCGGGGAAGGCGTCGGAGCGCACGATGGTGGGGATCAGGCCGGGGAAGAACTCGGTGACCGTCTCGGTGACCTTCTCGATTTCTTCCCGGGTGAGTTCCCTCGGCACGGAGTCCGGGTCGGGGGTGGTCCTGGCGCGTCCGCTGAGCGGTCCGTCCACCGACGCCTTGACCGTCACGCCGTCGACGGCGGGTGCGCCGTACAGGGAGCGATCGTCGTACAGCCGGCTGAAGACGGGGAAGTTCTCCGGGGAGAACTGTGCGCTGTCCTGGGCGACGAACCAGGTCAGGACGATCCGATGGGTTTCCGTGACGGCCTTGAGGTGGTCGGGCATGAGCCTTCGGGACCAGCCGCCCGACGCGACGATGACCTTGTCGAACGTCCAGGTTCTGTCGCCCGAGGTGACGACCACGCCGTGCTCGGTCTCGGTGATGCTGTCCACGGGGGTGTTCTGCAGGACGGTGGCGCCGTTCGCCTGGGCCGCCGCGACGGCCGCGCTGACGGCGCGGTCGGTGCGCAGCACGCCGGCGCGGGGGTCGTAGACGGCGCAGTCGTCGGGGCGCAGGTTGTGCTGCGGGTAGCGTTCGGCCAACTCTTTCCGGCTGAGGAGGCGGTGCTCGGCTCCGTTGACCCGGGCTGTCTCGAGGAGGCTGTTGAGGAAGCCGCTGTTCGCCGTACCGATGGACAGTCCCCCGGTCGGCGTGAAGATCTCCTGCCCCGTCTCCGCTTCGAGTTCGGCCCACAGGCCGCGGGAGCGTTCCATGATGGGGTAGTAGTCGGGCTTCCCGAAATAGATCATGCGGAGCAGGCGGGTGTCCCCGCCCACGGCACTGCGGCCGTGGGCGGGGGTCGCGGCCTCGAAGCCCACGACCGAGTCGGACAGTCGGGAAGCCTGCCACAGGGCCATGCTTCCGATGCTGCCCAGACCGATGACGGCGAGTTGTGCGTCCATGCGAGCGGTTTCCCTTTCGTCTACTCGTGAAGCCCGGCGAGTCTGCTGCCGAAGTCGGCCAGAAGTGAGGTCTTGCGGGAACCCCTGTGCTCTTCCCACCGGTCGGCGATGCCGAAGAGCCGGTACATGGCGTGAACGCCCAGCCAGCGGACGGGTTCCGGTTCCCACTTCCGCGCCCGGTAGCCGACCCAGGGGAGGGTGGTCCGCTCGGTCTCCCGCTCGAAGGCGAGCTCCACGAGAGTCCTGCCGCCGACGTACGCCGATGTGACGCCGTGTCCCGCGTAGCCGGTGGACGATCCGACCCCGGACGCCGGGTCCCAGTGCACACCGCCGTTCCAGTCACGCGTCACGCCCAGCACTCCCGACCAGGCATGCTCCACCTCGAAGGGGATGCCCGGGAAGAAGGAACCGAGCTTGTGCGACAGCAGGTCGACGGTCGACCGGGCGGTCGCACCGGCTCCCCCTGTGCCGGACCCGAAGCGGTAGGGGACACCGCGGCCCCCGATGGCGATACGGCCGTCCGAGGTCCGCTGGGCGTAGATGAACGTGTGCGCGGAGTCGCTGAGACACTGGGGCCCGTCCCAGCCGATCTGCTGCCAGACCTCCTCCGGCAGGGGCTTGGTCACGATCATCGAGGAATTGACGGGGATCAGGGTCCGGCTGCCGAGCAGCGGTCCCGAATAGCCTTCGGTGCAGATGAACGTCCTGGCCGCGGTGACACGTCCGTCGGCCAGGGTGAGGGTCTTGCCGCCGACGCTTTCCACGCGGCTGCCCTCGTAGATCGCCACCCCCATGGAGGTCAGGGTGTCGGCGAGGCCGTAGACGAGCTTCGCGGGGTGGAACCGCGCGCAGTGCTTGTAGTAGAGCCCGCCGTGGACGGTGGAGATGTTGATCCGGCTCCGGAACTCCTCCCGGTCGAGCATGCGGACGTCGTCGCCGGTCAGTCCGTACTTCAGGTCGGCGTCCCGTCTGGCGACAAGCCGGCCCAGCCCCGCCCGGGTGTGGGCGGCGACGAGCGCGCCGCCCTTGCGTTGATCGGCGTCGATGCCCTCGGCCTGGAGGATGTCCAGGACGGAGTCGACGCCGGTGACGAACTCCTGCTGCAGCGCCCGGCTCGCTGCCAGACCTCCTCCGGCGCGGGCGAAGGTGGCGCGGTTTCCCGGAGGCATGGCCGAGAGCCAACCACCGTTGCGGCCCGACGCTCCGTAGCCCACCTGTTCGGCCTCGAAGACGGCGACCGAGAGCGATGGTTCGAGCTTCTTGGCGAAGTACGCCGCCCACAGGCCGGTGTAACCGCCGCCGACGATGGCCACGTCGACGGAGTCCTGGCCGGTGAAACGGGGGAACGAGGGCCTGATGTCGGCGAGTTGGGCCACCCAGAAGCCGAGCTCTCCGTTGCGGGGTGGCGCCGCGAGGGCGTTCATGGTGTGTCCTTCGTCTGGGGCTGGGGACCGAGGAGCCCATTCCTCCGCCGCGTCCTTGGTGAGCAGGATGAGGCTGCCTCCCATGGCGGAGCACAGGACCTCCTCGGGTTCGCCGACCAGCCGACCGTGCCGAGCCGTGAGCCGTCGAAGACGAAGTCGTCCCGATCACGGCGGCCGGCACGATCGGCGCCGGGGTGTCGATTCGCTCGACGAGCGTGTCCAGGGCCTGGGGGAGCCGGTGCACAGCCGTACCGCTATGACCGGTTCGCCGCCGCACCCGTACCACGGTGCGGATGACAGGAGGTCTCCGCCCAGGCGTCAGGGGCGGGGCAGGCCGAACAGGACGGGGAGATCGGCGATGTCGGTGATCCGCTCGTAGCCGAGCCAGTGCTCGTCGTGCTCCCAGCCCCGGTCCATGTACACCTTGTTCTCGATGCCCATGATCGCCGCCGAGCGCAGGTCGTACATCGGGCTCGCGGAGACGTGCACGATCTCGTCGGGCGTCACACCGAGCTTCTCGAACATGTAGTCGAACGTGCCCAGTCGCGGCTTGTAGACGCCCATCTCCTCGGCGCTGATGACGACCTCGAACGGGGCCTTCAGGTTCTCCGCGAGGCGCTCGGCGTGCGCGGTGTCGCTGTTCGTGATGATGACCAGCGGGACCTCCTCGGCCAGGCGGTTCAGCGCCTCGGTGACACCGGGGTACGGGCCCCAGGTCGGGATGGTCTCGTACACGGCCCGCGCGTCCTCCTCGCGGAACTCGAGACCGACCTTGCGCGAGGCCCGCTCCATGGAGCGGGCGACGACCTGGTGGAACGGCTGGTACGCACCCGTGCACTCGTCGATCCGGTACGCCTTGCAGATCCGCAGGAAGTCGTCGGCGATCTCGGCCGGCAGCCGGTCGCCCAGCACTTCGCGCATCGTGTCGTTGATGCTGAACTTGATCAGCGTTCCGTTCATGTCGAACGTCGCGAACTTGGGCTTGAAGTCGAATGGCATGGGTCCTCCTGGTGATCAGTGGCGGGGCAACCCCGGGAGCCGTGGTCGATTGTCGACCATCTGCGGTTGGTCGATTGTCGACCGTGGGGCTGTCGAGTGTCAACCATGCCCGCGGAACCTCGGATGGAGGCACTGCCCGCAGGGGTATAGTCGACAAACGACCAAGTGGCGTGCCGAGAAAGGGCGACGGGGTGGACCACAAGTTCGAGTGGCAGGAACAGCGGACCACGACGCCGGACGGTGTGTACCGTACGCTGCGTGCCGCCATCCTCGATGGAAGCGTCCCTCCCGGTGGACAGCTGCGCGAGGCGCACATCGCCACGGATCTGGGGATCAGCCGGTCCCCGCTCCGTGAGGCGCTGACGAAGCTGGAGGAGGAAGGACTCGTCGTCAAGATCCCCTATCGAGGGGCGTTCGTCGTAGAGGTGAGCCCTCGTGAGGTCGCCGAGATCGACTCGGTCCGGCTGCACGTCGAGCCGTACGCCGCCGAACTCTCGGCCGAAGCGCTGCGTGGTGCTGAGCGGCCGCGGCTGCTGCAGACCGTCGAGGATCTGCGTCGGGCGATGGAGAAGGACGACATCCCGGCCAGCATCGACGCGCACCTCCGCTTCCACAGGCTCTTCTACGACCTCTCGGGCCACGGTGTCCTGCAGGGTATGTGGAACGGCTGGGAGACCAAGCTGCGCCTCTACCTCAGCGTCGATCACCGCACGTACAGCGACAACCCGCAGCAACTGGTCGTCGAGCACGAGAAGTTGGCCACGGTCGCCCTGGAGGGCGACTCCGACGCGTTCCGCCAGGAACTGGCCGCCCACTTCCCCATGGGGCTGGGAGACCGGACGGCAGATCGAGGGGAACACGCGCCCCGGCACTCTTGAGGGCCATGCCGACGTGCGTGAAGCGTCAAAGCCCGGCTCGCCGGCGTGACGCCGCACGCCCGTGCCGAGACGTCGGCGGCTGACTCCGCAGCCGCTCAGGCTGTGTGTCGGCTACTTGCCTCTGCGTCATGGTCATTGTTCTGTGCTCGTGCGAGGTTCCTGGGCGCGGCCGGAGTCGCGACCGCCGCGCGCTGAGCAAGCCGCCTGGCCGGTTCCGGCCGATGGTCGGCGGAGGTGACGAGGCGGACGACGCCCGGCGCCCGGCAGGCGGCAGGCGGCAGAAGAGGATGTTGGCCTGCGCCTTGCCGGCTGGCCATATGCCGGCGTCCAGCCGCTGCCCACGCCGCGGGACGTGGCGGACCAGCCGTGGATCACGGTGCACGACGGCTTCCCGCTGATGTCCGCGGTGCTAGCCGAGGTCGTCGCCGCCGGCGGCGGCCTCACGCTGATGCCCGTTGGACCGCTCGGCCGCACCCGGACGTCGTCCTCAAGCCGCTCGGCGGGGTGTACGCCCGACGCGACATCGACCTCCTCCACCGGCCTGAGCGCACCGCCCGGAAGGCCGCCCGCGCAGTCCTTGCCGAGTTGCACCGCGCCGCCGCACGGATCCAGGGCCAGGACCACTGATTCGCCAACCGCTACGGGTCCGTGGCACATGTCGTAGCTGTCCCGGAGCGCCCGCGCGGGCTTTTACGGCCTCTTCGGCAGCCAGGGTCAGGCGTCGACCGTTGCCTCCAGCGGTATTGACAGTGCTCTACGGGCAACCATATGGTCGACAAACGACAATAGCCCGGGCGCTTATAAGCCACGATATGGCGCTTTGTCGCCCCTGCCGCTCGAGGAGAGAGCCGAGTGCAGATGATCAAGATTCGTGTGAAACAGGTATGTGTCACCAACCATGTCGTCCTGTTCCCCGTGCTGTCCGCGGCGGTGACGAGATGAGTCGGTCCGTGACGTCGGCAGCGAGCACCGGTTCGGCTTCCGCTCGGCTTCAGGCCCTGGGCCTCGCCCTTCCCGAACTCGCCGACAACCCGTACTACGTGCACCACCGGTCGGTGGACTCCAGCATCTACATCTCGGGCCAACTGCCGTACAAGGACGGTTGGTTGCTGGGTCAGGGCATAGTCGGCCGGGACGTCGAGCTGGAGACGGCGCGGTCACTGGCCCGCCATGCCGCGCTCAACGCTCTCGCCGCCGCTGTGCAGGCGGTGGGCGACCTGGAACGGGTCCGGATCGTGCAGATGCTGGTCTTCGTGGCCAGCACGCCGGACTTCGGAGAGCAGTCGAATGTCGCCAGCGCGGCCAGCGAACTGCTCATCGAGGTACTGGGTGAGAACGGACGGCACGCTCGCACCGCGATCGGTGTCGCCGGGCTGCCGCTTAACAGCCCCGTCGAGATCCAGATGGTGTGCACCGCCGTCCCGGGGAGGGCAGCGTGAACCGGCTGCAACGAGCACTCGACGCTCTGGCCGAGCGGATCGACACCCCCGCGCCGATCGTGTTGGTCGACGTCATGCAGGGCAACATCGACCGCGTCCAGGGTTTCGCCGACCAGCACGACCTCAAGGTCAGGCCACACGTCAAGACGCACAAGTGCGTGGAGATCGGGCGACGTCAGATCGAGGCGGGCGCGGTCGGAATCACCGCGGGAAACGTCGGTGAGGCCGAGGTCTTCGCCGCGGCCGGGTTCGACGACATCTTCCTCGCCTACCCGGTCTGGGTCGCGGGATCGAAGAAGCCCCGGATCCGCCGGCTCGCCGAGGCCGCCAGGCTGCGGGTGGGCGTCGACAACGTCGCGGCGATCGAGGCGCTCGCCGACGCGATGGGAGACGAACCGGACCGGCTGCAGGTCGTGATCGAGGTCGACTGCGGTGCCCGTCGTTCGGGGGCGCCGCCCGAGGTCGCGGGCGAACTCGCGCTCGCCGCCCGCAAGCGCGGTCTGGTGCCGGTGGGAGTCTTCACCTATCCCGGTCACGGTGGCACCGACCGGGACGCTCGCCGGCGCGCCGCGCAGGATCAGGAAGCCACGCTCACCGCTGCCGTACGCAGCCTCGAAGGCGTCGGGGTCACCGCGGAGGTGGTCAGCGCGGGCTCCACTCCCACCCTCGAGTTCTCCACCAGCGGCGTGATCACCGAGATCCGTCCCGGTGAGTACGTCTTCGGCGATCTGAACAACGCCCGGCTGGGCGCCTGCACGGAGGACCAGATCGCGCTGTTCGTCGCCGGGACCGTGGTCAGCGACTGGGTCCCCGGCCAGGTCATCCTCGATGTGGGCAACAAGGCCCTCAGCAAAGAAGGCAGCCCCGAGATCGGCTACGGCGGCATCGCCGGCACGACAGCGGTCCTGTCCAAGGTCAACGAGTACCACGGGTTCCTCCCGCTGCCGGACGGTGAGTTCCGCCCCCGCGTCGGCTCCGTCGTACCGGTCGTGCCGAACCATGTCTGCCCGGTCGTCCTCGGCTTCGAGGAACTCATCGTCACCGACAGCACGGGAACGTCGCTGGAGCGCTGGCCCGTCGACGCCCGCGGATTCCTCAACTGACCGGCATGGGACGAGAACTGACCGGCACGGGACGAGAACTGACCGGCACCGGACGAGAATCCCGTCCTCCCCGAGCCCCCACCCCCGACCGACCTCCCCCGCAAGAGGAGTGCCTGACATGAGACTCAAGAACGTCACTGCCCTGGTGACAGGCGCCAGCAGTGGCATAGGGCAGGCGGTGAGTTCCCACTTCCGCCGTGAGGGCGGGCGGCTGCTGCTCACCGGCCGCAGGGAGCGGCTCGACAGCGCTCAACCCGACGACCTGTACGTTCCCGGGGACCTCAACGACGAGGCGTTCGTCGAGCACCTGGCCGAACAGGCCGCGGAGTCCTTCGGCACCGTCGACGTCGTCGTCCTCAACCACGGTCTGCAGGCCGACGGTCCGCTCACCGAGATGGCCTGCGACGACGCGAGGAACGTGCTGGAGAGCAACCTGCTCAGCGCGTTCCTGGTGATGAAGCACTTCGCGCCGCTGATGCCCGAGACCGGAGGTTCGTTCGTCTGCGTCAGCTCGCGGCTGGGCATGGTGGGCATGGCGGGGCAGGTCCTGTACTCCGCCGCCAAGGGGGGCCTCATCATGCTCGCCAAGGGCGCGGCGATCGAGTGGGCCCCGCGCAACATCCGCGTCAACGTCGTCGCTCCCGGCCTGACCGCCACCCCGGTCATCGAGGCGGCGTTCCAGCGCAGGCTCGACCCCGAGGCATACCGCCGCCAGCGCGAGAGCACGATCCCGCTCCAGCGCCTCGCCACCCCCGAAGAGGTCGCCGACGCGGTGCTCTTCTTCGCGTCGTCGGAGTCGTCGTACGTGACCGGATCGGTCCTGACCGTCGACGGCGGCTACACCGCCGGCTGAGCCCCTGCCGGGCCTCACCACCAGCAACGGGCTGAACGACCTGCGCTGCTCTCGCCTGCCTTGGGCGACCGCCGTCGCGGCACGAACCGTCGAACACTCGCCGGGTAGTGCTCCGGCTCTGGTGAGGACCACCCCCACTCCGCTGGCCACCCAGCCGCCCCGCTCCGACGACAAGGTCGTCGGGAACTTCGATTCACGGCGAACACGCGCCCCAAACAGCGATCGGCAACGCAAGCGGGCGATGCTCTGCCCGCGTTCGCCGCCCTGAACGCCCCCGCCCGCGAGGTAAAGCCCCCGCACAACTGGTCCCACGCGTCCCCAGATGAGGAGTATTGCCATGAGTGATGCCCAGATCGGTCGTAGAGCGCTCCTGCGCGGAGCAGGCGGTCTAGCCGCCCTCGCCGCTCTCCCGTCCCTCTCCGCCTGCGGCACCGGCACCAGCCGGGTTTCGTCGGGCAGCGGCAAGGGCGGCGGCAAGACGGTGGTCGTCCGTGACAGCGGCGGTTCCTACGGCGCGGCTCTGCAGAAGGCGATCTACACGCCGTTCACGCGGGAGACCGGTATCCAGGTGAAGGTGCTGAACCTGGACGACGCCCCGCTGCTGGCGCAGATCAAGCAGGGCCGCCCGCAGTGCGACCTCATCAACAACTCGATGATGTCCCACCTCAAGTACCTGGGGCAGAACGCCCTGGAGATGCTGGACCATGACCGGATCAAGAGCGTGAAGAGCGCGAAGATCCCCGAGGCCCAGGTCACCGACCATGCCATCAGCGCGGCTTTCTACGGCCAGTGCATCGGGTACCGCACGGACGCGTTCGGGGGCAGGAAGCCGGAGTCGTGGGCGGACTTCTGGGACACCAAGGCGTTCCCGGGCAGCCGTGCGATGGTCCATCCGGACGGTGACCTGCCGGAGCTGGAGTTCGCGCTGCTGGCCGACGGCGTCCCGATGGACAAGCTGTACCCGCTGGACGTGGACCGCGCGTTCAAGGTGCTGACCCGGCTGCGGGGCGACATCAAGAAGTTCTGGGACAGCGGCCCGCTCCCCGGCGTGCTGCTGAGCCGCCAGGAGGTGACGATGTCCACCGTGTGGGACGGCCGTCTCGCCGATCTGCAGAAGCAGGGTGTGCCGGTGGAGCGTCAGCTCAACGGCATGCGCCGCCAGTTCTCGGGTTATGCCATCGCCAAGGGCGCGTCGAACGTGGACAACGCCTACCTGTTGATGGACTTCTCGCTGCGGGCGGAGAGCCAGGTCGCTCTGGCGAAGGCGTTCCCGTCGAACCCCTCCTCGCCGCTGGCCTACGCCAAGCTCACCGAGGACGAGCGCAACGCGCTCGCCGGTGCGCCGAAGTACTACGACAAGGGCTTCGACGCGGACATCGACTGGTGGCTGAAGAACGAGTCGGCCGTCACCAAGCGCTGGTTGGAGTGGGCTCGTGGCTGATTTCGGTGTCGCCGCACCGTCGGTGAAGGTGGCCGGCGCCAAGCCGGCCACCGCGACCGGCAAGGCGCTGTCGGTGGTGGCTCTGCGCAAGACCTACGGCGACGTCGTCGCCGTCGACGAGGCGTCGATGGAGATCGCGGCGGGGGAGTTCGTCACCTTCCTCGGCTCCTCCGGCTCGGGCAAGACCACGACGCTGATGATGATCGCTGGTTTCTGCGAACCGGACTCCGGCACCATCACCGTCGGCGGCCGGGACGTGACGCGGCTTGCGCCGCAGAAGCGGGGGCTGGGCTTCGTCTTCCAGCAGTACCTGCTCTTCCCGCACATGACCGTCAGTGAGAACGTCGCCTTCCCCCTCACCCTGCGAGGTGTGCCGAAGGACGAGATCCGCAGGCGTGTCGGGGAGACGCTGGAGATCGCCGGTCTGTCCGGGTTCGGCGGCCGTAAGCCGCGTGAGCTGTCCGGTGGCCAGCAGCAGCGTGTCGCCCTGTGCCGGGCGCTGGTCTACCGCCCGCCGGTGATCCTCATGGACGAACCGCTCGGCGCCCTGGACAAGAAGCTCCGTGACCAGCTCCAGATCGAGATCAAGTCCATCCAGCAGGAACTCGGCCTGACCGTCATCTACGTGACGCACGATCAGGAAGAAGCGCTGGTCATGTCCGACCGTATCGCGGTGATGCGCAACGGTCTCATCGAGCAGTTCGACACCCCCCGCGAGCTGTTCGAACGGCCCAGGACGCCGTTCGTGGCGGACTTCCTGGGTGCGGCGAACTTCCTGCCCGGCCGGGTGGAGAAGCAGGACGGCGAGTACACCCTGGTCCGCCTGGACAACTCCGGTGGGCTGGTCAAGGCCCGCCGTCACCAGCTGGCCCCCGGTACCCAGGTGAAGGTCGCGGTGCAGCCGGGCCGGCTGCGGGCCAGCGCCGCCGACGACGGCTTCTGTACCGGCACGGTCGAGACCGCCACCTACGTCGGCACCCTGGTCCGCGCGGGCGTACGCATCGACGGCAAGGAAGCGCCGCTGCTGCGCCTGGAGGTCCCGGCCGGCCGCGGCCCGGTCGCCGGTGAGCGGGTCGGGATCACCGCCGACCCCGAGGACGTCAACCTCTTCCCCGTCGAACAGGGCGGGTGAGTCATGGCTGCCACCCTCACCGCGGGGGCACCCGCCCGCCCGCGGAAGCTGCTTGCTTCGCGCCGGACCCGGGTCGGGATCCTCTACGCCCTGCCCGTGGTCGTGTACCTGCTGGTGCTGTTCGTGTACCCGATCTTCAGCACGCTCCTGCTGAGCCTGAAGGACGCGGACGGATCGTTCACGCTGCACTGGTACGCCGACGCCCTGACCGGCGTGAACCTGTCGGTGCTGTTCACCACGCTGCGGATCTCCGCCGAGACGGCGGTGCTGAGCCTGGTGTTCGGGTTCGTCCTGGCGCAGGCGATCACCCGTCTGAAGCCGGTGTGGGCGGGTCTGGCGATGCTGGTCGTGGTCGTGCCGCACTTCGTCTCCGCGCTGGTGCGCACCTACGGCTGGATCATCATGCTCGGCGACAAGGGCCTGGTGAACGAGACCCTGACCGCCATGTCCATCCCCGGCGCGCCCTTCCAACTCCTCTACAACGAGCTCGGCGTCGTCATCGGCACCACCTCGATGATGCTCCCCTACACCGTCCTCCTGCTGTACGGCGTGATGCGCGGCGTGGACCGCCGCCTGCTGGCCGCGGCCGCGAGCATGGGCGCGAACCGCGTGACGATCTTCCGCCGCGTGTATCTGCCCCTCGTCGCGCCGGGTCTGGCCAGTGCCGGACTGCTCAGCTTCATCCTCTCGCTGGGCTACTACATCACCCCGGCCCTGATGGGCGGCCCCAACCAGACGATGATCGCCACCCTCATCAACCAGCAGGTCACCAAGGAGAACCAGTGGAACGGGGCCGCCGCGCAGGGCGTCATCCTGCTGGTCCTGACCCTGGCCGGACTGCTCCTGGTGAAGGTCGTCAGCTCTCTGGGGGCCAGCCGTAGGCGGAGGAACGGATCATGATGGAGCTGCGCAAGACCCTCACCGGCCGGATCGCCCTG